>JBEVJH010000125.1:0-7833 GCA_040510355.1 Aestuariivirgaceae bacterium
CAGCAGGTGATGAACCGCAAGCATCTCGGTTTTGCCGCGCTCAGGGACGCATCGGCGATCGCCCTCAAGCTCGCGCTGCGCGGCCAGACCAACTTCATCAAGATGCTGTGGAAGTTCAACAGCGTCTACGACCCGAAGCTGCTGCTGGCCGACCACGCCCGCGACACCCGCTATGGGATCGCCGCCCCCGCCAACGGCGCCCGCCCCGCCGGCGCCGACCTCTACATCCACGCCCCGCGCGGGAAGCGCAGCCGGGCCGTCGATGCGGCGACGGAGCAGTTCGTGGCGGAGACGCGATAGTCAGGCAGTAGGCGTTAGGCATTAGGCAGTGAGCGGAGCACTTCCATACTGCCTACTGCCTACTGCCTACTTACGGCCCCTTCCAATCCAGCGCCACGATCTCGGCGCTGCGGTTGCGGAAGTCCCAATTGCGGCCGAATGCCCTGAGCTTCGACTTCACCGCCTCGGCGACGATGATCTGCGGGCCGATCCAATATTGCGAGTTCTCGATGGTCGTCGGCTTGCCGCCGCCGGCGCTGGCGACCGGCTTGATCTCGCCCTCGATGATCTTGGGGATCGCGAAGCGCCGCGTGTCGCCGTCGCGCTCATAGCGGATCTCCTCCTGGAACACCCCGAGGAAGTCGCCGACCAGGATCGACAGGAGATGGGTCGTGCCGCGCGCCTGGCCGGTCATGATCGCCGTCAGCGCCTTGAGCTGCGCAGGCTTGGCGCGCTTGTCGACATAGACCGCCGCCGTCCAATTGCCGCGGCTCATCATTCCGGGGATCTCGATCATCAATCCGATATTGATGCCGGACAGGTCGGTGGTCCCGAAGCGGCCCTGGTCGATCCTGATACCGCCCCAGGTCTGGCAATGCCCTTCGGTCGGCGGATGGCGGCCGAGCGAGATCACGCAGGGGCAGAAGACGGTGCAGTTGCAGGAGAGGACGAGCTCTCCCTTGATCGTCCAGGGTTTGATCGCGTCGGTCATCGTCTCATCATCTCTCAGGCGAAAAATTCCAGGCCGAGCTGCGCCAGGCCGAGCAGCACCAGTGCTGCGCCCACCATCTGCACCAGCCGCTCAGGCCGCGCCATGGTCTTTTCGAGGATCATCACCAGCCCGAGCGCCGCCATCCACAGCAGGTTCATGGCACCGGCCGCGAACATCAGCATCATCAAGGCGCCGCAGCAGCCGAGGCAGTCGAGGCCCTGCCGCAGGCCCATGCGCAGCACGTCCCCTGCCCGCTCGCTCCAATGGGCGAGGAAGAAGGGCATGGGCGCCCGGCAGCGGGTCAGGCAGGCGTGCTTCATGGGCGCAAACTGCCACAGGCCGGCGACCAGCAGGAGCACGCCGGTCGCGCCGGGGATCTGCGGCAGGTCGATCCGCGCCTGGAGGCCGCCCGCCGCGATGGCGAAGCCGAGCCAGACGACGAGATAGCCGGCAACGAGCACCGCCGGTTGGACCACCGGGACCGCCTTGCGCCGTGCCGCCTCGGCGATGTCCATATAGGTCGAGATCATCGGCGCCGCGCTCGGCAGCATCATCGCGAAGACCATCGCCACCCACATCGCCATGTGGAAGCCGGCGGCGGCATGCGCCGGCCCGCACAGACCGCGCCACAGATCCTGCGCCAATGGATCGGTGCCGAAGAGCGTCGCCCATCCGGCCGCCACGATGGCGCCGAACGCCGCCCAGATCAGCCGCCGCGGCTGGTCGAGCGTCCTGAGGACCCGGTCGAGCGTCATGCGCCGCGAAACGCCGGCAGGCGCTTCTCGAGAAAGGCCGTAATGCCCTCGGCGAAATCCTGCGTCCGCCCCGCTGCCGCCTGGAGATCCCGCTCGAGGTCGAGCTGCGCCGAAAGGCCGTTCTCGCTCGCCGCCTGGATCGCCTGCTTGGTGAGCGCCAGCGCCGCGGTCGGGCCATCGGCCAACCGACGAGCGAGCGCCAGTGCTTCGTTCGCCAGCGCCGCGTCGTCGACCACCTTCCAGATCAGCCCCCATTGCGCCGCGGTCTCCGCCGGCAACGGCTCGGCCAGCATGGCGAGCGCCTTGGCGCGCGCCTCGCCGAGGAGCCGCGTCAGCATGAAGGTGCCGCCGGCATCGGGGATGAGCCCGATCCTGGCAAAGGCCTGGAGGAAGCTCGCCGAGCGCGCCGCAATGACGATGTCGCAGGCGAGCGCCAGATTGGCCCCGGCGCCGGCCGCCACCCCGTTGACGGCGGCGATGGTCGGGATCGGCAGCGCGCGCAGCCGCCGCACGATGGCGTTGTAGGTCTGCTCGACGACGGCGGCGATGTCGAAATTCGGGTCCCGCCAGAAGGCGGGGTCGGCAAGGTCCTGCCCGGCCGAGAACGCCCGGCCCGCGCCGGTGAGCAGCACAGCCCGCACGCCACCCGAACGAGCGATCTCGTCAAGCAGCCCGATCAGCCGGTCGAGCATCGGCCGGTCGAGCGCGTTGACCTTTTCCGGTCGATCGAGCGTTATGATCGCCACCGCCCCGTCCCGGCGGAGATGGACAGTTTCCTGCATGGCGAGCCCTATGGAGCAAAATCGCCGCGATGTCGATGTGGTCGTTGCCGGCGCTGGCACCGCCGGCCTCGCCACCGCCTGCCTGATCGCCGCTGCCGGCCACCGGCCGCTGCTGCTGGCGCCTGCCGACAGCCTGAAGCCCGATCCGCGCACCGTCGCCCTGATGCAGCCGGCCATTCGGCTGCTTGCCGCCATCGGCATCTGGCCGGGCGCGCTGGCCGAGCTCTCGGAGAAGCTGGTCGTCCTGCGCATCGTCGATGACCGCGGCGGGCTCGTCGCGGCGCCGGCGCTGACCATGGCGGCGCCCGAGATCGGCGCCGATTGCTTCGGCTGGAACATTCCGGTCGAGCCGCTGCGCCGCGCCCTGCTGTCCCGCGCCGCAAGCATCGGCGTCGCGCGCCTCGAGGCGCCGGTGAAGGACCTCGAGCCGACCCGGGATCGCCTGGTGCTTCACACCGATGCCGGTCCGGTCGCTGCCCGGGTCGCCGTCGCCGCCGACGGCCAGGGCTCCGCCTTGCGTTCGCTCGCCGGCATCGCCGTCACCGAATGGTCCTATCCCCAGGAGGCGCTGGCCGGCTCCTTCGGCCATTCGCTGCCGCATGGCGGCACCTCAACGGAATATCACAAGCGCGCCGGGCCGTTCACCACCGTGCCGCTCCCCGGCAATCGCTCGAGCCTCGTCTGGATGGACCGGCCGGAACGCATCCAGGCCGCCCTCGCCATGTCGGACGCGCTGTTCTGCAGCACTCTCCAGGCGGAGATGCATGGCGCGCTCGGGCGCATCTCCGAGCCGGGACCACGCCGCGCCTTCCCGATGCGCGGGCTGCTCGCCCGGCGCTTCGTCGGCGAGCGCCTGCTGCTGGTCGGCGAGGCGGCGCATCTGCTGCCGCCGATCGGCGCCCAGGGGTTGAACACCAGCCTGCGCGACGGCGCGCTGGCGGCGGAGCTGATCAATGATGCGCTCGACCTCGGCCACGACCCCGGCGCCGCGCCGCTGCTCGATGACTATGAGCGCCGCCGCCGCCGCGATGTCATGCCCCGCCAGGCGATCGTTGACCTGGCGAACCGCTCGCTCATCGCCTCGCTGCTGCCGGTCGACCTCCTGCGCGCGACCGGACTCGGCCTCGTCGCCACCGTGCCGTGGCTCCGCCGGCTGGCAATGGACACCGGGCTCGGCGCGAGCGACGAGCTGCCGTTGGTGATGAGGGGGTGAAGGCAGTGGGCAGTGGGGAAGATCTCCGCCTACTGCCTACTGCCTATTCGCTATATCCACCAGGACCGCGGCGGCTTGCGGCTGCCGGCGCCTTCCTCGGTCGCCGGCGAGGCCGGGCGGTCTGCCCCTTGCGGGACCCATAATTTGTCCGAGTTCTTGAAATGGGTTGAGCGCGGCCCATCAGCCACATGAGCGATCCATAGCGGCGGAGCGCTCATGCCGTAGCTGGTGGCGAGGAAGGCCGCGCCCACCATGGTAATAACAGTTGCCGCCATGATGGCGACCAGCAGTTTCGACATGACACAATCCTGTCACTAACAGGAAAAAGCGAATGATTTCGTTAGCTTATACGCGGACACAACGCCACAATTTCGCCACAGCCAAACGTATCACAACGGAACAACCTTCGTCGAATCAATAGCGCACACACAAATGCGTGATTGGGGAAAGGGGGGCAGTCGGCGTTAGGCAGTAGGTCGTGAGTGGAGCATTTCCCTACTGACCGCTGCCTGGTGCCGCCCAGCTTGCTTCCGGGTCGAAGCCGTAGAGCGATGGCTTGGCGGGGCGGCCGATGCGGGTCCAGCGGGCGATCCACTGGCCGGGCGGAGCATAGAGCAGGATGGCGTAGTTGCCGGCCACCAGCAGCCGGTCGAGCGCCCGCACCGCATCCTCGAAGGTGTCGCGGTCGGTGGTCTTCAGGATCTCTCCGATCATCCGGTCGATCGCCGGATCGGCCACCCCCGGATAGTTGCGGGTCCCGGGGGTCTCGCGCCCCGCGCTCCCCCAGTAGAAGGCCTGCTCGTTGCCGGGCGACAGCGAGTTGTACCAGCTCACCGGCACGAGATCGTAGTCGTAATCGTCGAGCCGCCGCTGGAACTGCGCCGGATCGACCTGGCGTACCGACAGCGCGATCCCGATCGAGCGCAGCGAGCGCTGGTAGTGCAGCGCCAGCCGCTCCTGCTCGCGGGTCTGCACCATGAGCTCGAGCGCCAGCGGCCTCCCGGTCCGCGCCTCCTTCATGACCCCGCCCGCGAGGCGGAAGCCCTGCCCGGCCAGGATCTCGACCGCCTTGCGGAGATTGGCGCGGTCGCGGCCCCGGCCGTCGCTGACCGGCAGCCGCCAGCTGCCATCGAGGATCGCCTCGGGCAGCGTGGCATCAGCCTTCGCCAGCATCTGCCGCTCGCGGGCCGAGGCGGGATGGCCGACGAAGCTCAAGGGGGAGCCGGCGAAATAGCCCTGGGTCCGCTGCATCAACCCGTGGAACAGATTGGCATTCGCCCATTCGAAATCGAAAGCCAGGATCAGCGCCTCGCGGACCTTGGGATTGCCGAGCATCGGCCGGCGGGTGTTGATGGCGATCGCCGCCGCCGGCCGCGGCAGGCCCGAGCTCACGACCTCGCGCGCCACCTTGCCGCCGGCCGAGCCCGGAAAATCATAGTCGCCCGCCCAGCGCCCCGGATCACCCTCGGCGCGAATGTCGGCGAGCCCCCGCTTGAAGGCCTCGAGCGCCGCATAGCCGTCGAGATAATAGTCGAAGCGGACCTCGTCGAAATTCCACAAGCCGCGATTGACCGCGAGCCCCCTGCCCCACCAGTGAGGGTCGCGGCCGAACACCACCCGCTCGCCGGGCCTGATCTCCTGGAACCGATAGGGGCCGCTGCCGATCAGCGGATCGAGGGTCGAGGCCTCGAAATCGCGCCCGGCGAAGTAATGCTCCGGCAGGATCGGCATCAGCCCGAGCACCAACACGAGCTCCCGGTCGGCCGTGTCGAGAAAGAATGTGACGGTCCGCGGATCGGGCGTGTCGATCCGTGCCACCTTGTCATAATAGGCCCGGTAGTTCGGCCGCCCATGCTCGCGCAGCGTCGCGAGCGAGAAGCGGACATCCGCCGCGGTGACCGGCACCCCGTCCGAGAACCGCGCCTCCGGCCGCAGCCGGAACGTCACCTTGCGGCGGTCCGGCGCGACATCGATGGTCTCGGCGAGGAGGCCGTAGAGCGAGAAGGGCTCCGACCGGTTGCGCGCCAGCAGGCTCTCGAACACATAGGTCCGGACCCCGGCCGCGCTGGTGCCGCGCACGATGAAGGGATTGGTGCTGTCGAACGTGCCGGTCAGCGCCTCGCGATAGACCCCGCCCTGCGGCGCATCGGGATTGACCCAGGGAAAGGCAGCGAAGTCGGCCGGCAGGGCGGGCTCGCCATGCATGGCGATGCCGTGCCGCGGCTCGGCCAGAGCGCGGGAATGCAAGGCGACAAGCAGGGTCAGAAGGACGAGAAGAAAGCGGCCGATCCGGTCAATGCCCACCGCGTTGGCGCCGCTCATAGGCGCCCCGCGAGCGGTCGAAGCGACTGAAATAGTCGCCGACCTGGGGATGGCGCACCGGCTCCCGCGAATCATCGACCAACAGATTCTGCTCCGACACATAGGCGATGTATTCTGTCTCCTCATTTTCGGCGAGGAGATGGTAGAACGGTTGGTCTTTTTGAGGCCGGATCTCCTCCGGGATGGAGAGCCACCATTCTTCGGTGTTCGCGAAGGTCGGATCAACGTCGAAAATGACGCCGCGAAAGGCGAACAGGCGATGCTTAACCACCTGACCTATACCGAATTTTGCCGTGCGGTTAACGTGCATCATCGCGACATCCTCGAGACAAGGATTGACAAAGAGCGCGCCCCATTGCAAGCGGCGAATCCGCAGGTTTGATAAACGCCAATGGGACTGTGCTCTCGCGTCAACTATTTGTCCTTTCCATGAAGCACAGCCACCGGGATGTGACCAAAATATGCCCAAGCTGACCGCGCTCTACCACATTGCGGCAGACGCCGAATCGATCGCTTCCCGGGCCCGCGCGCTGGCGGTCGAGCAGAGCGTCGAGATGCCCGTCGATGCCATTGCGTCACAATCCATCCGCGACGACATCATCGGCACGGTGGAGGATATCGAGGACCTCGGCGGCGGCGTCTTCGCGGTGCGAATCGGCCTGAACGCCGTCACCACCGGCAACGAGCCCGGACAGATCATGAACATGCTGTTCGGCAATGCCTCCATTCTGAACGACGTGACGCTGGTCGATACGGAGCTTCCGCCCGAAATGGTTTCAGCTCTCGCCGGACCCACTGCCGGCATTGCCGGACTGCGCGCCCGGGCGCGGGCCAGGCATCGTGCCCTCACCTGCTCGGCGCTGAAGCCGCAGGGCCTGAGCCCCGCCGCGCTCGGCCGGCTCGCCGCCGCCATGGCCGAGGGCGGCCTCGACTTCATCAAGGACGATCACGGCCTCGCCGACCAACGCTACAGCCCGCTCGCCGCGCGCATCGCCGCGGTCGCCGCGGCGGTCCGCGCCACCGGCGCCGGCACGACCTACATACCGAGCCTCACCGGCACGCTCGACGACATCCGCCGCGGCGTGGCGCTCGCCCACGACAACGGCCTCACCATGATCATGATCGCCCCGATGATCTCCGGTGTCGCCACCCTGTCGGCGATCGCCCGCGACAATCCCGACATGGCGATCATGACGCATCCGGCGCTGGCCGGCGCCGCGCGCATCACGCCGGGGCTCCTCATCGGCAAGCTGTTCCGGCTGTTCGGCGGCGACGCCCAGGTCTTCCCCAATCATGGCGGCCGCTTCGGCTACAGCCGTGCCGAATGCCGGACGCTGGCGGCCAATTCCCGCGTCCCCGTTCCGGGCAAGCGCGACGCCATGCCGGTGCCGGCCGGTGGCATGACCCTCGACCGCGTCGACGAGATCCTGGATTTCTACGGACCCGACACCATGTTGCTGATCGGCGGCAACCTGCTGCAGGCCGGCGACCGGCTCGCCGCCGAGGCGCGCCGCCTGCAGGACCGTGTCGCCGCCCACCGCCATGACCGAGCAGCATCATGAACGACAAGCCTCTCCCGCATTTCCGCACCGCCCAGGGCCCCGGCAACTGGGCCGAGGTGCCGGTTCATGCCTACAAGCAGGAGGCCGGCGTCCCCTTCAAGGACATCACCCGGCGCGTCCTCTTCTCGTCGCCCGAGCTTGCCGGCGAGCTTCGCTATTTCGAGATGGCGCCGGACGGCTATTCGACGCTCGAGCGGCATGAGCATGT
>JBEVJH010000126.1:0-7120 GCA_040510355.1 Aestuariivirgaceae bacterium
CCTCGGGCGGCTATGCGCATTGGGTCGACAAATCGCTGGCGATGGGCTATGTGCCGCGCCAGCTCGCGCAGGAGGACAGCGGCTTCACCATCGAGATCATCGGCAGCCGGCGGGCGGCGCGGCCGCAGCGGACGCCCCTGTTCGATCCGAACGGAGCGCGCATGCGCGGCTGAGCTTCGGAGCCGTCAATCGAGGGGAGCGCCGCCTTCCGCCGTGCGGCGCGCCACAAAGGCATCGAGCGCCTCGCGAATGTCGTCGGCAAGCGGAGGCGGCTCATATTCGGAAAGGGCCTGCCGATAGACGCGGTGAGCGCGGCGGGTGCCATCGAGCCCGCCGGCCTCCAGCCAGGCACCATAATTCTGGGTGGTGGAGATGATGGGCTGGTGGAACGCCGTCTCGAAGGTCGCGATGGTGCGTGCCGTCCCGAAGAAGTGACCTCCTGGCCCGACCTCGGCGATCTCGTCGAGCGCCAGCGTCCCGGCGTCGATGGTCACGGGCTTGAGCCACACCGCCATGTTCTGCAGGACCTCGATGTCGAGCACGAATTTCTCGAAGGACGAGCAAAGGCCGCCCTCGAGCCACCCTGCCCCGTGCATCAACAGATTGGCGCCGGCGGTGATCGCCGCCCAGGTGGCGCCGACGCCTTCAAGCATGGCGGCGGCATCGGGCAGGTTGGAGGCGCAGAAGGCCGATGAGCGCAGCGGCATGCGGTAGCGCCGGGCGAGTTGGCCGCCAATATGGGTGAAGCGGTAGGACTCGGCGAGGCCATAGGCGGGGGCGCCGGTCTTGAGGTCGACATTCTTGGCGGCATTGCCGTAAAGCACCGGCGCGCCCGGCCGCACCAGCTGGGCCAGGGTGACGCCGAACAGGATCTCGGCATTGTTCATCGCCATGCCGGCGGCGACGGTGGCCGGCGCCGTGGCACCGGCCATGATGAAGGGGGTGATCAAGGTCGGCTGGCCGAAGCGGGCCATCTCGATCACGCCAGTCGCCATGGCGAGATCATATTGGAGGGGCGAATTGGTGTTGATGATCGAGAAAACGCCGGGCCGCTCGGCGAACTCTTCGAGCGTCTCGCCGCGGGCAATGGCGCACATCGCGAACACATCGTGGATGCGCTGGCGGCTCTGGCAGAAAACATAGGGCACCTTGTCGGTCAGCGTCAGCATCGAGCGGGTGGCTTCGAGATGACGGAAGCGCACCTCGATATCGAGCGGCTCGACCGGCGAGCCGCCAATCAGCTGGATGATGTTGAAGAATTGAGCAAGGCGCAGGAAATCGTCATGATCGGCAAGGGTGCCGGAGCGGCGGCCGCGCTCGATGTCGGAGCAGTTCGGCGGTCCGAGCACGGTGGCGAAGGCAACGTTGTCGCCGCCGACGAGCGTGGTGTTCTGCGGGTTGCGCGGGACGAGCTCGATGACCGGCGGAACGCTGGCCAGGGCCTGCTCGACGAGCTCGCGATCGAGCCTGACCCGCAGTGTCGCCTCATCGACAAGGGCGCCGGCCCGCCCGAGGATCGCACGCGCCTCCGGCAGGTAGCACTTCACGCCGATTTCGCTCAAGATCCTGAGCGAGGCCTGGTGAAGCGCCTCGACCTCGTCCTGCGAGACGATGGCAAGCCGCGGGTAGCGGTTGACGATCTGGTGCTTGGGAAGCTGCCGGATGGCACCGGCGCGACGCCGCTCGCTGCCGCGCCGGGTGCGCGCTCCGTCGCTCCTGGCGCTCATCCCTCGCGCTCCTTGACGGCCTTGAGAAAGAAGGCGACCTCCTGCGCCCAGGTCGGCTCCTCGAAGATCGAGCCATGGGTGCCGCCCGGAATGGCGACGAATTGCTTCGGCTCGGCGGCAGCTTCGAACAAGCGCTTGCCGAGCGCGAAGGGAACGACAGGATCGGCGTCGCCATGGAAAATGATGAGCGGCGCATGAATTTTGGCGATGCGGTCGATCGAGTCGAAGCGATCGCGAAGCAGCAGCCGAACCGGCAGCCAGCCATAGTAGTAGCGGGCGACATCGACCATCGAGGTGTAGGGCGCCTCGAGCGCCAGCGCGGCCACCGGATGGGATGCGGCGAGCTGCACCGCCAGGCCGGTGCCCAGCGACTCGCCGACGACGATGAGCTTGTCGGGTGAAATGCCCTTGGCCATCAGCCAGTCATAGGCTGCCGTTGCATCGACCAGCAATCCCTGCTCGCTCGGCTGGCCGGTCGAGCCGCCATAGCCGCGCCAGGATAGATAGAGCACGCCGAAGCCGGCCTTCTGATAGTACTGAAAGCGCAGCGGCCGCTCGGCGATCGAGCCGGCATTGCCATGAAGGAACAGCACGGTGGGCTTGCCGAGCGCGGCCGGAGAGTACCAGGCCACCAGCTTCTCGCCATCCGGCGTTGTGATCTCGATGACTTCGGCGCCGGCGATGCCGAGGGAAGCCGGATCGACGCGCTTGACATCGGGATGGTAGAGGAATTGGCGCTGGTTGAAGTACATGTAGCCGGCGATCAGCGCGTAAGCGCCGAGAGCGACCAGGAGCGCCGTCACGGCAGCACGGATCATGTGACGAGCCGGGCGGGCTGCTCGACATCCGAGGTCCAGATGTAGAGCGCCAGGAGCGGCACGGTCCCGGTGCGGGTCGCATGAACTTTATGCGGCGGATGCCAGATCATCTCGCCCTGCTCGCGGCTGGCGAAATCCGCCGAGCCGGCCCGCCAGTCGCTGGGACCGGTGAGCAGCCAGTAAAGCTCGGGGGCGGGGTGGCTGTGGTCGAGATAGTGGAGATGCGGCCCGAGCACCAGGAGGCCCATCAGGAAGTCGTCCCCTGGCCACAGGCCGGCCGGCCCGACCAGCTCGGCATAGGCATAGTTGTCCATATAGCCGGGATGATTCATGGCGGCGTCGGAGTAATTGACGTTCTGCTGCCAGGCGAGGTCGTCCTCGACCTCGGCGATGAGCGCGGCCAGGCTGTCGTCGAGGGGAAGAATCGCGGCGATCGATTCCGGCAAGTGGCGGCAGGCCACCTGCCGGCGGGCCGGCGTGACGCGGCGCCGGGCGGTGTCGATCTTCTGCTGCTCGAGCCGCTGCAGTGCCAAACCGACGCCCTCGGCAGCGCGGCGGGCGGCGAGGTGGCGGCGGACGATGGCGTTCAGGCGCGCGCCCAGCGGGTCGATTGCGGTCATCGCCAACCGTCCGCCAAGCCGTAGAAGCGCTCGGCCAGCATCAGCAGATCCTCGTCGCGGACCGGTCGCACCGTCGCCTTGCGCATCGGGGCATTTTGCGGCTGCGCCATCTGCGCTGCCAGCAGCTCGGGCCGGTTGAGCTCGAGACCGTCATCGCGGAGCGAGATCTTGAGGCCGCTTCCGCGCACCACCCGGGCGAAGGCCGAGACCGCGGCAGCGGGCTGCGAGGGCTCACCCATCGCCTGGGCGACTGTCGCAAAGGCATCCGGGACCGCCTCGGCGACCCAGTCCATGGTGGCGAGCATGGCGAGGGCGGTGGCACGGCCGTGGGCGATCGGCGCGAGCGCCGCCACGGCATGCGAGATGTTGTGGGCCAATGCGGTGCCACCATTGTCGATGGCAATGCCGGCATAGCAGGAGCCGAGCAGAAGGGCGCCGCGGGCCGCCATGTCGGAGCCATCCTCGATGGCACGTGCGAGATTGCGGCTGATCAGTCCGATGGCGCGGTGGCAGTAAAGATCGTTGCCGGCATTGCGGCGGGCGTTGGTCGCGGCCTCGATGGCATGGACCAGAGCATCGAGGGCGGTTGCAGCGGTCAATGGGGGCGGCAGGGTGAGGGTCAGCTCGGGATCGAGAAGCGCCGCCACGGGCTTCAGCGGATCGCCCCAGGCCCAGGTCTTGACGCCGGACTCCAAGGCGAAGACCGAGGTGCGGGTCACCTCCGACCCGGTGCCGGCGGTGCTCGGAATGGCGATCACCGGAAGGGCGTCTAGCGGCAGCGGCGTGTCGCAGAGCGCATAGGCGGCAGCGCTGAGCCCGCTCCGCGTGGTGGCGGCAACCAGCTTGGCGGTGTCGAGCGCCGAGCCGCCGCCGATCCCGACCACCAGCTCGGCCTCAAGGTCGCGGGCCGCGGCGGTCGCCCGATCGATCTCCGAGACTTTGGGCTCGCCCTTGAAGTCGGCATGGATGCCGGTCCTGATCTGCTTCTCGGCGAGCATGCGAGCGACCCGCTCGGTCCAGCCGAGGCTTTGCATGGCCGGATCAGCGATGATCATCGCTGCGCCGCCAGGCGCGAGGCGCGCCGCGACCTCGCGGGGAAGCCGGCCGAGGCAGCCGGCGCCGAAGAAGATCGCCGGAACACGGCTCAGTTCAAAGGGCTGCATCAGTCATCCTTTCTGCCGATGATGCTCCGCGGGCTCTGACGATGTAGAGGGCGGTGAACAGGTCGAGATGGCCACCGCCGCCATTCTTGTAAAGCGTGATGTCGCCGGCCTGGCGCCGCAGCTGATAGCCGCGCGCCAGTTCGAACAGGTCGGCCTCGACTTGGTCGCGCGAAATGACGCCGCGCCGGATCGGGTCGCCGAGATCGCCGGGCTGATCGATGGCGAACCGGCGCGAATCGACGAAGAGGCGCGCCCGCATCACCGCGTCATCGTCGCATTCGCGCATGTCGCCGGTGAAGCCGCCCACGAGATCGAGATGGGCGCCAGGCTTGAGCCAGGCTCCGAGGACCAGCGGTGCGGTCGAGGCGGTGGCACAAGAGACGATGTCGGCGCGGCGGACGGCGCTTTCGAGCGAGGCGACGGCGCGACCGCCGACCTCGCCGGCGAGCGCCACGGCGCTTTCGATCCGGCGGGCCCATACCAGGACCTCCGAGACGGACGGTCGAACGGCGCGGTGGGCGGCGACGAGATGCGGCGCCAAGCCGCCGGCGCCGACCATCAGCAGAACCTTGGCGTCGCTGGCGGAGAGAAGTTGGCAGCCGAGCGCCGAGTCGGCCGCGGTCTTGCGATAGGTCATGGCCGTGGCGTCGATGATGGCGACCGGCGTGCCGTCGGTGCCGTCGAACAGGACGTAGAGCGCCTGGACGGCCGGCGTCTCGGGGTGGTGCCGCGGGTTGGCGGGCATGACGCTGACCAGCTTGGCGCCCATGGCGACCCCGGGCTGAAAGGCGGGAAGGGTGAACCAGGTCTGGCGCTCGCCATGCGGCCCGGTGGCATGGAGCTCGCTGCGATCGACCAGCGGCTCGGCACCGCGATGGGCCTCGAGAAGGGCAGCGGCGAGCTGGCGATAATCGCAAATGGCATGAACCTCGGCGGCGGACACGATATCCATGGCGTGCTCACGAAATGCCGGGGCCGGTGATCTCGCGCAGCAATTTGCGCGCGATGGCATCGCCATAGGACTGGTAGTCATTGGCCGGGATCATGAAGTGGAAGGGACCGCCAATGATCTGCTGCTCGAAATATTTGTCCAGCGTCGGCCACTCGTTGAGGATCGGCAGGCCGTTGATGGTGATGCCGCGGGCCACCACCTCGTCGCGGGCAATGGTGACGAGATCGCCACGATTGTTGCGGCCGTCGGAGGAAAGGTCGATGACCCGCCGCTCGGTCCGGTAGGGGGAGGCCATCAGCACGGTGGCGGCAAATCTGAGCGCATCGCCGATGGCGGTGCCGCCCTCTGCCAGGCCGCGCCGGAGCTTGCCGACGCGATCGGCGAAATTCTCCGAGGCCTGGGCTGAATCGAGCACCGTCCATGGCAGGGCGAGCAGCTGGTTCTTGTCGTCCGACCATTGCATCAGGGTGACCGCGATGCGGCCGGTCGAGCCACCCTTGATGGCGGCGTGGATGTCGCTGCGGCGAAAAGCGTCGGCGAGGCCCTTGATCTGAAGGCGGAACTCGGCGGCGTCGACGCTGTAGGAGCAGTCCACCGCAAGTACGAGTGCCATGTCGACGGTCTCGCCGGCGGCCGCGACGGCCGGCAGGGCGCCGATCCCCAGGCACAGACCAAGGCTCAGCACGGTCCGCCGGAGGGCGGGTCGAACGGGATGCGGCAACTCCATGAGCGACACACTACCATGCCGGGCGCGCGGCGAAGAGCGGCACTTGACGCAGGCGGTAAGTGTGCTGAAATTGAGCCAATGAACAATCCGTTGTTGCAGCCGGCCGGGTTTGCCAAGGCCGCTCCGGTGCCGGAGCTGATCGATCCGTTCGGCCGCCATGTCACCTACCTCAGGATCTCGGTGACCGACCGGTGCGACTTCCGCTGCGTTTACTGCATGGCGGAAAACATGACCTTTCTGCCCAAACGGGAGATCCTCACTCTCGAGGAGATCGATCGGGTCGCCAGCGCCTTCATCCGCCGGGGGGTCAGGAAGCTCAGGCTTACCGGCGGCGAGCCGCTGGTCCGGCGGAACATTATCGGCCTGGTCGAGGCATTGTCGCGGCATCTTCGCTCGGGCGCGCTCGAGGAGCTCACGCTCACCACCAATGGCAGCCAGCTTGCCCGCCATGCCGGGGAGCTGTTCCGGCACGGGGTGCGGCGGATCAATGTGTCGCTCGACACCCGGGACCCCGAGCGGTTCCGGGCGATCACCCGCTGGGGCGACCTCGACAAGGTGCTCGACGGGATCGCCGCGGCGCGCGAGGCGGGCCTCCAGGTCAAGATCAACATGGTGGCGCTCAAGGGCGTCAATGAGCACGAGATCGCGCCGATGCTCGAATGGTGCCACGGGCTCGGCATGGACCTGACGCTGATCGAGACCATGCCGCTCGGCGATATCGACGGCGACCGCACCGATCAGTATCTGCCGCTATCGCTGGTGCGGGCGCGGCTGCAGGAGCGCTATCAGCTCGAGGAGATCCCCTACAAGACCGGCGGGCCGGCGCGGTATGTGCGGGTCAAGGAGACCGGCGGCCGGCTCAGATTCATCACGCCGCTCACTCACAATTTCTGCGAAAGCTGCAACCGGGTGCGGCTGACCTGCACGGGCACGCTGTTCATGTGCCTCGGCCAGGAGGATGCGGCCGACCTCAGGGCGCCGCTCAGGTTATCCGACAGCGATGCGCTGCTCGATGCGGCAATTCTCGAAGCGATCTCGCGCAAGCCGCGGGGCCATGACTTCGTGATCGACCGACGGCGCAACAAGCCGGCGGTGAGCCGGCATATGAGCGTC
>JBEVJH010000127.1:0-4285 GCA_040510355.1 Aestuariivirgaceae bacterium
GCGGTTCGCCATGTCAAGCCGAAAGCGAGCCGCAGCGATTCGGCGGAACTGTACGTGCTTGCGACGGGATTCCGGGGATCTGCCGCGGGCGGCTGAACGGGCTTGGCGTGGCTTCGCGCAGGTGTTAAAGACAGCCGCCAACTTGAAACCACGAAGCTGTCGAGGTTGGCCATGGCGCCTTTGACGCCGGACACGCACTCCTTTCCCGAGTATCTGACCTTCGACGACGTCCTGCTGAAACCCGGGGCATCGTCGGTCATCCCGGCCGAGGTCGATACCAAGACCCGGCTCACCCGCGGCATCGAGCTCACGATCCCGATCATCTCCTCGGCGATGGACACGGTGACCGAATCGCGGCTCGCCATCGCGATCGCCCAGGATGGCGGCCTCGGCGTCATCCATCGCAATCTCGATCCCGAATCGCAGGCCGACCAGGTGCGCCAGGTCAAGAAGTTCGAATCGGGCATGGTGGTGAACCCGATCACCATCGCGCCCGATGCGACGCTCGCCGACGTCAAGGAGCTGAAGCGCCGCTTCCGCATCTCCGGCATTCCGGTGGTGGACGGGCGCGGCGTTCTCGTCGGCATCATCACCAACCGCGACGTCCGCTTCGCCACCGATCTGAACCAGAAGGTGTCGGAGCTGATGACGCGCGAGAACCTGATCACGGTGCGCGAGGACGTCGATCGCGACGAAGCCCGAAGGCTGCTGCACCGCCATCGCATCGAGAAGCTGATCGTGGTCGACGACGAATATCGCTGCGTCGGCCTCATCACCGTCACCGACATGGAGAAGGCGGCGCTGCACCCCAACGCCGCCAAGGACGAGCAGGGCCGCCTGCGGGTGGCGGCGGCCACCGGCACCGGCGATGGCGGCTTCCGCCGCGCCGAGCTCCTGATCGATGCCGGGGTCGATGCGGTGGTGGTCGACACCGCGCATGGGCACTCGATCCATGTCATCGAGCAGGTGCGGCGCATCAAGCGGCTCACCAACAAGGTCGAGGTGATCGCCGGCAATGTGGCGACCGCCGAGGCGGTGGCGGCGCTCGCCGACGTCGGCGCCGATGCCGTCAAGGTCGGCATCGGGCCAGGCTCCATCTGCACCACGCGGGTGGTGGCGGGGGTCGGCGTGCCGCAGCTCTCGGCGGTCATCGAATGCTCCGCCGAGGGCGAGCGGCGCGGCATTCCGGTGATTGCCGATGGCGGCATCAAATTCTCCGGCGATCTCGCCAAGGCGCTGGCGGCCGGTGCCTCCTGCGCGATGATCGGCTCGCTGCTCGCCGGCACCGACGAGAGCCCGGGCGAGGTCTATCTCTATCAGGGCCGCAGCTACAAATCCTATCGCGGCATGGGATCGGTGGGCGCCATGGCGCGCGGCTCGGCCGACCGGTATTTCCAGCAGGAGGTCAGGGACTCGCTCAAGCTCGTGCCCGAGGGGGTGGAGGGGCAGGTGCCCTATAAGGGGCCGGTGACCACGGTGGTGCACCAGCTGGTCGGGGGCTTGCGGGCGGCGATGGGCTATACCGGCGCCGCGAGCCTGCCCGAGTTCCGTGCCAAGGCGCAGTTCATCCGGGTGTCCGGGGCGGGCTTGCGGGAGAGCCATGTCCATGATGTGGAGATCACCCGCGAGGCCCCCAACTATCTGCGCCGGGATTGATGCGGCCGGGTGGCCGGGCCGCGGCGGCGATCGAGGTCCTTCACGCGGTGCTGGAGCGCCATCAGCCGGCAAGCCAGGCGCTGAAGGACTGGGCGCGCGACCATCGCTTCGCCGGCTCCGGCGACCGCTCGGCGATCGGCAATCTGGTGTTCGACGCCCTGCGCCGGCGCAATTCCTTGGCGGAGCGCATGGGCAGCGACACGCCGCGCGCCCTGATCCTCGCGGCAGCCCACGAATCCTGGCAGATGGCCGCGGACGACTTCGCCGCCGCGCTGGCCGAGGAGCACGGCCCGGGCGCCCTCGCCGAGGAGGAGCGCCGCCGGCTCGCCGAACCGTTCGATGCGGCCGACCTGCCGCTTTCCATCGCTGGCGACATCCCGCAATGGCTGGTCCCGTCCTTCGAGCGGGCGTTCGGTGCGCGGGCGGTGGTCGAGGCGGCGGCGCTGGCTGAGCGGGCGCCGGTCGATCTCAGGGCCAATACGCTGAAGGCGCCGCCGGCCAAGGTGCTGAAAGCGCTGGCAAAATTCGGCGCCATGGCGGGTCCGCTGTCGCCGCTGTGCATCCGCATCCCGGCGCCGCATGGCAATGAGCGGGCGCCCAATGTCGAGGCCGAGGCAGGCTATCAGCGCGGCTGGTTCGAGGTGCAGGATGCAGGCTCGCAGGTCGCCGCCCTGCTGGTCGGGGCGCAGGCCGAGCTGCAGGTGCTCGATCTCTGCGCCGGCGGCGGCGGCAAGACGCTGGCGATGGCCGCCGCCATGCAGAATCGCGGCCAGATCTTCGCCCATGACCACGACCGCCAGCGCCTCAAGCCGATCCATGAGCGGCTGCAACGCGCCGGGGTCCGCAACACGCAGGTGATCCCGGCCGACGCGCCGGAACGGCTCGCCGCGCTGGCCGGCCGGCTCGACCGGGTGCTGATCGATGCCCCATGCTCGGGCTCGGGCTCGTGGCGGCGCAAGCCCGATGCCAAGTGGCGGCTCTCCGACCGGCAGCTCGCCTTGCGCATCGCCGAGCAGCGGGGGCTGCTCGACCAGGCCGCCGGGCTGGTCAAGCCTGGCGGGCGGCTCGTCTATGTCACCTGCTCGCTGCTGCCGGAGGAGAATGACGACCAGCTCGCCGCCTTCCTCGAGCGCCGCCCCGATTTTGCCCGCTGCGACATGGGGGCGGTGTGGCGCGAGACGATCGGCACCGCAGCGCCCGACGACGCGGTCGGCCACGGAACGGCGACGCTGACCCCGGCGCGGCACGGCACGGACGGGTTTTTCGTGGGAGTGTTGGGGAAGGGGTAATAGGCAATAGGCAATAGGCAATAGGCAGGCAGTAGGGAAGAGCACCGCTCACTGCCTATTTGCCTACTGCCTATTGCCTTCTTCCCTTCCATGCTCCGCCAGCCGGGCCGTGCAATCGGCGAGCTTGTTCTCGAGCTCGCCCGTCGGAGCCGGCGATTTCTTGATGTCCTCCCAGGCCTTGCCGGCCGCTTGGTAGACGCTGCGCTTGGCCGGCGAGGGCTCGATGCCGCGGTCATTGCGCAGTTGGACGGCGCCGGCGTCGAGAAAGGCGTTCATGTCGCGGGTGAGGCCGGCGACGCGCTCCGGCGGCGCCTTCGCCTCGACGGCGCGGTCGCGCACCGCCAGCGCCAGCCCGCCGCATTGGGCAAGCTCGCGCCACCACGCCTCGCCGCGCGGCGAGGCGCGGTCGTCGGAGAGCGCCGCGGCGGGCGCGGCCAGCGAAACGGTCAGTACGGCAAGGTGAATCACGCGGGATGTTGTGCAGGACATGGGCCGCTTCTTTGGAAAGACTTCGCCGCCTTGTCAACCATGCTTGCGCCATGGGCAGCGAATCGGTAATGGCTGCACATGACGATCACCGACCGCATCCTGATCATCGATTTCGGATCCCAGGTCACCCAGCTGATCGCGCGCCGGGTCCGGGAAGCCGGCGTCTATTCGGAGATCGTGCCCTACCAGCTCGCCGAGCGGGCGCTCGACCGCGACGGCCTCAAGGGGATCATCCTGTCGGGCGGGCCGGCCAGCGTGCTCGAGGGCGAGAGCCCGCGGGCGCCCGACAAGGTGTTCCGCCTCGGCCTGCCGGTGCTCGGCATCTGCTATGGCCAGCAGGTGATGTGCGCCCAGCTCGGCGGCGCCGTCGAGGCGTCGCAGCACCGCGAGTTCGGCCGGGCCTTTCTCGAGGTGGCGGATCATTGCTCGCTGTTCGACGGCGTGTGGGAGAAGGGCGAGCGCCACCAGGTGTGGATGAGCCATGGCGACCGGGTCAATTCGCTGCCGCCGGGCTTCCGGGTGGTCGGCGTGTCGGACGGCGCTCCCTTCGCGGCGGTGGCCGACGAGAAGCGCGAGTTCTATGCCGTGCAGTTCCATCCCGAGGTCGTCCACACGCCGGATGGCGGCAAGCTCTACCGCAATTTCGTGATCGACATCTGCGGCTGCCGGGGCAACTGGTCGATGTCGCATTTCCGCGCCGATGCGGTGAACCGGATCAAGAAGCTGGTCGGCTTCGAGAAAGTGATCTGCGGGCTGTCGGGCGGCGTCGATTCGGCGGTGACCGCGGTGCTGATCCATGAGGCGATCGGCGCGCAGCTCACCTGCATCTTCGTCGATCACGGGCTGATGCG
>JBEVJH010000128.1:0-10340 GCA_040510355.1 Aestuariivirgaceae bacterium
GCGACGATGACTTCCCGGGGGAGGTCCGCTCGCCCCGCCAGGGCGCATTGCCGCGGTTCGTCGCCGACCTTGAGGATCGACAGCATGCATTTGGCCTCGAGCGCCTTTGCGCCGGCGATGAACGCCGCCGCGATGTCGTCGTCGGCAGCAACGATCGCGAACACGATCTCTGCCGCAAGGGCCTCGACATCGCACAGCGCCGCGGCAAGCGCTCTTCTGATGGCGCGGACCGGATCGCCGGCGAGCGCCGCCAGCGCCGGCACGACGGCGGCGCGATCGCCGTCCGAAGCCTGCGGTGCGCCGAGCAACGCCGCAAGCTGCCGCGCCAGCTCCTGACGCTCCAGCACCGTCCCATGCTCGATCACGGCGTCGAAGACGGCCGTATCGAGCGCCCCTGAACCATCATCCACCGTACCGCCCCGCTGGAACGCGGCCGGCCTGTCTGTCCGTCCGCAATCAGGCGACGCTAGGCGGCAAGCGTTAACAAGGGGTTCAGAACGCCGGGGCGTTAAGAGCTCGGGGTACCGGCGGTCGCCTGGATATTCAAGGTAGCTAGAATAATGTCCCGACCGTTGATGTTCGCGACGGCCCTGATTCGTCCATGAGTTGGGATCTGAAAAGAGTTTATGAGGACCTTCGATATAAGGCCGGCAACCGGCTGGTTCAGCGCCAGCGCGTCTCTTATGGCCTTCTCAGTAATTTTTCGATCCATCGTTCCAAAATGGAGCTGATGGTCAGTCGGCAACTCAATCCATAAGGCTATATCGCCCGGGTCCAGCGTAGGGTCAAAGTGTATGCGAATGTAGAGTCCCAGTTTCGGTAAGTTGCTTGGCACGGTACGCACAGCCAAGTTATCTGGCAACACGCCGATGATGGTGTCCTGACCGGACCTTTCTTCTCGGATGTCCTCGCAGAAAATTCCAATTGCCTGCAACACGTCACGCCGCCTTAGCTGTGATGCTCAATGACGGCATTTCCATTGGTAGGACGACTTCGTTCGACGTCGCCTGCTTTATTTGAGGCAGCGGCAAATTGCTTCCGGTCGATGCCACGATCGGTTCGAGTCGAAAAACTGGATGATAGCCCAAGGCCTTTGCCAGCTCGGCAACGCGCCCGAGCGTAATGTCCTTTTGACCTCGCAGCTCTCTATTAATGACGCTTCTGTGGACACCAATCGCGCGTGCCACGTCAGACTGCGAGAGGCCATCGGCGTTTGACAAAAGCGCTTTCTGAAGTTCCCTCCGGACAAGCGCAATGAAGCGCGCAGCGGCGCGCCGATGTGGGCTAACGGTAATTTGAAACGACGTCATTAGGGTCTTCCCCTGGAACAAATTTTGGATGGTCCAACGCCAGCTGGTCACGTTCGCGTTCGGCTTCGCGCGCCAGCCCATGATAGAGGTTGTGTCGCTTCACATGCTCTGTCCAATGCCCTGAAACAGCGATGAAACAATCCTTCGCCGGGAACCAACCAAAGACCCTGAGATCCGCCATTTTGAGTTCCCAAATACCGGCACTTATGTGATTCAGCGTTCTGAACTGTCTACCGACAAGGAGGGCTTCGCCAGCAACGAAGTCATCAAGGTATTGGGCAAGCTGCTCTTCTGGGCTGGTTTCGATATCCCACGTTGACTCGAGTCCAGGCAGCTCGTTTGCAACCCATGTTTCGAAACGCGGAAGGGCATACATCAGCCTAAGTTCCAACTCATCCGGTTCAAGGCCATTGTCGATCTTTCGCAGTACGGCACAAGCCATCAATTCTGGGATTGTTGCCATTAAAGTCAACAAAATTGTCGCGATTCGTCGGCCGTTGTCTATCTTTGGGAAAAAAATTTCCTAGAATCACACAATTAGGCGCTCACAACCGACTCTCCACCATCGCCTTGGCGCCCACCGGCGTTGTCACCGGGCTGACCGGCTGGACCGGGCCCTCGTTCCGCTGCGGTGACGGGCGCTGGCGCATCCGATAGAGGGCGAACGCCCCGAGTGCCGTGTAGATCACCGCCATATAGGTCATGAACCCCGGCGTCCCGAGCCGCTGCATGAAGGCGCCGGCGAGCGACGGCCCGAGCACCGCACCGCAGCCATAGATCAGCACCAGCTGCCCCGACGCGCCGAGCATCTGGTCGCGGCGCAGATGGTCGTTGGCATGCGCCACCGCCAGCGAGTAGAGCGGCAGCGACAGCGCGCCGAACAGCGTGAAGAGGCCGATGAGGATCTCGCGCGAAAAGGGCTGCGCCATGATCGATGCGATCGCGATCATCGACGACAGCAGCGCCAGCATCGTCATGAGGCTGCGCCGGTCGTAGCGATCGGAGAGCAGGCCGATGGGATATTGCGAGACGATCACGCCGATCGGCGGCAGCGCCATCATCAGCGAGATATAGGCGAGCGGCAGGCCCTGCATGACGCCGTAGATCGCCCCCATGCTGAAGAAGGCGCTCTGGCCGAGACCGTTGGCGAAGGTCGCCACCACCGCCAGCGGCGATGACCGGTAGAGATCGCGCAAGCCCACCGCCTGCGCCTCCTCGATCGACGGCGCCTCGATCCGCGTGAGCGCGATCGGAACGAGCGACAGCGCCAGCAGCACCGCCACCACGATGAAGCGCACGAAGCCATTGGCATCCGGCACGTTGAGCAGGAACTGCCCGGCCCCGAGCGAGCCATAGACGATGATCATGTAGATCGACAGGATCTGCCCGCGCGACTGGTTGGTGACCGCCGCATTGAGCCAGCTCTCGCACACGATATAGAGGCCGGCGGTGCAGATGCCGGCGATCAGCCGCAGCACGAACCAGGAGACCGGCTCGACAAAGAGCGGAAACATCAGCACCGCCGTGGCATCCACCGCGGCAAGCGCCGCGAACACCCGGATATGGCCGACCTTGGTCACCAGGCTCGGCGTCACGAAGGAGCTGAGGAAGAGACCGAGATAATAGCCGGACATGATCACGCCGACCGAAGTGGCGGAGAAGCTCTCCGCCGCCGCCCTGATGCCGACGAGCGAGCCCTGCAGCCCGTTGCCGAGCGCCAGCAGCATCACCCCGAACAGGAGTGCCGAGACAGTCCGCAGATGAATGATCATGCCAGCCCCGCCGCCGACGATCGAAGTCCCCAAGGCCCGAGGCTTAGGCGTTTGCTGTGTCGAGATCAAGCCAAAGGATTGATTTTCCGGGTCGTTTCAGATGATTCCGGTCTGCCTGAGCTTGAGATCGAGGATCTCCGCGTCATAGGGCTTCATCATGCACTCGGCGGCGCCGCCCCAGATGGTCCGCCCGATTCTGGCCGCTTCCCGTTCCTGCGGGCACACGATGATCACCGGCCAGCGCTCCGCCGTGCGCCCCAGCCGGCGGATGAAGGCGGCAGCATCAGGGCAGGTCCTGCCCTCGTCGATCACGATAAGTTCTGGCATCTTGCGCGAGCAGATCTCGAGGGCCTCCTGCTCGCCGGTTGCTGCCGCCAGCTCGAAACCATAAGCCGACAGCATGCCTGCGAGCTTGAGCCGGTCATCGAGATTGTCGTCGACGATCAAACATCGTGTCATATCGACGTGCCCTTCGAGCCACATGTCAACTTTCCGATCCCGCCGCCCTGACAGCGAGTCCTGCGTCGCGACGGTTAATGCTGAGTTAACAAGTTATCCACAGCTTTTTGGAACAGAAATAATCGGGCAAAATCATAGACATCCGGAATTTTTGTTCTCAACTTATCCACAGCCGGTGAAAACCGGGGTTTCGGATTTGTTCGCAAACGTCGGGAGACTCAGAGGGAATCGCGCTGCTAAAGAGAGGGTGCGACTCACACCCTGATCGGAGATTGCAATGGCCGGCATATGGTTCGAGGAGTTCGAGGTCGGGCGGGTCTATGCCCATCCGATCACCCGGACGGTGACCGAGATGGACAACATGATGTTCTCCTGTCTCACCATGAATCCGCAGCCGCTCCATATCGACCGCCATTTCAGCGCCGCCACCGAATGGGGGCAGCCGATCATGAACTCGCTGTTCACCCTGGGGTTGATGATCGGCATCTCGGTCAATGATCTGACGGTCGGCACGACCATCGCCAATCTCGGGATGCGCGAGGTGAAGTTCCCCGCCCCGCTCTTCCAGGGCGACACCATCCGCGTCGAGACCGAGGTGAAGAGCAAGCGCGAAAGCAAGTCCCGGCCCGACGCCGGCATCGTCGATTTCGAGCACCGCGCCTACAAGCAGGACGGCACCCTGGTGGCGGTCTGCCTGCGCCAGGCCTTCATGCGCAAGCGTCCGGCAACGGCGGGGTGACTCCATGCGCTCGCTGCTGTTCGTGCCGGCCGATTCCGAGCGCAAGCTCGTCAAGGCGCTGGCCGGTCCCGCCGATGCGGTGATCCTCGATCTCGAGGACTCGGTGGCCCCGGATCGCAAGGAGGCCGCTCGTCGCCTCGCCGGCGAATGCCTGGCCAAGCGCCAGCATGGTGGCCCGCAGCTGTTCGTCCGCGTCAACCCGGACGCCAGCGGCCTCCTCGCGCCCGACCTCGCTGCCGTCATGCCGGCTCGCCCGGACGGGCTGATGCTGCCCAAGGCGGGCGGCGGCAAGGATGTCCTGGATCTCGTCCGGCGCCTCGACCGGTCCGTGCCGGTGATCGCCATTGCCACCGAGACGGCCGAGGCAATGTTTTCCTTGGGCAGCTATGCGCCGGCGGTGCCGCCGCTGATCGGCCTGGCCTGGGGTGCCGAGGATCTGTCGAGCGACCTCGGCGCGCTCGCCAGCCGCGATGCCGATGGCCGGTTGACCGACCCCTACCGGCTGGCGCGAACCCTCTGCCTGCTTGGCGCCCGCGCCGCCGGTGTCGAGCCGATCGACACGGTCTATCTCGACTTTCGCGATTCCGACGGCCTGACGCGGGAATGCGCCGCTGCGATGCGCGACGGCTTCTCGGCCAAGCTCGCCATCCATCCCGACCAGGTCGCCATCATCAACGAGCTCTTCACCCCGAGCGCCGCCGCCATCGCCGAGGCCCAGGCGGTGATCGATGCCTTTGCGGCGGCCGGCGATGCCGGCGTCGTCGCCATCGGCGGTCGCATGTTCGACATCCCCCATCGCCGCCGCGCCGAGAAGCTCCTCGCCCGCGCCGGGCGGTATCGGAAGGCGGGGCAGTAGGCGTTAGGCAGCAGGCAGTGAGCGGTGATCTTCCCGACTGTGCCGAACGGCACAGGAGCTCAGCGATGATGATGCTACCCTTAGGATGGGTCCAAACGATGCGGGATCCGAGATCCATTTAGGGGGAAAATAATGTCCGATAAAATTTCGGGAGCGAACAAGAGCCCGTACGGAGTGCAGCAAACGCCGGAAAAGCCGACGGCAGACGGGCGTGTCCGGGCAAGCAGGACACACGGACGGCATCATAGTCGCATCGACTCGGGCGCGGTCGACCTCAAGAGCGTCCAAGAGAAACGTTCCGATTTGGAGAAGGCCTATAAGGTTGTCGAGTTGGAGAAGGTCCACAAGCTTGTCACCGAGCTGGCAACCTCTGATACCAACGCCGCGCAGATTGCCGATAAGCTCAAAAGTCTTTGTAAGAGCTTCAAAATCACGGACCTCGGTGAGCTGTTCGCTTCCAAGCTGGGAGGGCTTACGCCGGATGCACGGGCAAAGGTCGAAGGAAACTTGGGCTGGGCGGTGGTTGAGTTGAAGAGCACCGATGCCGACGCCGTGAAACTCGTCCAGTCGATCAACAGCACTTTGGCGAAACTTTCCAAGACCTAGGGTCGGCAAAAAGGGAGGCAGTAGCGCCCCAGGCGGATAGGCATCGAACCTGCCTTCTTGCCTACTGCCTAACTGCCTTCTGCCTAACTGCCTACTGCCTAATCCGGCCGCCGCATGCGGAAGCTCTCGCCGATCGCCGCATATTCCGAATAGCCGAGCCTGGCCAGCGGCCGCATCGCGACGGTATCGACCCGCCCGTCGACGATGAAGCGGTCATCGATATGGATGCCGACGACGCGGCCGATCACCAGATGGTCCTCGACCGTGCCGTCATCGGCCGGCAGCGGCACGATTCGGAAGAGCCGGCACTCGAAATTGGCCGGGCTCTCGGCGACCCGCGGCGGCTTCACCAAGCGGCTCGGCGCCTTGGTCAATCCGGCCAGCGCGAACTCGTCGGTGCCGCGCGGCACATGCGCCGAGGTGGCGTTGACGGCATCCCGCAGATCGTAGGTCGCGAGATTCATCACGAACTCCTGGGTCTCCTCGATATTGCGCAGCGTGTCCTTGTTGCCGCCGCTCCGGCTCGCGCCCGACCCATAGGCGATGTAATGCGGGTTCTCGGCGAAGGCGTTGAAATAGCTGTAGGGCGCGAGATTGACTTCTCCGTCCGGCGAGAGACTCGAGATCCAGCCAATCGGCCGCGGCACGACCAGGGCCTTGAACGGATCGTACTGAAACCCATGCGCATTGCTGGTGGCGTCATAGAACATCGGCGGCGCTGCTCACTGTTTCTTTCGCAAGCCCAGGATCTCCGGCAGATCGGCGATCGAGCCGATGACATGGTCGGCATGGGGCTCGAGCTCGTCAACCGCCGAGGTTCCCGACAGCACCCCGATGGCGAGGCCCGCACCCGCCGCCCGCGCCATTGCGAGATCGTGGAGATTGTCGCCGACCACTGCGACCTCGGACGGCTTGAGCGCCGCCATGCCGCAAAAGGCCAGCACCGGCTCGGCCGCCGGCTTCGCCGCGGTCACCGCGTCATAGCCGAGGATCGCAACGAAATGATGCGCGATGCCGAGCCGCTCGGCGGTGAGCCGCGCCGAGCGCGTATTGTCGTTGGTGGCGATGCCGAGCTTGAGACCGGCGGCTTCGAGCTCGCCGAACAGCGGCTCGAGCGCGATCACCGGCACCGCGCTGTTCGGCGCGTGCTCGGCGCAGAAATCGTCGACGAAGGCGAGCCACTCGCCTTCCTCGGCCGGCGTCAGCCCGGGCTTCCAGGCCCTGATCAGGTCCATCGTGTTGCCGGCCGCCCAGATCGAGCCGCCGCGCATGGCGTCGCGCTCGCGATCATAGCCTGCGACGACGAGGAGCTGGTCGGCCAGCGGCTGATGGCCGCCCGAGAACTCCAGCGCCAGCGCCTTGAGCACGGGCATCCAGGTCGCCGGAAAATCGATCAGCGTACCATCCTTGTCGAACAGGATGCCGCGGATCGCCATGGCTCAGCCGGTCCAGCGCGTTGTCAGGCTTGCCGCGACCGGCCGCGGCCGGTCGGTCAGCGCCTCGGACGGCTCGCCGAGATAGATGAGGCCGGCCACGCGCTCGCCCGGCTCGAGGCCCATCGCCGCCGTGGTCACCGGATCGTAGGCGCACCAGTCGGTCATCCACTGGCAGCCGATGCTCATCGCCGTCGCCGCGATCAGGATGGTCTGGCATACCGCGCCGGCCGACAGCTGCTGCTCCCATTCCGGGATCTTCGGATGCGACCCGGCCCGCGACACCACGCAGATGACCACCGGCGCGCGGTCGAACATGTGCCGGGCCTGCGCCAGGCTTTCGGCGCCGTGATGCGGGTGGAGCTCCTGCCAGCGCCGCTCGAGGATGCGACCGAACGTCGCCCGTGCCGCGCCCTCGAAGATGATGAAGCGCCAGGGCGTCAGCTTGCCATGGTCGGGCACCCGGACCGCGATCTCCAGGATCGCCGCCAACTGCTCCGGCGATGGCCCGGGCTCCCGCATCGCCTTGGCGGAGGCCGAGCGCCGGCTCGCCAGCAGGCTCAGCGTGTCGCTCACATCGTTGAGCGCGTCAGGCGGCAGTCCCTCGGTGAGTTCCACGGTCATGCAAAGCTCGGCCCTGCTTCATGGCATATTGCCAGAGTGCTGGAGAACTGAACGCCCGCTGTCAACCCTGCTTCCCGCCGCTATTTGAGGCTCAGCACCACCGGACCCGAGGCCGGATCGGTGACCCCGAGGCCGCCGCCGAGATCCTCGAGCGTGTCGCGGAAGGCGTTGAGGGTCGCGATCATGTCGGCCCGCGCATTGGCGAGGGAGTCCATGCCGTCCCACTCCGCGACGATGCAGTAGCTCCGCTCGCCCGTCTTGATGATGTTGGCGTGCCGGAGGCCCGGCCAGTCGCCGCCCACCCCCTTATGGGCATCGAGAAACTCCTGCTCGCGGCCCGGCTTCACGCGAAATCTGACGACATTGAACGCAGGCATGCTCTGCTGGCCTCATGCTGAACGAACCTTGGGGACCATAGCCGATCGCCGGCGCTACTGCCTACTGCCGACTGCCTCAAGGCGCATGCGTTCGTTCAACTCGCTTGTCTTGGCATCTTGAAGCGGTGCGAAGGAATTTCCGCAATACCGGCAATTTCCACCAGAACCTCGGGCCGGTAGAGAGCTGAAACCTGCACGGTGCTCGTAACCGGGTAGGGCTTGCTGAAGTAAGTTCGGCGAATGTCGCCCGCAGCGATGAAGGCTTTGATGTCTGTCGTGTACTGGATGAGTGAGATGATGTCCGACAGTCCACCGCCGGCCTCGTCCAACACGACTTTCAAATTCTCGAGGACCTGGCGCAATTGCGCGCGCATATCACCTTCACCGACCAATTCCCCATGTTCATCGAGCGGCACCTGGCCTTTGAGATGAACGATCCGTCCGTCCCCTTGAACGACCGCCATGGCGAAGGGACCGAACGGTTGCCAAAGCTTCTTGGGGTCATATGACACAGCCATTTTCGGTCTCCCTGCGAGCAAAGCCCCCCTTTTGCGGGACAAGAAGACGATCGCGTCCCTTGGGTCAACGCCCTTTTGGTCCCCGTTAACCCATTGTTAAGGATGTTGTTGCAGCCGGCGACTCTTCATGAGCAAATCACCGGCGTCGATCCGCACAAGGGTCGTCATGGACCCGAATCTGGGGTCTGACAGGGGCCAATCGATTGTCATGAGTTTGTCGCGTTGCATATCGCAGACGCTTGCCAAGGGCCAACATCTCGGTGTGGCCCTTGTTTTTTCGCTCCTCGCCGGCGCCGCCATGGCGCCGGTGCATGCCGGGCTCACCGTCGAGGGCGAGGTCACGCCGGCCGCGCTCGTCACCGGCAGCGTTCGCCCGCTCTCCGTTCGCCACGAGCTGCGCATCGCACTGACTCGCCAGGGCACCGAGAGCATCGAGCTGGCGGCCCGCCTGTCGGAGGAGAGCGGCATCATCACCCTTCCCATCGCCTGGACCATCCGGCGCGGCGGCGACACTGTTTTTCACGACGCCGCGCCGGTGGTCGACCGGGTGATCGAGCCTGGCGATTATGTCGTCGAGGCCGCCTATGGCACGGTGCGGGTCGCCCAGTCGGTGACCGTGCTGGCCGGCCAGAGCATCGGCCTCACCCTGATTCTCAATGTCGGCGGCATGCGGGCGCTCGCGATGGTCAAGGACATACCGCCGATCGAGGGCATCGCCTCGAGCTACGACATCTATGACGAGATGAGCGGTCGGCTGGTCGGCCGCAGCTGGGAAGCCGGCGAGGTGATCCGTTTGCGATCCGGAAAATACCTGGTCGAGAGCCGGCTAATCCCAGGCAACACCGTCGCTCGCAGCAACATCGTGGTCAAGCCCGGCATACTGAGCTCGCTCGAGATCCGTCACGAAGCCGGTGTCGCCGCCGTCGATCTTGCCGATCGCATGCCGTGGACCATCCGCGACCCCTCGACCACCTGGACCGCGTCGGGGCAAGGCCGCCAGGACGCAGTCGTGCTGGCGCCGGGAATTTACGAGTTCGAGACCGGCAGCCCCGGCCATGAGCGGGTCGTGAGCTTCACGATCACCGCCGGCGAGCGCCGGGTCCTGACGGCAGAATGAGGCAGTCGGCGTTAGGCAGTAGGGCGTGAGCGGTGCCCTGCCCTACTGCCTACTGCCTACTTGCCTACTGCCGACCGCCTGATAGTGTCCCGGCCCAAGGGCCGGCGCTAAGGCCCGAGGCGGAGCCACGACATGCAGTATACTCTCTGGCAGCTGGCGCTGCTTCTGGCAGCGGCTGCCCTGGCGGCACCTTTGGGCAAGCAGCTCAAGGTCGGCTCGGTGCCCGGCTATCTCGCCGCCGGCATCGTCATCGGCCCGCATGTGTTCGGCGTCTTCAGCGATCCCGAGAACATCCTCCACATCGCCGAGATCGGCGTGGTGATGCTGCTCTTCATCATCGGTCTCGAGCTGCGTCCGCAGCGCCTGTGGTCGATGCGCATGGCGGTGTTCGGCCTCGGCGGCGCCCAGGTCGCCTTGACCGCCATCGTGCTCGGCTTGCTGCTCGCCTGGGTCACCGATCTGCGCACCGCCCTGTTCTGCGGCCTCGCGCTGTCGCTCTCCTCCACCGCCTTCGTGCTGCAGATGCTGA
>JBEVJH010000129.1:0-16409 GCA_040510355.1 Aestuariivirgaceae bacterium
GCAGCGAGGGTGGTCCTCATGATCTATTTCCTTTTGCTCCCGAGATGCCGGCCGGCGCGAAATGGGCCATCCGCTCGAGATCCGGTTCGACCTGGCGCTCGCCTTTTCGCGGTCTTCCCGCGGCGTTGCGCTAAGCGTCCAGCGCAGGAGCGTCGAGGGGAGCCGGCGGAGCCGGTTCGAGGCAACGGGGTTGCAATGCGGATTGAGCGTACTACAACCGGCCGTCGGCATCATAGTCGGAAGCGAGTCCATTCGGGTGGTACAACTGCTACTTAGAGTGTTCCGTGGTTTCCGGGACGATCGCCAACGTAGCTTTTCTGGCTGGCGCTTAACTAGCCGCCTCCAATCAAAATCAACGTGTTCTCAAAATCAGAAGTTGCATGCAAGGGTGCGGTCAGCTCGCCTTGCCGTTGCACCGGGATTGCACCCTCATGCATTGGCCCGTTTAGCGGCTGCGCGCTCAGCTATGGTGCCTAGTACCCGCTTCTTTGGGGAGCGTTTATGGGAACTTAAGCCGATAACGGTCAAAACTGAAAGTTTTCTGCAATTTCTGGCGGAGAGGGTGGGATTCGAACCCACGGTACGCTTGCGCGCACAACGGTTTTCGAGACCGCCCCGATCGACCACTCCGGCACCTCTCCATGAGATTGTTGGCCCCCGACACACGGGGCGGGAATGGTTCGGTGCTGTCTTACAGCAGCCATTTGGTCCTGCCAACCCCGCCGAGCTCCGCCGACCTTGACTCTGCAACCCATGCGTTATAGAAGCGCGCGACCGCGGCGGCAGGGTCTGACTCTGCCCCGCCCAATTCGCTGCCCAAGGCCCTCGCGGAGCCCGTCGCTTCGCTCAAAGTCCGCGCATCGCGCGGCGCCGTCGGCGCGTCAGGAAAGGGGAAAACCCATGTATGCTGTCATTCGTACAGGCGGCAAGCAGTATCGCGTTGCTCCCGACGATGTCATCGAGATCGAACGACTTGTCGCCGGGGCCGGTGAACAGGTCCAATTCAGCGAAGTGCTGATGATTGGCGGCGACGGTGACATCTCGTTGGGCGCCCCGCTGATTGCCGGCGCCATGGTGGCCGGCGAGGTCACCGCGCTCACGCGCGGGCCCAAGCTCGTCATCTTCAAGAAGAAGCGGCGCAAGCACTTCCGCCGCAAGAACGGCCATCGCCAGGATCTGATGAAGGTGCGGATCACCGAGATTCTCACCGACGGGCGCAAGCCTGCCGGCAGCGCCAGGCAAGCGACGGCGAAGGCTCCGGTCGCGACGGACGAGCCGTCAGCTCCCGCCGAGCAGGCGCCAGCGACGCCGCCGAGCAGCAGCAGCGGCGGCGATAATCTGTCGCTCATTTCCGGGGTCGGGCCGAAGATCAAGCAATCGCTCAACGAGCTTGGCTACACACGCTTCGACCAGATCGCGGCGCTGACGCCGGATGAAATCGAGGCGATCGAGACGGCGCTCAAGTCGAAAGGCCGGGTGGCGCGCGACGAATGGATCACCCAGGCGCGCGAGCTCATGGACGGCAAGCCGCCGCGGGCGAAAATCGATAGGACAAAACCGGCGAAGCCGCCGCAAGAGTAAGCAAGAGGATCGATCATGGCGCACAAAAAAGCAGGCGGCTCATCGCGCAATGGCCGCGACTCCGAGAGCAAGCGGCTCGGGGTCAAGAAGTTCGGCGGCGAAAACGTGCTGTCCGGGAACATCATCGTCCGGCAGCGCGGCACGCGCTGGTATGCCGGCCGCAATGTCGGCATGGGCAAGGATCACACGCTGTTCGCGGTGATGAACGGCCGGGTCGAATTCAGCCGGGGCCGGGGCGGGCGCACATTCGTCTCGGTGGTGCCGGGGTCAGTCGAGAAAGGATAGAGCTTCTTTGGGCGCGGCCGCCAGGCAGGTCGACGTCCAAAGGTTTGTCGCGACGGGGGAGCGAAACATGCCAATGATTACGATTGACCGGCTGGAAACCAGCAGGCTGATCCTGCGCCGGCCACAGGAAGGGGACATCGTCCCGATGACAGCGCTGGCCGATCGGCGCGAAATTGCAACGCGGCTGGCGCTGATGCCGCATCCCTTCTATGAGTGCCATGCTGCGGCATTCATCGAATCGCTGGCGACACTGCCGCAGCCTCATGGGGTGTTCGCCGTCACGCTCAAGACACCCGGGCGGGAACTCATCGGCATGTGCGGCTATGGCCCGCGGCACGACAATGGCGAGCTCGACATGGGCTATTGGCTGGGGGTCGACTATTGGGGCAGGGGCTATGCCACCGAAGCGGCTTCGGCGGTGGTCGATCACGCCTTCTCGGTGTCGCAGGTCGCGGCGCTGCCCTCGGGGTACCACAAGGACAATCCGGCGTCGGGGCGGGTGCTCGCGAAGCTCGGATTCCGCGTCGTCGGCGAGGAAATGCAGGAATCGGTCGGCTCGGGCGGCCCGGTCGACACGTGGCTGCTGCTGCTGACCCGGGCCGATTGGCTCGAACGTCAGGCGGCGAGGTGAAGTTTCTCGATCAGGCCAAGATCTATATCCGCTCCGGCGACGGAGGTGCGGGGGCGGTCAGCTTCCGGCGGGAAAAATTCATCGAATTCGGCGGTCCCGATGGCGGCAATGGCGGACGTGGCGGCGATGTCCATGCCGAGGCGGTGGAAGGCTTCAACACGCTGATCGACTATCGCTACCGACAGCATTTCAAGGCCGTCACCGGCGGCCATGGCATGGGGCGCGATCGGGCGGGGGCGGCGGGCCAGGGAGTGGTGCTCAAGGTTCCGGCGGGAACCCAGATCTTCGAGGATGATAACGAAACGCTGATCGCCGATCTCGCCCGGGTGGGAGACCGCGTTCACCTGGCGCGCGGCGGCACTGGCGGCTTCGGCACTGCGCATTTCAAATCCTCGACCAACCGGTCGCCGCGCCGCGCCAATCCGGGAGAGCCGGGCGAGGAGCGCTGGCTCTGGCTGCGCCTCAAGCTGATCGCCGATGTCGGGCTCGTCGGGCTGCCAAATGCGGGAAAGTCGACCTTGCTGGCGGCAGTCAGCGCGGCAAAGCCGAAGATTGCCGACTATCCCTTCACCACGCTTAACCCCGGCCTCGGCGTGGTCGCGGTCGCCGGGGACAGTTTCGTAATGGCCGATATTCCGGGACTGATCGAGGGGGCGCATGAGGGGGCAGGCCTCGGCGTGCGCTTTCTCGGCCATGTCGAGCGTTGCGCAGTGCTCTTCCATGTCGTCGATGCGAGCGGCGCGGATCCGGTGGCGGACTATCGCACCGTCCGGCGCGAGCTCAAGGCCTATGGCGCGGCACTCGAGACGAAGCCCGAGCTCATCGCGCTCAACAAGGCCGATCTCCTCTCTCCCGAGGCGATGGCCGAGACGGTCGCGACTTTCCGGCGGCGGGTGCGCAAGACGCCGCTCGTCATGTCCGGCGCCACCGGGCAGGGGGTGCGCGAGGCGATGGCCAAGCTCCTCACGGAGGTCGATCGGCAGCGGCGCCAGCAATCGGCCGAGCAGCCAGGGGATGCGCATCCGAGCGAGCCGGAAGGATGGCAACCATGAGCGCGGCGCGATGAGCGAGCGGTTCACTGCGGCGCGGCGGATCGTCGTGAAGATCGGCTCGGCGCTGCTCGTCGATCCGTCGTCGGGCGCCTTGAAACAGCCCTGGCTCGCAAGCCTTGCCGATGATCTCCTGCGGGTCCGTCAAAGGGGGAGCGAGGTCATCGCCGTCACCTCGGGAGCGATCGCCCTCGGGCGGCGGATGCTGAAACTTTCCGGGGGTCCATTGAAACTCGAGGAGAGCCAGGCCGCCGCGGCGGTCGGGCAGATCGCACTGGCGCAGGCGTGGCGCGAGATCCTGGCGGAGCGCGGCATGATCGCCGGCCAGGTGCTGCTGACCCTCAATGACACCGAGGAGCGCCGCCGCTACCTGAATGCCCGGGCGACGCTCTCGACGCTGATCCGCACCGGTGCAATTCCGGTCATCAACGAGAACGATGCCGTGGCGACCTCGGAGATCCGCTATGGCGACAACGACCGGCTGGCGGCGCGGGTGACGGCGATGATGTCGTGCGACTGCCTGGTGCTGCTGTCGGATGTCGACGGGCTTCATACGGCGCCGCCCGGCGTCGCGGGAGCCCGCCTCGTCCCGGAGGTGAACGAAATCACGCCGGAGATCGAGGCGATGGCGGGGCGGTCGAGCTCGGCGGTGGGATCGGGCGGGATGATCACCAAGATCGAGGCGGCGCGGATCGCGCTCGGCGGCGGCGCCAACATGGCGATCACCTCCGGCCACCATCTCCATCCGCTGGCGCGACTCGGGGCCGGCGCGCCGGCGACCTGGTTCCTGACGCGGGCGAGCCCCCTCCAGGCGCGCAAGCGATGGATTGCCGGCACGCTCGTTCCGGTCGGCCGCCTGGCGGTCGACAGCGGAGCGGAGCAGGCGCTGCGCAGCGGGCGGAGCCTGCTGCCGGCCGGGGTGGTGGCGCTCGAAGGCAGCTTCTCGCGGGGCGATCCGGTCAGCATCGTCAGCCGGGCGGGGCAGGAGTTCGCGCGCGGCCTCGTTGCCTATGACCGGCCGGAGGCGGACCGCATCATCGGGCGGAAATCCAAGGACATCGAGGCTGTGCTCGGCTATAGGGGACGTGACGAGATGGTGCACCGGGACGACCTGGTCATTCTCGAAAGCTGACGCAGATGACGATTGCCGAACTGTCCGAAGATACCGGTAAGCTGATGGCAGCGATCGGGCGGCGGGCTCGCGACACGGCCCGGGGCCTCGCTCTGGCCGCCTCTGCCGACAAGAACGCGGCGCTGAAGTCCATGGCGGACGCCCTCCGTCGGCAGCGGTCGACGATCGCCGCGGCAAATGCCCGCGACCTGGCGATGGCTGAAAGCCACGGCCGTTCGGCCGCGTTCCTCGACCGCCTGGCACTCACCCCGGCCCGCATCGAGGCGATGGCGCAGTCGCTCGAGGTCATTGCCGCCTTGCCGGACCCGGTCGGGCGCATCAGCGCGCAATGGGTGCGGCCGAACGGGCTCGAGATCTCGCGGGTCACCGTGCCGATCGGGGTGATCGGCATCATCTTCGAGAGCCGGCCCAACGTCACGGCGGATGCGGCGGGTCTCAGCGTGAAGGCCGGCAATGCCGCCATCCTGCGCAGCGGGTCGGACAGCCTGCAGAGCGCGGACGCCATTGCGGCCTGCCTCGGCGACGGCCTGCACCGCGCCGGCCTGCCGGTCGATGCCGTCCAGCTGGTGCCGGTCGCCGACCGCATGGCGGTCGGGCTGATGCTCGGCGGTCTCGATGGCGCCATCGACGTCATCGTTCCGCGCGGCGGGCGCAGTCTGGTCGGCCGGGTCCAGGCGGAAGCCCGGGTGCCGGTGCTCGCGCATCTCGAAGGCATCTGCCACGTTTATGTCGATGGCAGCGCCGACCTGGCCATGGCGCGCGCCGTGACGGTCAATGCCAAGATGCGGCGGACCGGCGTCTGCGGCGCGGCGGAGACGGTGTTGATCGACCGCAGCGGGGGCACGGCCCTCGTCGCGGCGGTGGCAGGAGCGCTCATCGATGCCGGCTGCGAGGTGCGGGGAGATTCCGACGTGCAGGCTGTCGACTGGCGGGTGGCGCCGGCTCAGGAGAGCGATTTCGGCAGGGAGTTCCTCGATGCGGTCATCGCGCTCAAGGTGGTGGACGGCGTCGAGGAGGCGATAAGGCATATCCGCGCCTATGGGTCGCAGCACACCGATGCGATCATTGCCGAGAACAGCGCGACGGCCGAACGGTTCCTGCGGGAGGTCGACAGTGCCATCGTGCTGCACAATGCCTCGACGCAATTCGCAGATGGTGGCGAATTCGGGTTCGGGGCGGAGATCGGCATTGCGACCGGCAAGCTTCACGCCCGCGGACCGGTCGGGCTGGAGCAGTTGACGACATTCAAGTACCAGATCCGCGGAGCGGGGCAATTGAGGCCATGAGCCGATCAGCGGTGCTGCCGCCATGCCGGTTCCGAACCTGATGCTGCCTGACCCCCGGGGTCGACGGATCGGACTGTTCGGGGGCTCGTTCAATCCGGCGCATGAAGGTCACGCAGCGCTGGCGCGCGAAGCGCTGCGGCGGCTTGCTCTCGACCAGGTCTGGTGGATGGTGTCGCCGCAGAACCCGCTCAAGGACCCGCGAGACACCGGCGATTTCGCCGAGCGGTTCCAGGCCGCCAAAGCGATTGCGCGCCATCCGCGGATGCTGGTGCTCGACATCGAGACCAGGCTTGACAGCCGCACGACGGCGCAGACCTTCCGGAAGCTCGCCCCGTTGTTTCGGCGGGGCCGCTTCGTGTGGATCATGGGCGCGGATAGCTTCGCGGGCCTCGATCGGTGGAACGACTGGCGGGTGATCCCGTCGACCCTGCCGCTCGCCGTGTTTGCGCGGCCAGAATTCTGCCAGAAGGCGCTTGCCTCGCCGGCGGCGCGAATGCTCGGCCGGTACCGCATCCCGGAAGGCGAGTGCCGCCGGCTCCCCGACCTCCTGCCGCCGGCCTGGGCATTTCTCAGGATGCGCCTACGACGCGAGAGCTCGAGCGCGATCCGCCACCGTAACGGGCATGCTCCGGCAGGCGATTCGACCGGTTCCGATTGAAATCTTCACCCGAGTGTTGCATCCATGTGCTTGATTGGGGGTGCAGAAGTGCATAGCTTACAACTGTCACTCCGCATCTCGAGTCGCAATTGCGCAGAGGAACAGTGATAAGACGCGAGCTAATGACCGTGGACGGCAAGCCTGTCGCCACGCCGGCTCTTTTCTCCAAGGATGGACACCCTGCCAGCACAGATGAAGCGTAGCGGCGCGCGCCAGATCGCCGCCGCGGCCAAGGCCTTGCCAATCGGTATGCCACCGCCGCATCTTCTCGCCTCAATCCTTGAAAGTCTCGATGACGCCAAAGCCGAGGAGGTCGTTGCTCTCGATCTCGACGGCAAGGCGGCGCTTGCCGATCAGATGGTGATCGCCAGCGGCCGGTCGAACCGGCACGTGGCGGCAATCGCCGAGCAGCTGGTCGAAAAATTGAAGGCCGGTGGCGCAACCGACCTGAAAATCGAAGGACTACCGCATTGTGACTGGGTTCTGGTCGATGCGGGCGATGTCATCGTCCATATCTTCCGGCCGGAAGTCCGGAGCTTCTACAATCTCGAGAAGCTCTGGTCGCCGGACGCGCCGCGCGAGTTGGCGGCGCTGTAAAGGGCGATGCGAATTCAGGTTTCGGCGATCGGACGCCTCAGGTCCGGCCCCGAACGAGAGCTCGCATCACACTATGTCGCGCGTGCCGGGTCGTCCGGTCGGACGCTCGGAATTTCCTCGGTCGCCATCGTCGAACACGCGGAATCGTCCGCCGCGAGCGAGCGGCTTCGCCGAGCGGAGGAGGGGAGCAGGCTGCTGTCGGCCATTCCGGGCGGCGCCTCGATCGTCGCCCTCGACGAAGGCGGGCGCAGCCTCAGCAGCAGCGAGCTCGCACAATTCCTCAAGGCGGAGCTCGAACGGGGCAGCTCGATGGTCGTGTTTTTGATCGGCGGTCCGGACGGGCTGTCGGAGTCCGTGAAGGACAGCGCGCGCGGCGGCATACTGTCGCTCGGTCGGATGACCTGGCCGCATCGCCTTGCCCGGGTCATGATTGCCGAGCAAATTTACCGGGCGGTCACCATTCTGATCAATCATCCCTATCACCGCGGTTGAGTGTGGAGGACCGTTGCCACGTTGCCGAACTATTCTTGCCGCATTGCTGCTTGGCTCGCTTGCCACTGCAATGGCAGTGCGCGCGGGAGCGGGGGCAGAGGCGGGGGCAAAGCCGGAGCCGTCGATCGAGCTCGAGTCTGTCAACCGCGAACTTGGCCAGTCCACGGCGCGTCAGGATGGGCTCAAGGACGAGGTGACGGCGCTCGATGCGGAAGCGCGGGAACTGTCCGAGAAGATGATTGCGATTGCAGCGCGGATTCAGGAGGCGGAAGGTCTGATCACCGCGGCAGAGGAACGCCTCGCAAAGCTTGGCGGGGAGGAGAGCACGCTGAGCCGGGAGCTGGCCGAGCGACGGGAGTCGTTGAGCGATCTGCTGGCCGGGTTGCAGCAGCTCGAGCGCAATCCGCCGCCTCCCGTGGTTACCGACCCCGCCGATGCGGTGGCGGCAGTGCGTGGCGCGATGCTGTTCACGACGGTTGTGCCGGAGATCAAGACACGGGCGGCATTACTTGCGCAGTCGCTCGGCAGGCTGCAGGGATTGCGCGCATCGATTGCGCGCGAGCACGGCGCACTCAAGTCCGAGAACGAGCACCTCGAGACGGAGCGGCGGGAGATTGCGGTCTTGCATGAGCGCAAGCTGCGATTGATGCAGGCGACCGACGGTGAGCTCGAGCGGGAAACCGCGCGGGCGGCGGGATTGAGTAAGAAGGCGCAATCTCTGCGCGAGCTGATCGCGACGATCGAGCTTGAGCGGCGCAAACGCGAGGCCGAGGCCGAGGCGTCGGCCCAGGCGGCGGAGGCCAGGGCACAGGCCGAAAAGGCCGAGAGGGAGCGGCCGAAGCTCGAATTCGTCGCTGCCCGCGGATCGCTGGAGTTCCCGGCGCAAGGCGAGAGATTGCGGGTGTTCGGCGAATCCGATGGTCTCGGCGGCAGCGCCAAGGGGCTGTTCATCGCCACCCGCCAGGAAGCCCAGGTGACGGCGCCGGCGCCGGGCCGGGTCGAATTCGCGGGATCGTTCAGATCCTATGGACAATTGTTGATATTGGACGTCGGCGAAGGCTATCTTGTGCTATTGGCGGGTCTTGGAACCATCAGCGCTCAATCGGGGCAGTTCGTCCGTGCAGGGGAGCCCGTCGGCGTCATGGGTCATGAATCGGCTCGCGGAACTATGATCGGCGATTCGATGGACGAAACGAGACCGATCCTCTACGTAGAATTCAGAAAAAATGGTAGTGCAGTCGATCCCTCTCCCTGGTGGATAGGGGCTCGCAAAGAGGCGCGTGGATGATGCGAAACAACTTGTTGAAGTCGTTTGGGTTCTTTCTCCTTGGCGCGGTCGCTGCCAGCGGTGCCTGGCACGTGCTCGAGGCAGCCAATGCGGCCAATACCGACACCTATCGCCAGCTCAATTTGTTCGGCGATGTGTTCGACCGCGTTCGCTCCGACTATGTCGAAGTGCCGGATGAGGAGAAGCTCATCGATTCGGCCATCAACGGGATGCTCTCCTCGCTTGATCCGCATTCGAGCTACATGAATGCCAAGCGCTTCCAGGACATGCAGGTTCAGACCAAGGGCGAGTTCGGCGGTCTCGGCATCGAAGTCACCATGGAAAGCGGCGTGGTGAAGGTGGTGGCGCCGATCGACGACACGCCGGCTGCGCGCGCCGGGCTCCTGGCCAACGACCTGATCACCCATCTCGATGGCGAGCAGGTCCTCGGCATGACGCTCAACGAGGCCGTCGACAAGATGCGCGGCAAGATCAACACGCCGATCACCTTGACGATCCTCAGGCCCGGCAAAGAGGACCCGTTCGACGTCAAGCTGACGCGCGACGTGATCCGCATCAAGTCGGTCAAGGCCAATGCCGAAGGCGACATCGGCTATCTTCGCATCTCCTCCTTCACGGAGCAGACGCAGGAGGGGCTGGACGAGGCGATCGCCAAGCTCAAGACCGAGATCGGGGGAAATCTCAAGGGCTGGATCATCGATCTGCGGAACAATCCGGGTGGTCTGCTCGATCAGGCTCGCTCGGTCTCCGACACTTTCCTCGGCCAGGGCGAGGTGGTCTCGACCCGCGGCCGCAATGCCTCCGAGACGCAGCGGTTCAACGCCACCCCCGGCGATTCGACCGACGGCAAGCCGATCGTGGTGTTGATCAATGGCGGCTCGGCATCGGCATCGGAAATCGTTGCAGGCGCGCTCCAGGATCATAAGCGGGCCACCGTCATCGGCACTCGCTCATTCGGCAAGGGATCGGTCCAGACCATCATCCCGCTGGGCAGCCAGGGCGCCATGCGGCTCACCACGGCGCGCTATTTCACGCCGGCCGGCGTGTCGATCCAGGCCAAGGGAATCGTGCCCAATATCGTGATCGAGGAGGATCTGCCGCCCGATCTCAAGCCGTCGCTGTCGCGCACCGAGGGCGAGGCCAGCCTGCGCGGCCATTTGAAGAGCGAGAATGGCGAGGAGCAGACCGGCTCTTCCTCTTATGTTCCGAAGGAGAAGGAAAAGGACAAGCAGCTCCGGGCCGCCATCGACCTGCTGCATGGCAAGCAGGTGGTGTCGAATGTCAAGCCGCCCGAGGCCGACAGCAAGGCGCCGGACGGCAAGCAGGCCGACGACAAGACGACCCCGCAGGCAGCCCCCACGACGAACAACTAGCGATCCAGGGCTGCTCGCGACTTACAACTGGAAGAACACCCCCACACGGGTTTATTCTCGGCCTAGGTGATTCGCCGCCATGAACATGGCGGCGAATGCTCGGGCTGGGGGCAATGGCTGATCGATTCCGGCAACCGCTCAAGCGCAGGACCAAGACCGAGCGGCTAAGGCTGTTGCGGCCGACGGCGCTGCGAGCGGCCAGTGGCCTGACCGCCATGCTGCTGGCGACAGCGTTGCTATGGATGGTTCTCGTTTCCTGGCCCGTGCCGCCATCACCGGTGATCCGCATGGCACTGAGCGCCGGCGATCCCGTGGTCACCGCGAGCACGCAGGCAGCCGCGGCGTCCGACAGTCGCGATCGCGAGGAGAGGCTGGCCGCAGGTCCCGCGCCGCCAGCGCCGGACGTCGAGCCGCCAGCGGATGCGGTGTCGCCCGAGGATCTGCCGACCGGCCCCGACGATGCCGAAACTGGGCTTGCATCGGACCAGCCGGTGACAATCGGCGCGGAGCGCGTGTCGCTGGTTCCGGCACCGGTCAGGACCGTCGCGGAACGCGGGCCCTACGGGCCCTTGCCGCGCATCGCCAGGGACGGTCGCGAGCCCCGGCAGGTCTATGCGCGGCCGGTCCACCGGCAGGTGCTGGCCGGCAGCGCGCCGAAGGTGGCGATCATGCTCGGCGGCATGGGGCTCAATGGCCCGCTGACCGAGCGGGCGATCAGGGAGCTGCCGGGCGAGGTCTCGCTCGGCTTTGCGCCCTATCCGGACGGGCTGCAGCGCCTGGTCAACTCGGCGCGGGCCGATGGTCATGAGGTCTATCTGCAGCTCCCCATGGAACCGCTCGGCCATCCCGCGGTGAACCCGGGGCCGCATACCCTGCTCACCAGCATGTCGCCGCAGGAAACCCTCGACAATCTGGCTTGGTTAATGGGTCGGTTCGCCGGTTATGCGGGCGTCACGAATCATTTGGGCGGCCAGCTCATGGCCAATGGACGGGCGCTCGGGCCGGTGATGGCGGAGCTCGGGCGGCGCGGGCTGGTGTTCCTGGATGACGGCTCGTCCGCCGGCTCGCAGGCCGAGGATGCCGGGCGGCGCGCCGGCGTCAGGGTGCGGCGGGCGCATCTGCTGATCGACGGCGACAGCAGCGACGCGGCGATCGCGGAAGCCCTGCAGCGGCTGGAGGCGCTGGCACGGCAGGAGGGCATGGTTATCGGGGTCGGCAACGGCCTACCCAGCACGATCAAGGCGGTCGCGCAATGGTCAGAGGCGGCGAAATCCCGCGGCATCGTGCTGATGCCGGTCAGCGCGTCATTCGACAGTCGGCATTAGGCAGTCGGCAGTAGGGCCATCGCCGCTCACTGGCTACTGCCTAACGCCGACTGCCTTCCCTAGCGAATGAGGCCGATGCGCCGGGCGGCTTCGACCACACCCTCGGCGGCGTCGCGTTCGCGCGGCGTATCCTGCGACCAGTGAAGCTCGCGAATGGCCCGTTCCAGTTGGGCCATTTGCTCATCGGTCAATCGTGGCGCCGATGGGCGATGCTCGTCCCGGCCGCTCATTTGCGCGAGCCGCCGCGACGACGGGCCGGTGCCGTCGGCTTGGTCTCCCGGGCGGTCTTCTTCGCCTTGGAGGCGCCGCGCTCCTCCTGGACCGAGCGCTTCAAGGCTTCCATGAGGTCGATGACATTGGCGGCCGGCGCCGGTGCCTCGGCGGCGACGATGGTGCGGCCGCTCGCCTTGGCCTTCACGAGCTCCCTGAGTGCCGTCGAATAGCTGTCGGAGAAGGCATCGGCATCGAATGGCGCGGTCTTGCGCTCGACCAGCTGCAGCGCCATGTCGAGCATGTCGCGATCGAGCTTGCGCTCGGGGATGGTGTCGAAATAGCGATCGGCGGGACGCAGCTCATTGGCGTAGCGGATGAGATTGAGGACGAGGCCGTTGTCGACCGGCGCGACGGCCACGAGGTGCTCGCGCCCGCCCAAGGTCACCTGGCCGACGGCAATCTTCCCGGTCTTGCGCAGCGCCTCGCGGATCACCGAATAACCTTCGCTCGCCTGCTCGTCGGCGGGCAGAAGATAGTAGGGGCGCTCGTAGTAGCGCTGGTCGATCTCGGAGGCATCGACGAACTGCACCAGGTCGATGGTGCGCTTGCTTTCGAGGCGGACGGCCTCGAGCTCCTCGGGCTCGAGCAGGACGTAGGTGTCACGCTCGATCTCGTAGCCCTTCACGATGTCGGCAGTCTCGATCCGACCAATGCCGGGGACGGTGCGCTCATATTTGACGCGCTTGCCGGATGGCTTGTGAATCTGGTTGAACCGGATCTCGGATTGCGTTTCAACAGCCGAATAGAGCTCGACCGGAATGGTGACGAGGGACAGGCGCAGAGAGCCTTTCCAATAAACGCTACCCGGCTTTTCCATATGACGCGATACCCTTACCTACGGCACACCTAGCGGCTCTAATCTTATCATTTAGTCTTGAAATCGAGTTAACCACATTCCGGAACTTGACCCAACGCGCATCGGAAGGGGTAACAATCTTGACGGATAGAGCCAGAAAGAGCGACGCCTTGTACCGGCCCTGCGTCGGCATCATGCTGCTCAACGATCGCGGTCTTGTCTGGATCGGCCGGCGGGTGGACACGGACAATGACGAGGGTTCGGGGCTGTGGTGGCAAATGCCGCAGGGCGGCATCGACGAGAACGAGGATCCCGGGACGGCGGCCCTCAGGGAGCTTTACGAGGAAACCTCGGTCAGATCGGCGCGGATCATTGCCGAGGCGCCGGGGTGGCATCGTTATGATCTGCCAGCCCACCTGATCGGCATTGCCTGGGGCGGGAGGTGGCGTGGACAGCGGCAGAAGTGGTATGCTGCCCGTTTCGAGGGCAAGGACGAGGAGATCGACATCTCGGCGCCGCCCGGCCACAAGGCCGAATTCGATACTTGGCGGTGGGCCGGAATGGACGAGCTCGAGAGCGTCATCGTGCCCTTCAAACGTGCCGTCTACAGGGACGTGGTTGCGGCTTTTCGGCATCTCGCTGCGTGATCTCGCGGGCGCAGCAAATGTGGAACGGGCATTGGCATGAGGCGTTCACGAGGAACGTCCCCGACGGTGCCGGACAATCAGGGAGGCCAAGCATGAATTGGGAACGCGTCGAAGGAAACTGGAAGGACTTTCAGGGCAAGATGCTGCAGCAATGGAGCAAGCTGACGAATGACGACCTGAATCAGGTCAAAGGGCGGCGCGACATGCTGCTCGGAAAGTTGCAGGAGCGCTACGGCCTCGCCCGCGACGCCGCCGAGCGGCAGATCGACGACTGGATGCGCAATGTCGGCGAGCAGGCCGGGGCCGGGCTCCGGGCTGCCGAAAGCTTCCAGGGCGCCTATGAACATTGGTTCGAGCGCATGATGGATGTGCAGCGGCAGTCGATCGATCTGATGTCGGAGCGCATGCGCAAGGCGATGGAGATGCCGGCGCGCTTTGCGGAATGCCGCAACCCGGCCGACATCGCCAAGTTCCAGGCGGAGTTCGCCAGCACCATGGTGTCGGATTATTTCGAGGCGGCGCGCAAGATGCTGACCGTGCTGACCGATGCCACGCAGGAATTCGCGCAGGAGCAAACCGGGGCAGTCGAGCAGCAGGTGCGCAAGCTCAAGCCACGCTCGTCCACCCATTGAGGGGCTGAGCGCCCCTCAGCCGAGCGACTGCGCCAATGCGGCAAAGCTCGCCAGCGTGAGCTGGTCGAGCGCGTCGTCGACCGGGGTCGGCTGGGACGACTGCTTGACCACCACCATGGCGGCGAGCGGGTCGACATAGATCCACTGGCCGTGAATGCCGACGGCCGCGAAAGCGTCGTGATCATTGCCGGTCTGGTACCATTGGCTGCGGTATCGGCCAGCCGGGAACAGATTGACCAGATCGCCATCGAGCCAGGCCTGCCGGTCGCCGGCGGTGCGAATGTCGTCAATCCAGGAGCCGGGAACGACCGGCCGGCCGCGCGCCATGCCGCGGTTGCGCATCATCTCGCCGAACAGCGCCAGGTCGACGATGGTGGCGCAGATGCCGCCGGCAGTCCGTACCGCACCGAGCCGGTCGACGGTGATCTCGGCATCGCCGGCGCCGAGGGGTTGCCAGATCCGCTCGGAAAGGAGGCTGGCGAAGGGCTGGCGGGCGGCGCGCTCCAGGATCCAGCCGAGAAGATCCGAATTGGGCGACTGATAGGCGAAGCGCTGGCCATGCGGCCGGCTCAGCCGGCCGAGCTCGGCCAGGAAGCTCTTGAGATCGGCCGGCTTGGGCGAGGGGTTCCAGCCGGTCGCCATGCGGTAGCGGGCGAAGGCGCCGGTCTGGTCCAGATAGTTCTCCTCGAAATCGAGGCTCACCGTCATATCGAGAACGTGGCGCACCGTGGCATCGCCATAGGCCGAGCCTTCGACCTCGGGGACGTAGGCTCGAATGGGCGCCTCGACATCGAGCAGCCCGTCGGCAACCAGGCAGCCGGCAAGCGCTCCGGTCAGCGACTTGCTCACCGAGAAGAGAATATGCGGCTCGCGCGCCGCGTCGGCATGGGCGTACCATTCGTAGATCACCGTGCCCTGCCTGAGGACCATCAGGGCGTCGGTGAAGGTCAGGCGGATCACCTCACGCAGCGGCAAGGTCCGACCGTCGGGGGCAGCGACCGCAAGGGCCGCCGCGTCGACGGTGCGGCGCGGCAGACGGGCCGGCTGGCGCGATCCCGGGACCCTCGCCGTCGGAACGACCTCGCGGACATGGTTGAACGCCCAGCGATTGTTGGGCGGCAGGCGCCAATTGCCAAGATGGGTGTCGGCTCGAGTCATGAATGACCTTTCGTTGCGGTCGCGTCAGGGGACGTTCCAGCGGCGCGGGCGGGTGGCCGAGGCATTGCGACCGTAATCGCGATAGCGGGCGCCGACGAGGGCGATCTCTGCAGGGGTGAGATGCTCCGGCGCGCCGGCCGACGATGCCAGCAGATATTGGCGCGCCAGCACCTCGAGCTGAAGGGTGGTCTCGAACGCCTCGCCGAGGGTTGCGCCCCGCGCCAGCATGCCGTGGCTGCCGAGCAGGCAGACGGTGCGCTCGGCAAGCGCATCGCCGGCAGCTTCGCCGAGCTCGGCGGTGCCGAAGGTCAGATGCGGGGTGCACGGCACGTCGTCGCCGCCGAAGCCGCCGATCATGTAGTGGAAGGCGGGGATTGGCCGGCGCAGGCAGGACAGGGCGACGCAGGCATCGGGATGGCCGTGAATGACCGCGCCGGCGGCCGGCAGGCGGCGGTAGACGGCGGCGTGCATCGCCCATTCGCTGGAGGGCCGCAAGGGGCCGGCATGGCTGCCGTCAAGCCCGGCGACCACCAGCTCGCCCGCGCCGAGCTCCTCCGGCGGCACGCCGGTCGGGGTGATCAGCATCCCGGCGCCGAAGCGCACGCTGACATTGCCGGCCGCCCCGACATTCAGGCCGCGGCGGGCCAGCTCGCCATAGCATTCGACGATCGCTTGGCGGATCGCCGTCTCGGAAGCGCTCATTTCGGCAATTCCCTTGGCGCCCTTGGGCGGGCTACTGTCTAGAAGCTGACGAGTTTAGACGCAGGCCACGCTGCCTGCATCCCCGCAATGGAGAGATAGGTCAATGGCGGAATCGAAGGCACCGTCACGCTTCGAGACATTGGCGGTGATCGGCAACGGCATCATCGGGCATGGGGTTGCCCAGGTGTTCGCGACGGCCGGCAAGAAGGTCGTGCTGGTCGGCCGGGCGCCGGACAGCCTGGAGCGGGCGCTGAAGCGGATCCGCAGCAGCCTCGGGGACTTCGTGGCGCACGAGCTGCTGGCGGCAGGCGCGGTCGACACCATTCTGCGGCGGATCACGCCGACCACGCGGCTCGAGGATGCGGCGGCTGCCGAGCTCGTCATCGAGGCGGTCACCGAGGATCTGGCGCTCAAGCGCGACCTCTTCGCCAGGCTCGACAAGATCTGCCCGCCGCCGGCGGTGCTGGCGTCGTCGAGCGGCCAGCCGGCGAGCGCGCTGGTCGA
>JBEVJH010000130.1:0-9056 GCA_040510355.1 Aestuariivirgaceae bacterium
CGGTCGACTTCCGCGACACCTATAATGGCGAGGACCGCGAGCCGGTGGTCCTGCCGGGCGCCTTCCCCAATCTCCTCGCCAACGGCTCCTCGGGGATCGCCGTCGGCATGGCGACCTCCATCCCGCCGCACAACGCCGCCGAGCTGTGCGACGCCGCGCTGCATCTGATCAAGCATCCCAATGCCGGCACCGAGAAACTGATGCAATTCGTGCCCGGCCCCGATTTTCCGACCGGCGGCACGATCATCGACAGCCCGGAGACCATCCTCGAAGCCTATGCCACCGGCCGCGGCACCTTCAGGGTGCGGGCCCGCTGGTCGAAGGAGGAGCTGGGCCGCGGCACCTGGCAGATCGTCGTCACCGAGATTCCCTATCAGGTCCAGAAGGGCCGGCTGGTCGAGCGCATCGCCGAGCTCCTGACCGAGCGCAAGCTGCCGCTGCTCGCCGACGTCCGCGACGAATCCGCCGAGGATATCCGCCTGGTGCTCGAGCCCAAGAGCCGCACGGTCGATCCGCAGATCCTGATGGAGCAGCTGTTCCGCTCGACCGAGCTCGAGGCGCGCATCCCGCTCAACATGAACGTGCTGTCGCGCGGGCGGGTGCCCGGCGTCCTGTCGCTGCAGCAGGTGCTCAGGCAGTGGCTCGACCATCGGCGCGAGGTGTTGCTGCGGCGCTCGCGCCACCGGCTTGCCGAGATCGGCCGGCGGCTCGAGGTGCTGGGCGGCTACCTCATCGCCTATCTCAATCTCGACGAGGTCATCCGGATCATCCGTGAATCGGAGGAGCCGAAGCCGGCGCTGATGCAGCGCTTCGAGCTGACCGACATCCAGGCCGAGGCCATCCTCAACATGCGGCTGCGCGCCCTGCGCAAGCTCGAGGAGTTCGAGATCCGCAAGGAGCACAAGGCCCTGACCGAGGAGAAGAGCGGGCTCGAAAGCCTGCTCGCTTCCGAGGAAGACCAGTGGCAGACCATCGCCGGCCAGGTCAGGGAGGTCCGCGACCGGTTCGGCAAGAAGACCGAGCTCGGCCGCCGGCGCACCGATTTCGCCACCGCTCCGGCGATCGCCATCGAGGCCGAGCAGGCGCTGATCGACAAGGAGCCGATCACCATCGTGTGCTCCGAGAAGGGGTGGATCCGCACGCTGCGCGGCCATCTCCAGGATCTCGCCGGCCTGCAGTTCAAGGAGGGCGACCGCAGCAAGTTCGTGCTGTTCGGCCAGACCACCGACCGGCTGCTGCTGCTGTCGCATTCCGGCAAGTTCTTCACCCTCGAGGCGGCGAAGCTGCCGGGCGGCCGCGGCCATGGGGAGCCGGTGCGGCTGATGATCGATCTCGAGGCCGCCGAGGGCATTGCCGCCCTGCTGATCCACCGGCCGGACCGCCGGCTGCTGCTCGCCGCCTCGGACGGCAACGGCTTCGTCGCGCCCGAGGAGGAGTGCCTGGCCAACACCCGCAAGGGCAAGCAGGTGCTCAACGTCAAACCCCCGGCGGAGGCGGCGCTGGCGATCCCGGTTCCGGCCGACGCCGACCATCTGGCGGTGATCGGCGAGAACCGCAAGCTGGTCGTCTTCCCCCTCGATCAGGTCCCGGAAATGGCCCGCGGCCGCGGCGTCAGGCTGCAGAAATACAAGGATGGCGGCCTGAGCGATGCCAAGCCGTTCCGCCTCGCCGACGGCCTGTCCTGGCTCGATTCCTCGGGGCGGACCTGGACGGTTTCGGCGCTTCGGGAATGGCTCGGCGAGCGTGCCCAGGCCGGCCGGGCGCCCCCCAAAGGCTTTCCCCGCAGCAATCGTTTCGAGGAATTGCGGCCACAACGGCCAACAACAACCGATTGAATCATCCGTAATTTTCCAGGATAATCCTGAGGTTAACTGAATCTTTCCCGTGAACAGGCATTATAATGGACAGATTCGGGCGGCTTATCGAACTTTCTCCAAAGAGATGCCCGTCTCGACTTAGGCTATTCGAGGACAAGGGCCGTTTGGTCGATGACTGTTGAAACGAGCTGGATCGTCAATGGCCGCCCCACGCGGGTCGTCGCTGGCGAGGTCGGGTCGCGCGACGACGAGGACGCGCTGATCCAGCGGAACGGCTATGTCCGGCTGACCGCTGCTCCCGGCGTCACCGAGGTGAAATGGGCGGTGTTCGCGCCCAATTGGGCATCGATCTTCTATGCGATGAATTGGCTGCCGCGCTTTCCGCCGCCCTACCGGCTGCGCTATTTCATCGTCGGCTGGTGCGAGGAGCATCATGACGACGTCGGGAGCGCGTGCGAGCGGCTCGACGAGATCGTCGCCAAGAGCGACATCCACATCACCAAGCGGACCTTCGTCAAGGACATGGACCCCGGCAAGACGGCGATGCCGGAGCTGCTGCGCGATGCCTTGCTCGACCACACGGTCGGGCCGGAATTTGCCGTCGACTGCGTGTTCGACTCGAGCGTCGGCCGCTTCTGCGTCGAGCGTGTCGGCTCGCGCTCGGCGATCGCCCAGATCTGGGGCCTGAGCCCATCCTCCTATCCCTGCCAGTCGGGCCACACCTATGATCAGATGGTGTCGATGGCCTATGCCAAGGTGCTGCGCACCGGCCTGCCGCATTATGATCATGTCATGGCGTCGATGCTGACACCCGACAAGGTGCCGCTATGGGTGCCGTATCAGCGGGTGGTGCTGCCGCACCGCTTCCCCGACGGCCGCAAGGGCGTGTCGGTGATCAGCCAGCTGACCAAGGTCGACATCAAGCTGCTCTGATCGATTCCTTTCAAACGCCGCTGGTCGATCTTTCGGCGACCCAGAAATTGAGGCTGTCGCGGTCGGCCAGCACCAGCCACTCATTGTTGGGGATGCCCTCGGGGGAATGCTGCCACCGCAGGAAGCTCGGCTCGAGATGGGTGTAGTGCATCCGGATGACGTGGCCGTGCCTCGCCATCTGGTCGTTGACCAGTCCCCAGACCGCCGTCGGGTACCATTTGAGGTGGGCGAGCAGCATGCCGAGAAACGGCATTGTGTCGAAATAGCTGCGGTTCTTGAGGGTGGGGCTCAGCCAGATCTCGCCATGGTAGACGAGGGGTCCGCGCACCTTGCCGGCCCGGCTGCTCGACGGCGGCTGGAGATAGGCGGGCACCATCAGCTCATGGCGCTTGAGATATAGCCCCGCCATCCAGCCGACCGCCCATTCGGCGAGGCTGGTGTCGACATGATCGAGTCGGTAAGCCTGAAGCGACACGACCTCGCCCTGCTTGTTGCGGGCGCCGAGCCAGAACGCCTTGCCCTGCAGGCGTCCCACGGCCGGGTCGAACATCGGCGAGGGGACGGCGCCGCGCAGTGCCAGGCGTTGGCGGACGAACTCCTCGAAATCGTCGGAATAGAACGGATCGATGCCGAGCGCGCGCGCCTGCTCGACGAGGCCGTGAACAACCTCCGCGGCGGCGAGCGGGTCAGGCAGTCCTCCCTCCGGGGATCCCTCGCCCCACCTCACGGCGGCGACCGGCCTTTGTGCCGCAGTGGCCAAGGCGGTCGCCGACCGCCCCGTCTCGGCCGCGGGCGGGCGCAATTCGGCATTGACCGGCTTGCCGGCAATCTTCCCCTCGATCATCAACGGGCCCCCCGGAGCACGAATCAGACAACCCTGCGAATCTGGGTACCGGAATCCTCCGCTGCCGACAAACGACTCGCCGCGACTTCCAGTGGGAATTTGTCGAAAATTAGAAAAAATTCAGTCGGCGTTGTATTCGGTCCAGCCGTCGCGGGTCAGGCGCTCCTGCGGCAGGAACCGCGCCTTGTAGGCCATTTTCGACGACCCATGGACCCAGTAGCCGAGATACACATAGGGCAGCCCCATCTTCCGCGCCTTCTCGATATGATCGAGAATCATGAAGGTGCCGAGGCTGCGCCCGACCTGCCGTGGATCGTAGAAGCTGTAGACCATCGACAGCCCGTCGCCGAGAATATCGGTCAGCGCCGCCGCAATCAGCGGACCCTGGCGTGAATCCGGACCGGCCAGCGAGATCACCGGCTTGGCGCGATATTCGATGATGCGGGTGTCGACGAAGCTTTCGTCGACCATGGCCGAGTAGTCGAGCACCGTCATGTCGGCCATGCCGCCGCCTTCATGACGGTCGTCTATGTAGTTGCGGAACAGGCTGTATTGCTCGGCCGTGGCGCGCGCCGTGAGCACCGCCGTGTTGAGGTCGCGATTGAGCCGCAAGGTGCGGCGGAAGCTCGGGGTCCACCGGAAGCGCTCGACCACGACGCGCACCGACACGCAGGCCGAGCAACCCTCGCAGGCCGGCCGGTAGGCGATGTTCTGGCTGCGGCGGAACCCGCCTTGCGACAGCGTGTCGTGGAGGGTGCGCGCGTCCGAGCTGATGAGGTGGGTGAACACCTTGCGCTCGTGCTTGCCGGCCAGATAGGGGCAAGGCGCCGGCGCAGTGATGAAAAACTGAGGAAAGTTGCGCCGCTCGATGCTCACAATCGGTTGGTCCGAATAATGATGGTGCCATCAATAAGGTTGGCCAAGGTGCGTCGAAAGTCAATGCGACGTCACTTCCTCGGTGGGGATTCCCGGCCCCCTGGTGCATCGAGGACGCGGGTGACGAATCCCTGTTTTTCGATCGTCGCCACGATTTCCTCGACATGGCGGCCATCGCGCGCCTCAATCATGATTTCGAGCTCGGCTCCCTTGGCGGGAACGTCGAGGAACATGCGACGGTGTGACACTTCGAGGATGTTGGCGCCAAGCTGCCCCAGAATGGTGGCGATCTTGCCGAGCACCCCCGGGCGGTCGTCGATCTGGATGCGGAGATTGGCGAGCCGCTGCTCGCGCTCGAGCTCGCGATAGATCACCGAGGCGAGGATCCGGGGATCGATGTTGCCGCCGCACAACACCAGCCCGACGCGCCGGCCGCGGAAATGATCGGGGTCGGCCATCACGGCGGCGAGGCCGGCGGCGCCGGCCCCTTCGGCGAGCAGCTTGACCTGCGCCAGATAGGCCATCACCGCCCGCTCGATGTCGCGCTCCTCGACCAGCCGCACCTGGTCGACATAGCGCCGGCAGAGCGCGATGGTGCGCTCGGTCACGTTCTTGACGGCGATGCCCTCGGCCAGCGTCGACCCGCCGCAGCGCGACGGCTCGCCCCGGAGCGCATGGAACATCGAGGGGAAGAGCTTGACCTCGACGCCGACCGTCTCGATCGATGGCTTGAGGCTCTTGGCGGCGAGCGCGGTGCCGCCCATGACGCCGCCGCCGCCGATCGGCACGACGATGACCTCGAGCTCGGGATTGTCCTCGAGCATCTCGAGCCCGATGGTGCCCTGGCCGGCGATGATGCGGTCGTCGTCATAGGGGTGGATCAGCACCATTCCCCTCTCGGCGATGATCTCCTCGGCCTTGACCTGGCTGTCGGCGAGATGCTCGCCATAAAGCACCACCGCGGCGCCATGCGCCCGCGTTCGCTCGATCTTGTTGAAGGGGGTGGTCTCGGGCATCACGATGGTGGCCGGGATGCCGAGCCGGCCGGCATGCCAGGCGACCGCCTGGGCATGGTTGCCGGCCGACATCGCGATGACGCCGCGGTCGCGCTCGGCGGCGGTGAGCGAGCTCAGCTTGACGAAGGCGCCGCGGTCCTTGAAGGAGTTGGTCACCTGCAGGTTCTCGGGCTTGACCCAGATGTCGGCGCCGGTCAGCTCCGACAGCTTGGGCGCATGGAGCAGGGGGGTCCGCACCACATTGCCCTTCAGGATCGCCTGCGCCTCCCGGATGTCCTCGATCGTCACGGCCATGGGCGCCTCCTGCTTCGGTCCTGGCAGAATTCGTGTAGCATTGGCTGAACTCTCCGGCGTCTCGCCGTTCGCCACAACAAGAATTGGAGCAACGACATGGTATTCCGCGTAGCCTGGATCGGCCTTGGCGTCATGGGATTTCCGATGGCCGGGCATCTCAAGAGCCGGGGCGGCCATGAGCTGACGGTCTACAACCGGACGGCGGAGAAGGCGGAGCGGTGGGTCGCCCAGTTCGGCGGCCGGGCCGTGGCGACGCCGCGCCAGGCGGCGGAAGGCGCCGATTTCGTCTTCGCCTGCGTCGGCAACGACAACGACCTGCGCGCCATCGCCACCGGGACGGACGGCGCCTTTCACGGCATGTCGCACGGCTCGGTGTTCATCGACCATACGACGGCCTCGGCCAACATCGCCCGCGATCTCCAGCGCGCCGCCAAGGAGCGCGGCTTCGGCTTCATCGACGCGCCGGTGTCGGGCGGCCAGGCCGGGGCGGAGAACGGCGTCCTCACCATCATGTGCGGAGGCGACCCGTCCGACTATGACCCGATCGTGCCGCTGATCGAGTGCTATTCGCGCATGCGCAAGCTGCTCGGCCCGGCGGGCGCCGGCCAGCTTGCCAAGATGTGCAACCAGATCGCCATTGCGGGCCTCGTCGAGGGCTTGTCGGAGGCCATCCATTTCGGCCAGAAGTCCGGGCTCGACATGACCTCGGTGATCGAGGTGATCTCCAAGGGCGCCGCCGGCTCCTGGCAGATGAACAACCGCCACAAGACGATGATCGAGGGCAAGTTCGACTTCGGCTTCGCGGTCGACTGGATGCGCAAGGACCTCAGCATCTGCCTCGACGAGGCACGGCGCAACGGCGCGCATCTGCCGGTGACGGCGCTGGTCGACCAGTTCTATTCCGAGGTCCAGGCGATGGGCGGCAAAAGATGGGACACATCGAGCCTGATCGCCCGGCTCGATAATGCGAAGAGTAAGAAGTAAGACAGCGAAATCATTTCCTCCCTGTATCGTTCGGCACAGTCGAGCGGCCGCCGCCGGTGCATGATCGCGTTGGGCATTGACGCAACTCAGGGGGAAATCATGAGTGACAAGAGTCTTGGACGTGGCTTTCACAAGGCGCTCGGCCATGTGCGAGATTTATCGAACCGGAGCAAGGAAAGGAATACGCCCCCTACGACGCCGAGAGGGACTGAGGCAAGAGAGAAAGCACAGGTAAGCTTCAATCTGCCTCCCGGACATCGTGAGAAAACCGGTAAACGACTCGCGCAGCGACCGGTGGTCGCCGATCCGTCGAGTCCGGATGTCGGCAGCCCACCGATTTCGGGCTCGGCACCACCGGACAGACCGCCACCGATGACACCTCGAGAAGAGAAGGAATGGCTTGATACGGTATTGGCCAATGTCGACGACTCCCAGACGGATGATGCCGGTTCGAGTGGACAATCCGTTGAAAAGAATAGCCAGGGGCTCGAAACCACCGATACCCCGATCAAAGGGCCGGAATGGGAGCAGAAGCTTGATGACGTCCTGGATACCTTCGACGAATTGGCGTTCGAAAAGCCGCAGGCAGAAATCGCGACTGCACGGTCCGCGTCCTCGGGTGAAGAAGCTAAGATAGAAGCCGTCGCCGAGGATCGAATCGAAGTGGCCTCTTACGAGACGGTCAGGATCGAGAATAGAAAGATCGTGTCGCCGGAAAGGGAGCCGTCATCCACAATCACCACCACGATAACGACGGTTCCTTCCTTGAATCTGGCCCCCTTGAACGAGCTGGAGAAGAAGTCCGAGATGAAGGGAAAGAATATCTTCGCGGAGCTTCTGAACGCGCCGCCCAAGGCGCGCACGCCGCGGACGTCCAAGATGGGCCACGCGAGAACGATTTCCGATCAGCAGGGGACCGACAAGAGGAAACGGCATCAGAGAATTCACACAGACCTGCCGGACTCCGGTGGCAGCGAAGGGCCGCGAATCGTCATCAGAACGCCGCGGACGCCTCGAGCAAAGGCAAGCGAAAGTATCGCACCTGCCTCTCCCCGACCGCCAAAGCCGTTGCCGAAGTCGCCGAGAGTAAACGCAGCCCTGGAGGAGAAACGGCAGAGCTCGGCGAAGCCGTCGGATAGAAAGCCCGATATCGACAATGCTCCTCTTGCGCCAACCTCGCCACGCGACCGAGCGGATCCGTCCATCCAGAAGCCTCGCGATCGCAATTGAGGCTTCATTGGAATGAACGAGCAGCGGCTGTGCCGAACGGCACAGCCGTCCCTGAGCGGTTGCGCAATATGCGGCTGTCTCGAACCGCGAATCAGGGAGACTCGCATGACCGGCATCGGCAGAACCCCGCCTCTATCGCCTCGCCAACCGCCACCGTCCCCGCAGGACGATCCTCCGAAGCCGAGAGCATTGGAGGTCAACAAGAAATCGCCGAGGAGGAACTTTCCCGTGACCAAGGTCGAGGCTGTCGAGAGACGAAAGAAGGACAAAGAGAAGGAGATCATTCAAAATCTCAGAGGCTATGAGAGTGAAAAGCTCGAGATCGCGATCGAAAGCACGCATGAAGCACGCAAGTCGGAACCCGAAATCGAAACGGTCCAGGTCGTTTCGAGCCCTCGGGGAGAGGTCAAGTCGAAGGTGAGCTTCTTCGAGAATTTGTCGAGGGGCGGCACGGCGTCGATCACGCCGAAGACCTTGCCCAGGCCATTGCCGCTGCCGCCGCCGCGAGAAAGCGATGCGACGGTCGTTCAGTCGCCGCGACGGGTTGCACTGGGGAATCTGCCGACGATGGGCGAGAAGCCTGCGCAGGAGTCTGAAAAGCCGTCATGAAAGTGCCCCTCATCCGCCCCTCCGGGGCACCTTCTCCCCGCTAGCGCGGGGAGAAGGGAGTCGCGGGAAGCACTGCCTGCTGCCTACTGCCTACCGCCCGAGCATCCGCGCGATGTCGCGGGCGAAATAGGTGAGCACGCCGTCGGCGCCGGCGCGCTTGAACGCCATCAGCGATTCCGCGACCACGATGTCGCGGTCGAGCCAGCCATTGCCGATGGCGGCCATCAGCATCGCATACTCGCCCGACACCTGATAGGCGAAGGTCGGCATCCGGAACTCCGCCTTGAGGCGGTAGAGGACGTCGAGATAGGGCATGCCCGGCTTGACCATGATCATGTCGGCGCCCTCGGCGATGTCGAGCGCCGCCTCGCGCAGCGCCTCGGCGCCGTTGCCCGGGTCCATCTGATAACTGCGCTTGTCGCCCTTCAGCATGCCCGAGGAGCCGACCGCATC
>JBEVJH010000131.1:0-7742 GCA_040510355.1 Aestuariivirgaceae bacterium
GCTGGCCGCCAGAAACACGAAAACCGCGATGATCACCAGAAGCGGGCTGCCGAACAGACCGAGAATGCCGATCACCACCGCCAGCGCCTGGCCGATCCTCGCCGCAATCTGGGTGGCGCGGGTGAAGCCGAGCGGGATGGCCAGGAGCGCCCTGAGCACCCGTCCGCCATCCATCGGAAAGGCGGGAATGAGGTTGAAGATGACGAGAGCAACATTGGCCTCGGCCACTCGCGACAGGAGGCTTGGCTGCATATCGGCGAGCCGCGCCATGTCGGTAATTTCGAGCGACGCGCCGGCGAGGGCGTAGAGCGTGAAAGCGATGATCACATTGACCAGCGGGCCGGCAAGCGCCACGACGATCTCCTGGCCGGGCTTCTCGGGCATGCGTTCCAGGGAAGCGACGCCACCGATCGGCAGCACGGTAACGGTCGGCGTGGCAATGCCGAATTGACGCGCGGCGATGATGTGGCCGAACTCATGGAGCACCACGCAGACGAAAAGCAGAACGATGAACACGACGCCCTGCACCGCCGCATCGAAGCTCCCCTCCGGGGCGAAGTAATTGGCGATAGCGATGAAGGCGAGGAGGAGGAAGAAGGTGACATGGATGCGAATGGCCGTGCCACCGATCGTGAAAAGCTCGAAGGAACCGCCCATCGCGTCGTCTTGTCCTCGCTGTTTCGTTCGATCAGGCCGGGATCGCCTTGAGCCGCTGCTCGACGATCGACATGAACTCGCGGGCCGTCGGCTCCGACTGATCGATCAGCGACTTGAAGTCCTTCCAGTCAAGCGCAAACAGCGTCACATCCGTATTGGCGCGGACGTCGGCGGTGCGGGGATTGCCGGTGAGGATGCCCATCTCGCCGAACACCTCGCCGCGACCGAGCCGCGCCAGCTCGATCTCGCGGCCATTGTCGAGACGGCGAATCACGCTCACCTCGCCTTCCGAGATGATGTAGAAGCGATCCGGGCGGGCGCCCTGGTGAATGATGATGTCGCCGCGCTCGAACAGTACGGTCTTGAGGTCCTTGGTCGCCTCGGCAAGCACGCGCTTGCGCAATCGCGGGAATACCTTGCCGAGCCATTGATTGTAGGCGGCGTGCGCCTCCTGGCCGGGCTGCCAATGGGCCGGGCACATCTCGCCGCTCTGCAACCCGCGCAACACCCGCAATGTCTCGCTGACGTTGCGACCGACGTCGTGGTCATTGACCATCATGTGCCGGACCATGCCCTGCGGGTCGATGATGAATGTCCCGCGCATCGCCGACCCGTCATCGGCGAGCACGCCAAAGGCGCGGCTGAGCGCGTGCGAGGTATCGGCGACCACCGGAAAATCGACGTCCTTCAGCTTCTCGTCCTGACCGAAGAAGGCCTGGTGGCTGAAAAAGCTGTCGGTGCTGGCCGCGATGATCTTGGCGCCGCTCTGGGCGAAATCGCCGGCGAGCGCGGCAAAAGCCGCGATCTCGGTCGGGTCGAGGAAGGAGAAGTCGCGGGGATAGAAGAACAGGACGACCCAGTCGCCGCGGAGGTCGGCCAATGAAAATCTGCTCGGCCCGCGAGCATGCCGGCGCCAGACCTCAACCTGCTCCACTGGCGCAGGCTTACCGACGGTCACAGTCATGAACAAGCCCTCCGGGATTTAGACGTCAACCCGCCTCACCGCCAATGTAAGTCGAGCGGGCGCGACATAAAAGCGTGGGATTGAGCAGCATCGGGAACAAAGCCCAGGACGCGACATTGAACAGCGTTCTCATATTGGGCGGAGGCCGCCGTGTCGATGGGAAAAACCACGACGGATCACGGGATTGGTCGGAAATCGGCGGCGGCGCGAGGTGGTCGAACGCTCGTTGTCCCTGAGGATGGGGATCCCAAATGACCCTGCTCGGGCGTGCAGCAGAGCCGCCAAGGACGCAATCCGACAGGGTGGCCAAGATCGAGCCTCCACCAGCAGCCCGGGCGGAATTGAACAAGCAGCTTCTCAGCCTGATCCCGTCCTTGCGGGCCTTCGCGCATGTGCTGACCCGCAACCATTCCGAGGTGGACGACCTCGTCCAGGACACGCTGGTCAAGGCGATCAGCAACATCCACCAGTTCACACCTGGGACAAATCTCCGCGCCTGGCTGTTCACGATCGAGCGCAACACATTCTACACCGCGCATCAACAACGGCGCCGGCAGGCGACGACGTCCCTCGACGACACCCGGACAGTAGGCGTTTCGCCGAGCCAGGAGTGGTCGGTGCGGGTGTCCGCCGTTCATGACGCGGTCCTGCAGCTTCCGGCTGAGCAGCGCGAAGCCCTGCTGCTCGTGGCCGGGGCCGGCATGACCTATGACGAGGCTGCCGAAGTGTGCCAATGCGCCCTCGGCACGATCAAGAGCCGGATCAACCGTGCACGGCACCGGCTGGAGGAGCTGCTGGAGGTCGAGGGGACGGCGTTTCTCGAAGGTGCCAATCGATCCTGACGCGCATGCCGCGGGAACATTCCTGAAAGTCGGCCGGTTCACCGCCTAAAGTGCCCTACAGGGGCGCATCGGAAGGAGCGTCGGTGCATGGGTCTTTACCTGATCACGGGGGGCCAGGGCTTCATCGGCAAGCATCTGACGCTCGAGTTGGCCGGTGCGGGCCATGAGGTGCGGGTCATCGACAGTCTCGTCGAGCAGGCACATGGCGGAAAGGGCGCACCGGCGAGGACCGACGCCGCGCGGAGCAATGGTCAGGACCATGCGGTCGAGATCATTCGCGCCGACATCCGCAATCGCACCGCAGTCCGACGGGCACTCAAGGGCGTCGAGGGAGTCTTCCATCTCGCGGCCGAGGTCGGCGTCGGACAGAGCATGTATGAAATCGAGCGCTATGTCGGCGCCAATGATGTGGGCACCGCCGTGCTGCTGGAGGAGATGACGCGGCAGACCGTGCGCCGTGTGATCGTTGCCTCGTCGATGAGCGTCTATGGGGAGGGACTTGCCTTCACCGAAGAGGGCTTGCGCATCGAGGACGCCCAGCGCAGCCCGCAGTCGTTGAAGCGCGGTGATTTCGAGCCGCGCGGCCCGAGCGGCGAGAGGCTGGTCAGAGCGCCGACGGACGAAGGCAAGCGGGTCGATCTCGCCTCGGTCTATGCCTTGACCAAATATGTTCAGGAGCGGCTGGTCATGATGATCGCCGCGACCTATGCAATCGAGGCGGCGGCGCTTCGGCTGTTCAACGTGTTCGGGCCGGGACAGGCTCTTACCAATCCCTATACCGGTGTGCTGGCGATCTTTGCCGGCCGGCTGCTCGCAGGCGAGCCGCCGCTGGTGTTCGAGGACGGCATGCAGCGACGCGACTTCGTTCACGTCAAGGACGTGGCGCGGGCGTTCCGCCTGGCGATGGAGGCACCGGATGCGGCTGGTGAGATCATCAACATCGGCAGCGGCGTGAGCCACACCGTGCTGGACGTCGCGCGCGCCCTGGCGACGGCGCTCGGTCGCGTCGATATCGAGCCGCGGGTGCTGAACCGGTCGCGCGCCGGCGATATCCGCCACTGCTTCGCCGATATCGGCAAGGCGCGACGCGTGCTCGGCTTCGAGCCGCGGCATCACCTCGAAAACTCCCTCGCCGAGTTCGTTGCCTGGTTGGAAAGGCAGAAGCGGCCGATGAAGTTCGCCGACGCCCATGGCGAGCTTGCCGCCCGGGGGCTGGTGCTATGAAAATCGCCCAGCTCAGGCACGCCCTGGCCGGTCCTGTCCTGATCACCGGCGGAGCGGGATTTATCGGCTGCAACCTTGCCAATGCGCTGCTGGAGGAGGGCCGCGAGGTCATCGTCCTCGACAATCTGAGTCGCAAGGGGGTCGAGCAGAACCTGCACTGGCTGCGCTGCCGCCATGGCAAGCGGCTGATTGTCCGCTCGGGGGACCTGCGCGACACGGCCGCGGTGACCGAAGCGGTGGCTTCCGCCTCGGCGGTCGCCCATCTCGCCGCGCAGACGGCAGTCACCGCGAGCCTCGATGATCCGTGGGAAGATTTCACGGTCAATCTGCTCGGGACCATGCATCTGCTCGAAGCGATGCGACGCAAGGGCGGGCGCGTGCCGTTGGTGTTCGCCAGCACCAACAAGGTCTATGGCGACCTCGGTGGCCTTGAAACGACGGTCGACGGTCAACGCCATGTGCCACGCGACAGCGGAACTGCCGAACGCGGCATCAGCGAAAGGACGGCGGTCGCCTTCGCCACGCCCTATGGCTGCTCGAAGGGCGCAGCGGACCAATATGTTCGCGAATATGCGAGAAGCTTCGGCATCCCGGCGGTGGTGCTGCGCATGAGCTGCATATACGGACCCCGGCAATTCGGCACCGAGGACCAGGGCTGGGTCGCACATTTCCTGCTGCGCGCGATCGGCGACGACATGCTGACGGTCTATGGCGATGGACGGCAGGTGCGCGACATCCTGCATGTTCATGACGCGGTTCGTGCCTGGATGATGTTGCTCGCCGATGCCGAGAAGCTGGCGGGACAGGTGTTCAATCTGGGCGGGGGCGCCGGCAACGCCGTCAGCCTGATCGAGCTCCTGAACGAGGTCGAGCAGCTGATGGGCCGCGAGGTCCGGCGCAGCATGGCGGCGCCGCGGCCGGGCGATCAGCTGTGGTTTGTCTCCGACACGGCGAAGCTCGCGGAGGCGACCGGCTGGCGGGCGACGATCCGCTGGCAGGAAGGTCTTGCCGATCTCATGGGCTGGCTCACGGCACGACGCCAACGGGCCGCCCAAGCGGACCTCAGGAGCGTCAACGCATGAGGGTCGCGCTGGTCAATCCGGCCTGGACCTTCGAAGGTTCGATCTATTTCGGGTGCCGGGAGGCGCATCTGCCGCTCGAGCTCGGCTATTCCAAGGCCATGCTCGAGCGCAACGGGCATGAGGTCGTGATGCTCGACGGGCTGCTCGAGCAGTCGAGCAACGCGGCGATGGCCGAGCAGGTCGCGGCCTTCGCTGCCGAACTGACAATGGTGGTGACGGCGCCGACCTACCTGTTCTGGCGCTGCCCACCGCCGGAGCTGCGGGTTCCGGCCGACTTCCTGCAGCGCCTCGCCGGGCGCGGCGGACGCACGGTCATCGCCGGACCACACCCATCGATCACCCCGGGACCGGCGCTCGCCAAGACCCATGCCGATCTCGCCATCATCGGCGAGTGCGAAGAGGTCATCACGGCGCTGGCCGACAATGGCGCATCGGCGGTCGCACATACGGCCGAGCGCAGCGGCGCGGGGCGCGTGAGGTGCCGGGATGGACCGCATGCCAGCCGCTTCGCCGATCATCCAGCGCTTGTCTGGCCGGACCGGTGGGTGCGCCGTCACAACCATCATCATCATCGCTTCGAGCGCCCGCCAGAGGGACCAGGAGCCGAGGTCGAGGCCTCGCGCGGCTGCCCCTATTCGTGCACGTTCTGCGCCAAGCTTGCCTATCGCGACAGCTACCGGCGGCGCGATCTCGAGCCGCTCGTCGAAGAGATCGACCGGCTGATCGGCCAGGGCGCGCGCTATCTCTATTTCATCGACGAGATCTTCCTGCCGCAGCCGACGCTGCTCGAAGCGCTGGCCGAGCGCGACATCGCGTTCGGGGTGCAAACCCGAATCGACTTGTGGAAGCCGGCGCTGCTCGCGCTGCTGGGCCAGGCCGGTTGCGTGTCGATCGAGGCGGGCGTCGAGAGCCTGACCGAGGCCGGTCGTGCCGCGCTCGCGAAGCGCTGCGCGATGAGCACTGCGGAGCTCACCGAGCGGCTGATCATCGCCCGCCATCACGTGCCTTTCGTCCAAGCCAATCTCATCGGCGAGCTGGGCGACGATGCGGCCGAGGTGACGGCCTGGCGCGATGAGCTTCAAGCACATGGCGTCTGGGCCAATGACCCGGTGCCCCTCTATCCCTATCCGGCTTCCCCCGACTATCGGAAACTATGGGGCGAGCCGGACGATCTCGCCTGGGAACGGGCGCACGAACACTATCTGAGCAGCTTCTCGCGGTTCAGCGACATCCAGGAACAGCGGCCGGCAAGGCTCGCAGAGCTCGAGGAGCAGCCATGCCGGCATTGAGCGGCGAGCGGCTCAAGGTCCTGATGACGGCGGACAGCGTCGGCGGGATGTGGCGTCATGCCTTGGACCTGTGCATGACGGTGAGGGCGCCGGGCATCGAGACGATCATCGCCGGACTTGGACCGCGGCCGCATGCTTCGCAGGAGCGGGAGGCGTTCCGCGCCGGCATCAGGCTCGTCTGGCTCGATGCGGAGCTCGACTGGGTGGCCACAGGGGCGCCGGCTCTCGAACAGGCGGCGAGGCTGCTCGATCGTGTCCTCGACGATTTCCAGCCCGACCTGCTCCATCTCAACACTCCGGCGTTGGCGCATCTCGTCCGCGCCGATGTGCCGCGGGTTGCGATGCTCCATTCCTGTGTGGCGAGCTGGTGGGCGGCGGTGCGCGGCACGGCGCTGCCGGCGGACTGGGAATGGAACCGCCACCACATGGAAAGAGGCTTGCGCGCTGCCGAACTGGTGGTGGTGCCGACCCAAGCTTTCGCCGCGGCGATCAGCGCCATCTACGGGCCGCTGCCGCGTCTCAGCGTCATCCACAATGGCAGCAGGCGGGCGGCTGCGGCTGTGCTCACCACAAAGGAACCGCGGGTGATGGCGGCCGGACGCTGGTGGGACGAGGCGAAGGACCTGGCGACGCTTCGGGCAGCGGCGCCCAAGATCTCCTGGCCGATCGAGATTGCCGGGCCGCTCGAAGGGCCGAACGGAGCGCGGGCCGATGCCGGTCCGCTGCGATCCTTGGGCAGGCTCGGGGCGGAAGCGTGCACTGCACGGATGGAAGGGGCGGCGCTCTTCGTCTCGCCGGCACTCTATGAGCCGTTCGGGTTGTCGGTGCTCGAGGCGGCGGGGCGCGGCACCGCGCTGGCACTGTCCGACATTCCGACGTTCCGCGAGTTGTGGGACGGAGCGGCGCTGTTCTTCCCGCCACGCGATTGCGACCGGCTCGCGCAGTCGGTCAACCGCCTGATCGAGGACCGTTCGCTCAGAGCGGAGCTTGCCGACAAGGCGCTCGAGAGGTCGTCGATCTACGGCCTCGAAGCGCAGGCACAGGCCATGGTGCGAGCGTGGTGGCATGCCAGCGGCAAACGCAGTCTCGCGGCATAGGAGCGGGCGATGCGGTTCGTGCTGTTCACTCACTCCATCAGCTCCGACTGGAATCACGGCAATGCGCATTTTCTCCGCGGCATCTTGCGCGGCCTTCATCGTGCCGGCCACCGGACGCTGGCCTGCGAGCCGGAAACGGGCTGGAGCCTGGACAATCTGAGACGCGAGCCGGAAGGTGACAGGGCGATCGCGAAATTTGCCACCACCTTTCCCGAGATTGCGGTGGAGCGCTATGGTGCCGATCCCGATCTCGACAGGCTGCTCGACGGCGCCGATGTGGTGATCGTGCATGAATGGACCGATCCGGCGCTCGTCGCGGCGATCGGCGTCAAGCGGCGGATCGGCGGGCGCTTCATCCTGCTCTTCCATGATACGCATCATCGGGCGGTGTCGGCGGAGTCGCAGATGGCGGCCCTCGCTCTCGACAATTACGACGCGGTGCTGGCATTCGGGGCGGTGCTGAGCGAGACCTATCGGGTGCGCGGCTGGGGACGGCGGGCGTTCACCTGGCATGAGGCGGCCGACACCGAATTGTTCCGGCCCCATCCCGAGATCGCCGTCGACCGCGATCTGGTCTTCGTCGGCAA
>JBEVJH010000132.1:0-6493 GCA_040510355.1 Aestuariivirgaceae bacterium
GCATCGCCATGCAGAACCTGGCGGAGCCCGCCATCATCGGTGAGCCCCTTGTCGGTCGGTTCCGTTCGGTGCCGGCCGACCGCCGCGATGTCAGCTTCTGCTGGTCCGGCGACACCTGCGGCCAGGGCTGGGGAATCGATGAAGCTTTGGGCGGCATGCGCACCTATGCGACCATGCTCGAGCACCGGCCCGATTTCTTTATTCACAGCGGCGACAACATCTACGCCGACGGCCCGATCGTCGCCGAGGTGAAGCTTAAGGACGGCGCGGTCTGGCGCAATCTGGTGACCGAGGAGAAGTCGAAGCCCGCCGAGAGCCTGGCCGAGTTCTGGGGCAACTACAAATACAATCTCCTCGACAAGAATGTCCGACGCTTCAATGCGGAGGTCCCTATCCTGACCCAATGGGATGACCATGAGGTCACCAACAATTGGTGGCCCGAGGAGGAGCTCATCCGCGACGAGCACAAGCGCAAGGGCTACGGCGAGCGCTACATGCTCGAGCTGGCGGCGCGGGCCGCCCGGGCGTTTCATGACTACATGCCGCTGCGCGCGAGCGCTGCCGAGCCGGGCCGCATCTACCGACGCGTCGCCTATGGCCCGCTCCTCGAGATTTTCATGCTCGATATGCGCAGCTACCGCGGCCCGAACGGCGAGAACCGGCAGAGCATCTATGGACCCGACAGCTATTTCCTGGGGCCGCCGCAGATCGCCTGGCTGAAACGTGCCCTCAAAACCTCCACCGCGACCTGGAAGGTGATTGCCGCCGACATGCCCATCGGTCTCTACGTGGCCTATGACGGCGATCGCAAATTCGGCAGCGAAGCCGTGGCGCAGGGCGACGACGGGCCGCCGCTCGGCCGTGAGCTCGAGATTGCCGATCTCCTCGCCTTCGTGAAGCGGGAGGGCATCCGCAACACGCTTTGGCTCACCGCCGACGTGCATTACACCGCTGCCCATCGCTACGATCCCTCGCGCGCCAGGTTCCAGGATTTCGAACCGTTCTGGGAATTTGTTTCAGGCCCGGTTCATGCCGGCACCTTCGGTCCCAACACGCTCGATCCGACCTTCGGGCCGGAGGTCGTCTTCGAAAAGGCGCCGAGCAAGGCTGACGGGCTGAACCTTCCGCCATCCGCCGGCATGCAGTTCTTCGGGCATGTGAGGATCGACGGCAAGACCGAGCAGCTGACCGTGACCCTGCGCGATGTCGGCGACAATGCCCTGTGGAGCACCACGCTCGATCCGCTCCGCTCCTGACGCCGACAGCGCGCTTCGCGCCTGAATTGCATCGACCAAACGCCCAGGCGGGGCATGCCGGCTTTATGAAAAGTGAATCAAGGTTCACTGTTCACTTGTGCCACCGCCAGCGATGTCCCATGCTAGGGTGAAACCACGAGCTTTGGAGCATTATCGGCCACGTGAACGCCGTTTCGCTCGACGACAAATACGAGCTTTCGCAAGGGCGCATCTTCCTCACCGGCGTCCAGGCGCTCGTCCGCCTGCCGCTCGTTCAGCGTCGCCGCGACCGCCAGGCCGGCCTCGATACCGCCGGCTACGTGACCGGCTATCGCGGCTCGCCGCTTGCGACCTATGACCTGCAGCTGACCCGGGCCCGCAAATGGCTCGAAGACGAGAGCATCCGCTTCCAGCCCGGCCTGAACGAGGATCTTGCCCTAACGTCCGTCTGGGGCAGTCAGCAGGCCGAGACGCGCGGCGATGGCAAGCACGACGGCGTCTTTGCGTTGTGGTACGGCAAGGGGGCCGGCGTCGACCGCTCTGGCGATGCGTTCCGGCATGGCAGCAATGCCGGCGCCTCGCGCCATGGCGGCGTGCTCGTCCTGCTCGGCGACGACCACCGGGCCGAGTCGTCGAGCGCGGTCCATGCGAGCGAATTCAGCATGGTCGACTTCAACATCCCGGTGCTCAACCCGGCGGACATCCAGGACATTCTCGACTTCGGCCTCTTGGCGATTCCGATGTCGCGCTTCACCGGCTCATGGATCTCGCTGAAATGCAGCCATGATGTCGTGGAAAGCGGCGGCTCGGTTCTGGTCGACGATCGCCGCCCTGCGATCGTTCTGCCGACGGACTTCACCAACCCTCCCGACGGCCTCAACATCCGCATACCTGACACGCCGCTCGCGCAGGAGCGCCGTGTGATCGAAGGACGCCTTCCGGCCGTGCAGGCTTTTGCCCGTGCCAATGCCATCGACCGGACGATCTTCAAGCCGGCGGGCGCCCGCCTCGGCATCGTCACCACCGGCAAGACCTATCTCGATGTCCTGCAGGCGCTCGAGGACCTCGGGCTCAATGCCGCGAAGGCAGGGCAGGCGGGATTGGCGCTCTACAAGGTCGGCATGCCGTGGCCCCTCGAGCCGCTCGGCATCAGGAGCTTCTGCGAGGGGCTCGAGACCGTCATCTGCATCGAAGAGAAGCGAGCCCTGATCGAGCCCCAGCTCAAGGACATGCTGTTCGGTGACAGAACTGTTCGTCGCATCCTGGGCAAGCTCGACGAGAACGGGCAGCCCTTGTTCGCCGCGACCGGGACGCTGTCCAGCAACCGCATCGCGATCGAGATCGGCGGGCGCCTCGATGCCTTGCAGGGTGATCGACCCCTCGCGCGCCAGCTCGCGGAGCTCGCGGCTCGCGAGGCCCCGCGCAACAGCGCCGTCCTGCCCTTTGCGCGCAAGCCCTATTTCTGCTCCGGCTGCCCGCACAACCGCTCGACCGTGGTGCCCGAAGGCAGCCGCGGCGGTGCCGGGACCGGGTGCAACTACATGGTCATGTGGATGGACCGGCAGAGCGACGGCTATACCCAGATGGGTGCCGACGGCACCAACTGGATCGGCGAGGCGCCGTTCAGCAACCGCACCCACGTGTTCCAGAACATGGGCGACGGCACGTATAATCACTCCGGCCTGTTGGCGATCCGGGCCTGCATCGCGGCCGGCGTCAACATCACCTTCAAGATCCTCTACAACGATGCCGTGGCCATGACCGGCGGCCAACCGCATGACGGCCCCTTGAGCGTCGAGCGCATCGTCCGGCAGGTCCAGGCGGAAGGCGTGCGCCAGGTCATGGTGGTGGCCGACGAGCCGCAGCGCCATTCGGCACTTGCCGGCGTGCCGGTCCGTCACCGCGACGAGATCGACGCGGTGCAGCGGGAATTGCGGGACGTCGCCGGCGTGACGGTGCTCATCTACGACCAGATGTGCGCCACCGAGAAGCGGCGGCGGCGCAAGCGCGGCCTTCTGCCCGAGCCGCAGCGTCGCGTTTTCATCAACCATCAGGTCTGCGAAGGCTGCGGCGATTGCGGCGTCAAGTCCAATTGCGTGTCGATCCTGCCGCGGGAGACCGCTTTCGGTCGCAAGCGCATGATCGATCAGCATTCCTGCAACAAGGATTACTCCTGCCTCGACGGCTTCTGCCCGAGTTTCGTGACCGTCGAGGGCGGCAGGCTGAGGCGTGCCCCGCCAGTCGTATCTCGGCAGGCTGAAGAACTTGCCGAGCCGCCTTTGCCGGCACTCGACCGACCCTATGGCATCGTTCTCTCGGGCGTCGGCGGTGCCGGCATCGTGACCACCGCTTCGGTGCTCGGCATGGCGGCCCATCTCGACGGCAGGGGCTGCACCACGCTCGACATGATGGGCCTCGCCCAAAAGGGCGGAGCGGTGACCAGCCACATCCGCATCGCTCCGGACCCATCGCGCGCCCGTGCTGCCCGCATACCCGAAGGCGCGGCCGATCTCGTGCTCGGCTGCGACATCATGAGCGTCGCCGCCGCCGAGCCGCTGTCGACCATGGCGCGCCGGCGCACCCAGGTCATCGTCAACACCCATGAGATCGTCCCGGGCGAGTTCACCCGCATGCCCGACTACGCCTTTCCGACTGCCGCCCTGCGGCTTCAGATCGAAGCGGCCGTCGGACCCGAGAATGTCCGCTATCTGGAGGCTACCGAGCGCGCGACGTCGCTGACCGGCGATCCGATCACCACCAACATGCTGCTCGTCGGCCTGGCCTATCAGCGGGGCCTCCTGCCACTGTCACGCGAGGCGATCCGCCGCGCCATCGCGCTCAACGGCGCGGCCGTCGAGGCCAATATCGCCGCCTTCGAGGCCGGCCGGCGGCTTCATGGCGATGCCCGCGACAAGCCGCGGCCTTCCCCCGGCGACCCGGTGGAGGCCGATCCGATAGCGCGCCTCGATCCCCTGATCGCGGATCGCGCCGCGTTCCTTGCTGCCTATCAGGACGAAGCCTATGCCGGAAGCTATCGCGGTTTCGTCGAGGAGGTCCGCGCCGCCGAAGCCCGGCTCCTGCCTGGCTCGCTCGCCCTCACCGAAGCCGTCGCCCGCAATCTGTCGAAGCTCATGGCCTACAAGGACGAGTATGAGGTGGCGCGACTTCATGCCGGCGAGTCGTTCCGGCGCGATCTCGATCAGGCGTTCGAGGGCGACTACCGGCTGCACTTCCATCTCGCCCCGCCGCTGCTGGCGCGGCGCGATCCGACCAGCGGCACCCCGCGCAAGATCGCCTTCGGCCCGTGGATGATCCACGCCTTTCGAGCGCTCGCCGGCATGCGACGGCTGCGCGGCACGCCGTTCGATCTGTTCGGTCACACCGAGGAGCGCCGGCTCGAGCGCCGGCTGATCGGCGATTACCGGGCGACGATCCGTCGGGTCATTGCCGATCTTCGTCCAGACAATCAGGCGCTTGCCGTCGAGATTGCCGGCCTGCCGGAGGCGATCCGCGGCTACGGCCATGTCAAGCGCGCCTCGATGGCAGCCGCCAAGGCGCGCGAGGAGGTGTTGGTGGCGGCCCTCTCGCATCCCGCGGTTCGGACGGCCGCCGAGTAGCAGACCAGCCGCAATATCGGGAGCGTCATGAGCAAGAAGGTCATTGTCATCGGAGCCGGCGTGGTGGGCATGGGATGCGCCAGCTACCTCCAGCGCGCCGGCCACGCCGTAACGGTCATCGACCGGATGGAGCCCGGCCGCGCCACCTCCTTCGGCAATGGCGGCGGCATCGCCAGCACCTTCGTGCTGCCGCTGGCCATGCCCGGCCTCATGAAGCGCTACGTCAAATACTATCTCGACCCCGAGGGACCGGTGTCCCTGCGCTGGTCGCACATGCCGGCAATGGCGTCCTTTCTCTGGCAGTTCTGGCGCAATTGTCGCCCCGACCGGGTGAAAGCCTGCACCGAGGCGCTCGCTGCCTTCATGCCGCCGGCCTATGACGCCTGGAAGCCGCTTTTCGACGACGCCGGGCTGATGTCGCTCGTCCGCCATGACGGCGGCCTGTGGATCTACAAGGACGACGCCGCGCTTCAGCGCGACTGGTCGTTCTGGCAGGGCCGCAAAGACAAGGGCCTGGAGTTCCATCGGCTGAGCGAGGACGAGCTGCGCCAGCTCGAGCCGGCGGTGTCGCGCGACTATCGCGCGGCGGTGCTCGAGCCTGACTGGCATTACGTCCGCAACCCTTACAAGATCGTTCTCGGCCTCGCCGATTTGCTGCGCCAGCGCGGCGGGACGATCCTCAAGGAGGAGGTCAAGGATTTCGAGCGCGCACCTGACGGCGTCCGTAGTGTCATCACCGATCGTGGCAAGCATGACTGTGACGCCGTGGTCATTGCCTGTGGTGCATGGTCGGATCGGCTGGCGCGCAAGCTCGGCAGCAAGGTGCCGCTGGAGAGCCAGCGCGGCTATCACGTCACCCTCCCCAATGCCGGGGTCGAGACCCGCCATCTGGTGGTCGTCGGCGCGGCCAAGATCGCCATCACCACGATGGATGTCGGCGTCCGCATCGTTGGCGCATCGGCCTTTCCGGGTATCGACGCGCCGCCCGACTGGCAACAGGCCAAGATGGTCCTGACCTGGGGCAAGCGGGTGCTGCCCGGCATCAATGATGCGGGCATGACAGAATGGTTCGGCGAGCGCCCTCTCACGCCCGACTCGCTGCCGGTGCTTGGCCGCTCACCGCATTTCCCGAACGCCTTCTACGCCTTCGGGCACAGCCACATGGGATTGACCACCGGTGCGATTACCGGAAAGCTCATCGCCGAAGCGGTCAGCGAGCGGCCGACCAGCATCGACCTTGCGCCGTTTCGTATCGACCGCGCCTACGCCTGAGAAGGAGACCAGACAGATGGCGGAAATCGAAGCCAGGCTCGAGAAGATGGGCCTCGTGTTGCCCAAGGAGCTGATCACGCCGGCCGGCCTCACGCTGCCGTTCAAGCCCGTGGTGGTGCGCGGCAATCGCGCCTACATCTCCGGCCATGCCCCCCAGGAGCCGGGAGGCGCGATCTGCGGTCCCCTCGGCAAGGTCGGTCAGGAGCTCACCATCGAGCAGGGATACCACGCTGCCAAGCTGGTCGGTCTCTCCATCCTCGGCAGCCTCAAGCGAGCGCTTGGCGATCTCGACCGTGTCACCGCCTGGCTCCGGGTGCTCGGCATGGTCAATGTAGCGCCCGGATTCAACAAGACGACGCTGGTCGTCAA
>JBEVJH010000133.1:0-14785 GCA_040510355.1 Aestuariivirgaceae bacterium
AGGCCGGCGCATCGTTGATCCGTCCGGCGAGCTTGACGGTGAACTCGCGGTTGAGCGATTCGACCTCGCCGGCGGGAAGCTCGACATTGCTGCGGCGGAGCGCCTGCTCGACATCCGCCACCGTGATGTTGCGGGCCGCCATGGCGGTGCGGTCGAGCCAGATCCGCATGGCATAGCGGCGCTGCCCGCTGACGGTCACGCTCGCCACGCCGTCGAGGGTCGCCAGCCGGTCGGCGATGAAGCGATCGACGAAATCGCTGATCTCGGCGGCGCTCATCCGGTCGCTGGTGACGGCAAGCCGCATCACCGGATCGGAATCGGCATCGTTCTTGACGATCTGCGGTTCCTCGATATCGTCCGGCAGCTGCTGGCGAACCCGGGCGACGGCGCTTCTGACGTCGTTTGCCGCCTCGTCGATATTGCGGCCGACCTCGAACTCGATGGTGGTCGAGCTCACGCCCTGCCGCGATTGCGAGGAGATGGTCTTGATGCCGCTGATGCCGGCGACGCCGCTCTCGATGATCTCGGTGATGTCGGTGTCGACTGTGGCCGGATTGGCGCCGGTATATTCGGTGGTGACGGTGACCACCGAGGTGTCGACGTCCGGCAGCTCGCGCAGCGGCAGCCGCAGCACCGAGGCCACGCCGAAGACGATGATGAGCATGCTCATCACGCTCGCCAGCACCGGCCGCTTGATGCTGAGGTCGGAGAGGGTCATCCGCGCCCTCCCGACAGCGCGGTGGCCGGCGGAGCGATCTGGCTGGCCTCGACCGGCGAGCCCTCGCGAACCCGCTGGATGCCGCGGCTGATCACCATGTCCCCAGTCTTCACCCCATGGGTGATCTCGACGATGCCGGGCTCGCGCAATCCGAGTTTGACGTCGCGGCGGGTCGCCTTGCCGTTGACGATCATGAAGACATAGGCCTGGTCGCCTTCGACGATCACCGCCTCCTCGGGAATCGTCACCGCATCGCGGCGCTCGAGCTCGACGGCAAGCTGCATGAACATGCCGGCAGGCAGCAGGAGGTCGGGATTGGGCAGCTCGGCGCGCAGCTTGAAGGCTCGGCCCACCGCATCGATGCGGTTGTCGATCAGCGTCACCGCCCCGGTGAAATGCCGGCCGGGAAATGCCGCGGCGGTGGCATCCACCGGCAGCCCGCCGCGAACCTCGCCGAACACCGTCTCGGGAAGCGAGAATTCGAGCTCGATCGTCTCGCGATCATCGAGGGTGGCGATCACCGTCGCGTCGGTGACGCGTGCCCCGGGGTCGACGCGGCGCAGGCCGATGACGCCGTCGAACGGCGCGACGATCACCCGGTCCGAAAGCTTGCGCCGCGACCGGTCGACCTCCGCCTCGGCGCCGGCCTGGAGCGCCAGCAGCACTTCGAGCGAGGCCTGGGTCTGGATGTTCTCGCGCCTCAGCGTCCTGGCGCGGTCGACGGCGAGCTTGGCCTGCTGGAACTTGGCCTGCGCCTCGACCAGATTTGCCTGCTCGATATCATCGTCGAGCCTGACCAGGGTGTCGCCGCTCTTGACGCGCTGGCCGCTGGTGAAATTGATCTCGGCGATGCGCCCCGAAGCCATCGGCACGATCTCGACCGACTGCCGCGCCCGGGTGGAGCCCACCGCCTCGATGCGGCGGGCCATGGATTTCTGGCTGGCGACCATCGCCTCGACCTTGAGCGGTGCCGCGCGCTCCGGCCGCCCGGCGGCATCCTGGGGTTGCGCCGCCACCAGATAGTGCTGATAGCCGTAATAGCCGCCGGCCAGCGCCGCGGTCAGCAACAGCACGGTGGCGATCTGCCCTGCGACTCGCATGAGATCCCTGGCACCTTCCCAAGTTCATCTTCATTGTGAAATACCACACCGGCCGGTTCAACGTTTTCCGGTCGCCGGTTACTCTCCCACGGCAGTTTGACGTATCGATGCCGTTCAATCCGTCGCGAGCACACCGATTTGGAAAAGCGCTTCTCCAGGGAGAGCCCTGAGATCCGGCGGCAACTGTTGATCGAGGCGGCCGAGCGCTGCCTCGCGGAGCATGGCATTCAGGGCTTCACCATTGACCGGATCTGCCGCGAGGCAAAGGTCTCGCGCGGTTTGATCAGCCACTATTTCGCCGGCAAGGACGATCTTCTGGCGGCGGTCTACCGTTCGGCGCTCTACGGCGCGATCATGGGCCAGGTCACCGCCGCGGCCGCCGCTGCGACGCCGCTTCTCAGGCTTCGAGCCGTCATCGACGGCGCCTTCCAGCCGGAGACCTTTCGGCGCTCCAACCTCCGCGTGTGGCTGGCGCTGTGGGGGGAGATCGCCACCAACCCCAAATTGCAAGTCGTGCATCGCTCGCTTTACAGGATCTATCGGACGCGCCTCGCCGAGATGATCGCCGGTGTCGCTGCCGAGCGCCGGCTGACGGTCGATGCGCCGGGCCTTGCCCGCAACGTCATCGCCATGATCGACGGCTTGTGGCTCGAATGGTGCCTGGACCCCGAGGCGCTGGCGCCCGACGATGCCCGGCGCGCCTGTCTCGGCCTTGTCGAGGCGAAGCTCGGCAGCTTGGAGGATTGACTAGTTCGCCGGCGCGCCGCCCTCGCGCTTGCGCCGCTCGACGAACGCCTCGAGCGCCTCCTCGATCGCCGGATCGAGCGGCGGCTGCTGGTACTCCTTCAGGAGCTGCTTCCAGATGCCGTTGGCGCGCCGCGCCGCTGTCTCGGCGCCGCGTTCACGCCAGGTCTCGTAATTGTCCCAGATCGACAGGAGCGGCCGGTAGAACGCCGTCTCGTAGCGCTCGAGCGTGTGCGACGTGCCGAAATGGTGACCAGCCGGCCCGACCTCGCGGATCGCCTCGAAGGCGAGGCTCTGCTCCGACACCTCGAAGGGCTGGAGATAGGCCGCCATCATCTGCAGCATCTCGGCATCGATGATGAGTTTCTCGAAGGACGCCGTGAGGCCGCCGCCGAGCCACCCGGCAGCATGCAGGATGAGATGGGCGCCGCCCATCACCGCGCCCCACAGCGACATCGCCGATTCATACGCGGCCTGCGCATCGGCATCATTGGCGGCGGTGGCGTTGCTCGAGCGGAACGGCACGCCGATCCGGCGCGCCAGCTGCCCCGTCGCCTGCGCCGCCTGGGCATATTCCGGCGTGCCGAATGCCGGAGCGCCCGAGCGCATGTCGACATTTGAGGTGAAGCCGCCATACATCACCGGCACGCCGGGCCGCACGATCTGTGCAAGGACGATCCCGGCCATCGCCTCGGCATGCTGCTGGGCCAGCGCGCCGGCGAGCGTCACCGGCGACATGGCGCCGGCCAGCGTGAAGGGCGTGATGACGTTGACCTGGCCGTGCTCGGCAAGCGTGATCAGCCCCTCGGCCATCGGCACGTCGAGCTGCAGCGGCGAATTGGTGTTGATGATGCCGGTGAACACCGGCAGATCGACGAGCGACTCGCGGGAGCGGCCGAGCGAGATGGCCACCATGTCGAGAGCATCGGTGGTGCGGGCGCGACCGAAGGTCTGCGGCTGCCAGTTCTTGTCGGTGAGCGTGATCTCAGCGAGGTAGAGATCGAGATGGCGGGTGGCAGCCGGCAGGTCCATCGGCTCGAACGGGCCGCCGCCTTCCTGGTGGAGGACGTTCAGCATGTGGATGACCCGGATGTAGTCGCACATCTCGGCATGGCTGCCGGTGCGACGGCCGCCATCGAGATCCATCACATAGGCTGGGCCGCCGACCGAGGAGAAGATCAGGTCGCGCCCGCCGACCCGGAGATTGCGGTCGGGGTTGCGGGCGGCCAGCGTGAAGGACCCTGGCGCCTTGGCGACCAGCTCCGAGACCAGCGCCTGGTCGAGGCGAACCCGCATCGCCGCCTCGTCGACCGCCGCGCCGGCGGAGCGATAGAGCGACCGTGCCTCGCCGCCCAGCACCTTGAGCCCGACCTCCTCGAGAACCGTGAGCGCCATCGCGTGAATGGTTTCGACCTCGTCCTCCGAGATGACCTTGACCGGCTCATAGTTGAGCGAGAGCTGGCGGAACGGCATCTGCGCGATCCCGCCGGCGTTGCGGCTGCGCCTTTCCGACCCGCGCCTTGTGGTCGAGCGGCTCACGGTGTCATGCCTCGCGACGAACGATGCGCTGCTCGGGCGCAAGACCGAGCTCGCGCGCCGTGCGATGCCCATTATACACCGCATGCACGATCGCCCCCGGCGCCAAGGCATCGCCGGTGACGGCGAGGCTCGCAATGCCGGCCGCCGCCATGTCGCGGGGCCGCGCCGCCAGCTCGCCATGCAACGCATTGGCCGGCACGCGATGACCGACCACCACCAGCGCCTTGCAGGGCAATGCCGCCTGGTCGCCGGTGAACAGATGGGTGAGCGCGACCTCGCCATCGCCGAAGCTGCTGACGAATTCGAGGGTGCGCACTGCGATGCCGTGACGGGCGAGCGAACGGTGGATCAGCGGCAGCTCGTTGGTGTTGATGGTCCAGGCGGAGACGAAGCCGGCCGGCGTCACATAGGTGACGTCGAGCCCGCGCCGCGCCAGCTGCTCGCTGATGGCGCTTCCCATGTAGTAGTCGTCGAAGTCGAACACCACCACGGGGCCGTCGATTTCAGCACCTTCCGCGATGTCGTCCGGGGTCATCACGCCGGGACCGGTGATCGCGGCCGCAGGGTGTTCGTTGGGCGAGAAGGAGTCGGCGAGCCAGCGGGCACCGGTCGCCAGCACGACGTGATCGGCGCCAAAATTGAGGATGTCCTCGGTGGTGAGCGGACTCGCCGGATAGAGCGCGACATGGTTGAGCGCTCGCAGCTGACCGAGCCGGTAATCGACGACGCGGTGCCAGGCATTGAGACCGGGCAGCCGCGACTCGAAGAGCAGGCGGCCGCCGAACTGCTCGCGCGCCTCGGCGATCGTCACATCGAAGCCGCGTCGCGCCAATGTCACGCCGGCCTCGAGGCCTGCAGGGCCGCCGCCGACCACCAGGACCCGGCCGCTCGCATCTCGCTTGACCCTCTCCGGATGCCAGCCGCGGCGATGCTCCTCGCCCGCGGTCGGATTCTGGGTGCAGCGGACCCACACGCCGTCATGCCAGCTGGCAATGCACATGTTGCAGCCGATGCACTCGCGTATCTCGTCCCCCTTGCCCTCGGCGATCTTCCTCGGCAGGAAGGGATCGGCAATCGACGGGCGCGCCCCACCGATGAGGTCGAGAATGCCGCGGCGGATCTGCGACACCATGGTGTCGGGTGATGTGAAACGGCCGACCCCGACCACCGGCTTCGCCGTGATCCGCTTGACGAAGTCGACCACCGGCTCGTGGCTTCCTTCCGGCGTATAGCGGGAGGCGGCGCAGTCGGTCGGGCTGGTGTCCATCTTGACGTCGAACAGGTCGGGATCGTCCTTGAGCAGCCCGATCGCTTCATGCGCCTCGGTCTCGGCATGCCTACCCGGACGCTTGCGCATCTCCTCGAGACTGATGCGGAGCGCCACGGCCGCGCGCCCGCCCGTCGCTTCGCGCGTCGCATCGATCAGCTCACGGACGAGCCTGACGCGATTGCTCATCGGGCCGCCATAGGCATCGGTCCGGCGGTTGTACTCGGCGAGTAGGAACTGATGCGGCAGATAGGCCATGCCGGCATAGACATAGATGATGTCGAAACCGGCGGCCTCCGCACGCCGCGCCGCCTCCCCCTGCCAGCGGATCAGGTCGCGGATGTCGCTTGCATCCATCGCCTTGGGGCGCTGCTGCGACATGAATGGCGCATGGGTGGCAAGCCATGGCACTCCGGAAGGCGACAGAGGCGGCAGGCGGGTGATGCGGTTCATCGAGAATGCCCCGCCATGCCATAGCTCGACTCCTGCCAGCGCTCCATGGCGGTGAACGGCCTCGGTCATCACCGCATGGGTGCGGATGTCCGCATCGTCCCACAGCGTGGCATTGGGAAACGGCCGATCGTCGGCGCTCGGGTGGATCGAGCAGGCGCCGGTGCACACCACGCCCCAGCCGCCCTCCGCCTTGGTGGCGCGAAACGCCGCCCGGGTTTCCGGATTGGCGTTCGTCATGCCCGACGAATGCGGCACCGCATAGAACCGGTTCGGCGCCCGCTTGGGACCGATCTGCACGGGCTCGAACAGGACGTCGTACCGCGAATCCCGTGCCATTGCCGTGTCTACCGAATTGTTGAACGATCGTTCAATAACTGAATGGAAGGCAGTAGGCAATAGGGATTAGGCAGTTAAATGTGATCCATGCCTACTGCCTACTGCCTGACTGCCTCCCGCCTCCCGGCCAGCTCGCTCTCCAGCCTGTCCACCCGACGGCGAAGCTCGCCGTTCTCGAGCTCGGCGAGCACCGCTGCGGCGTTCTTGCCGAGGCGCGCCAGCATGTCTCGCTCGTTGATGTCGAGATCGGCCCCCGACGCATGCGGCCCATAGAGTGCCAGCGCATAGCACCGCACCGGGTTGGCGATCGGCACGGCGAAGATCGGCCGGTCAGAGCCGGAGGGCAGCGGATCGCGAGATGAGCTTCGCTCCGCGATGCCGAACGGCTCTCCCTTGGCCACCGGTCCGAGCAGCGGATCGTCGCTGCTCAGCGTCCTCGTGGGCGAACTGTCCCATCCATGGGCCGGTCCCTCCGCCTTGAACGTGCCGTCCGACTTGCGAAGCACCGCCGCGGAAGTAAGTGACAGGCGCCGGAACGGCTCCTCGGCGAGCAGCCGCTCGACGTCGCTCGCATCCCGCGCCTTGAACAAAGCATCCTCGAGCGCATGCGTCGCCTGCTCGAGCTGCCGGTTGAAGAAGTGATCGGCGATCTCGACACCGAGCTCATGAAGACGCGAGATGACGAACAGCGCCACCGTGCCGACCACGAGCCACGCCCAACTCGGCAGCTCGAACAGCTCCTCGATGCGATCGATCTGGTGATGCAGCACGAGCGCCGGGATGCTGAGCGCCAGGCCGAGTATGGTGACGCGGCGCAACGGGATCGCGACATTGACCACGCGCTTGCGGCGCACCGCCTCGAACACGAACAGGCACAGCACGCCATTGACGAGGTAGAGCATCCCGAGAATGTCCTCGGTCGGCGTGAAATCCCCGAACGGCGTCTGGAACACCGTCGTGACCGACCCGAGCTCGGCAAGGATATAGGCGGGCAGCCCGATCAGGCATCCCCAGATCACCCAGTTCAACCGCTGCTGATTTTGTGGGGTCTGTTTTCGTCGCCGCAGCATCAGGATGGCAAGGGCGGCAAGATCGACGATGAAGCCGGCCGAGATCGAAACACGCGTGATGAGCTCGGTTCGATAGCCGAGCACATAGGCGTAGGACGAAAGCAATGCCAACGCCATCGCGATTGCGACAAACGGCACGGCCCGCTCCACCGGCTGCCACTGCGGATCGAGCCGGTCGTCGGGCACCCTGAGGGCGAACACCAGGAAACCTGCATAGCCCGCCGCTTCGGCGATCGAGCCCACGAAATTCTGCAGCAGAAGCAAGGAGGGCCATTGCTGCAGCAGGGCGTAGAACAGATAGGCCTGGCCGGGATTGAACCACACGATATAGAGAAAGAAGCCCCAACTCATCGGGCCGGGCCGCGTCCACACCAGCCATGCCGCGGCCAGCACCACCGCAATGCCGGCGAGCTGGCTCAGGATCAGGATGCCGCGTGTCAGCAGGTTGGTCGATCGCTGCTCGGCGGTGACGGTCACCTGCCGGGCCGGCGTTTCCGGCGTAGCGGCAAGGGCGATGCTGGCGCTGCGGCCCGGCAGCACGAATTGCATGCCGCCGACCACCGCGAGGAGATCGCCGCAGGTCCGGGCTTCGTAGGGAATGCACCGCATTCGCGAGAGCTCGAGCCGGTCGCCGATCCTGATGCCGGCTCTGGCGGCCGGCGAGTGCGACGAATTTTCGAATGGGCCGGTCACATCGTAGATGCGCCCGTCGCTGTCCGCATAGAAGCCGAAGGACCCCAGCGGCTGCCCGACGCGCCACAGATCGGGCACGATCATCAAGAGCGCCCAGGCGAGGATCGCCGCAAGCACGAAACGTTGCCAGGCCAGCATGCCCTGCTCCCAAATTCCCCCGGCCGAGTCTGGCTTGAATCTTAGATCAAGGCTCCCCCAGTGAGTAGGCCCATGACCTAGGCAGTAGGCGTTAGGCAGTAGGCCGTGAGCAGTGCCTACTGCCTACCGCTCACGATCTTTCTCACTTCCTTGAGGTCGGCGACGAACTCTTGATAGCCGCGGCGCTTGGCATCCTCGTCGGGGAGGCGGAGCAGATAGGACGGATGAACCGTGACATAGCCTTCCTTGTCCGCGAACCGCGCGGGCCCCCGTGACTTCGTCACCGAGACCGCCTCGCCCGACAGAGCCAGCGCCGCCGAGCCGCCGAGCGCCACGACGAGGCGTGGACGGACGATCTCCAGCTCCTTCATCAGCCACCACCGATAGTGCTTGATCTCGCCGGCGGTGGGCTTCTGATGCAATCGGTGCTTTCCGCGCTCGACGAACTTGAAATGCTTCACCGCATTGGTCAGATAGATCTGTGCACGGACAAGGCCCGCTTCTGCCAGCGCCCGGTCCAGGAGCTGCCCGGCCGGACCGACGAACGGCCGCCCCGCAAGATCCTCCTGATCCCCCGGCTGCTCGCCCACGAGCGCAATCGCCGCTGCAACCGGACCTTCGCCGAGAACCGCGCGAGTGCCGCCCTTCACCAGCGGCTCCGCCGCGCTGATGATTTGATTGAGCTCCTCGAGCGTCGCCACATCGCGATCCATCGCCGCGAGCGACTTCAAGGGTGCCCGCTTCAGCGGCGGCGCGGGTGCCGTTCCGAGCATGTCCTCCGTCCTCCCCGAAGCGGTCCGAACCATGTCGGCGATCGCCCGCGTCTCCGGCATATTGTGCCAGTATTTCCTCGGCATCTCGCTGCGCATCGCCTTCGGATTGACCCGTGCCGGGTTGAAGATGCTTTGGTAATAGGCCTCGAAGCCGGCCTCGAGCGGATCGTCCTGGGGCGCCTCGCTGCGCTTGCCCGGCGGCCCGACGGACAATGCGGTGCCGTCCCAATGGAGCGAGCCGCGCGGCGTGAGGATCGACCAGTCCTGACCGGGAAAGCGGGCCGTGAAGAACGGACCGACGGCTTCCAGAATATGATGCTCGGGCTCGAACCAGGCGACGAAGCGCTCCCGGCCGCCGCGTTCTCCGGCATGCCTGAACCGCAGGAAGGCGTGCATCTTGTGAATGTCCCGCCGAACCGACTTTTCCATGCGGCGGAGTCGGTGAACCAAGGGATGATTGTGCTCTTCCAGAATTGACCGGTGCCCGTGCAAGCAGGTCCAGACCAGCCCGTAAAGCAGTCCGAAGCGATCGGCCTGCCGGTGCAGGATCACGCATTCGACAAGCTCCCCGACGGCGCGCGGCAGCACGATCGGACTTGCCGCATCATGGCCATGGTCCGGCGGAAGAAGCGGCATCTCATCCTCATGCCAAACCACCTGCTCGGGCGGAACCTTGGCGGCGATGAGATGCCGCACCGCTTGTCGAAATCCTGCGAGATCGCCGCAGGCCTTGAGCGCGATCGACCGCATTGCCATCACAACAGCGCCAGTTGCCGCGGCGTCTCGACCAGCCGGTCCCGAAGGTCCGCCAGGTCGATCAGCCTGGCCGGGCTGTGGTCGGCGGCGATCAGGAACGGCCGCGCCCGCTTGAGCCCGCCGGTCAACCGCCCCAGATCCCTCAAGCCCAGCATGCCGTGCCGCCGCGCCGCGATGATCTTGTCGACCGCCCGCTTGCCGAGCCCCGGCACCCGAAGCAGCATCTCCCGCTCGGCCTTGTTGACATCGACCGGAAAGCGGTCGCGGTTCCGCAGCGCCCAGGCAAGCTTCGGGTCGATATCGAGATCGAGCATGCCGTTCGCGCTTCCGGCAGTGATCTCATCGGCGGAGAAGCCATAATGGCGCAGCAGCCAGTCGGCCTGATAGAGCCGGTTTTCCCGCTGCAGGGGCGGTGGCCTGACCGGCAGCGCCACGCTCGCCGCGGGGATCGGGCTGAACGCCGAGTAATAGACGCGCTTCAAGCCATAGCTCTCATAGAGTCCGGCGCTGGTCGCGAGCACCGCAGCGTCGTTCGCCGCATCGGCGCCGACGATCAGCTGCGTGCTCTGCCCCGCCGGCGAGAAGCGCCGCCGTTCGGCCTTGGCCTCGCCGATGCGCTCATGCACCTGCGCCATCGTGGCGGTGATCGATTTCGCGTCCTTTTCCGGCGCCAGCTCCTTGAGGCTGCGCTCCGAGGGCAGCTCGAGATTAATCGACAGCCGGTCGGCCCACAGCCCGGCCTGCTCGACAAGCCATGGATTGGCTCCCGGAATCGCCTTGAGATGGATGTAGCCCGCAAACCCGTGATCCTGGCGAAGTCGCTTCGCCACCAGCATCATCTGCTCCATCGTGTGATCGGGCGACTGGATGATTCCCGACGACAGGAACAAGCCTTCGATGTAGTTGCGCTTGTAGAAGGCGATGGTCAGCGCCACCACCTCCTCGATGGCGAAACGGGCGCGCTTCACATTCGACGAGCGCCGATTGACGCAATAGGCGCAGTCGAACAGGCAGTAATTGGTGAGGAGGATCTTCAGCAGCGAAACGCACCGACCGTCCGGCGTATAGGCATGGCAGATCCCGTTCGACGTCGAGCCGAGCCCCTGCGGGCCGGCCGCCCGTTTCGGCGCCCCGGAGGACGCGCAGGACGCATCATATTTGGCCGCATCCGCCAAAATCCGCAGCTTTGCGAAGGTCTTATCATTGACTGTCATATCCATTTGTTCACTTTATGTTCTATTGGCGAGCCGCGCAAGACCATGCGGCGAAATGCAACGCGTTTCCCTTCTCGGCAGCTGTCACCGGCATTGCGCCCCGCCGAGCCGTGAAACTTGTCAAACCTTCGAGGGGTGATAGGCTCCGCCTAACAATAACAGGGAGAGATGCCGTGAAGCAGGATCGGTTGGAAACCAATTCGTGGAAGTCCCGCAGCAGAATTTCCATGATCGCGCTCGGCCTTGCAGCCGCCTCGCTGCTGGCCACTCCGGGCGGCGCGCCCGCGGCCGAGGTCAAGACGATCGAACCCGGCAAGCTGACCATCGGCATGAATGGCGACATGCCGATGACCCAGATCAAGGACGGCCAGCTCAGCGGCACCGATGGCGAGCTGATGGTCTACGTCGCCAAGAAGATCGGCCTGGAGCCCAATCCCAAGCAGATGGACTGGGCTGCCGAGATCGAATCGACCAAGCAGGGCAAGCTCGACATCATGCATGGCGCCATGGGCTGGCTCGAGTCGCGCACCAAGATCATGATCCTCTCCGAGCCGATCTATTATTTCGGCACGCTGCTGGCCCAGAAGGAGGACACCAACTATCACAGCTTCGCCGACATGAAGGGGCGCAAGGTCGGGACCGTCAACGGCTTCACCCTCGTGCCCGAGCTCAAGACGGTCGACGGCATCGGCGAGGTCAAGCTCTACGACACGTCCGACGGCGTCATGCAGGACCTGCTGGCCGGGCGCATCGACATGGCGATCCTCGATCCCCCGCTCATGCAATATGCCATCTCCCAGCACCCCGAATGGAAGCTGAAGCAAATTCCCGTCGACCCGGAGCCGGGCAAGTATCCCGTGATGTCGACCAAATACAGCGTGATCTTCGGCATCAACAAGAACCAGCCGGAGCTCGCCGAGGCGGTCAACGCCGCCATCAAGGACATCTGGAAGGACTGCCTGAACGTCAAGACGATGGCCAAATACGGCCTCGCCGACAAGGCATGGTTCGTTCCGCCCGAGAAGAACCCGCGCATCGAGGTCGACCGGGACGCCGGTTACAAGGCGCCCACCGCCGACCACTGCTTCTGATGCCGCTGGAGTGCGCCACCTGATCGGGTGGCGCGCTCGTTTCAAGCGCGGGGATGCCATGACAGCGCAACTGCCTGGAGCGGCAGGCCAGCGACCCCTGCTCCGCATCGTCGACCTCTACAAGCGCTTCGGGGCGCTCGAGGTTCTCACCGGCATCGACCTCGACGTCGCGCGCGGCGAGAAGGTCTCGATCCTCGGGCCGAGCGGGTCCGGCAAGACGACGCTCCTGCGCTGCATTAACTATCTCGAGAAGCCGAGCGCGGGGCGGATCTATATCGACGACGTGCTGATCGGCGAGAAGCTCGTCAATGGCAGGACCGTGCATCTCAGCGACCGCGAGCTTGCCAAGGAACGACGTGAGATCGGCTTCGTCTTCCAGCGGTTCAACCTGTTTCCGCACCTCACCGCGCTCGAGAATGTCACCATCGCGCCGCGAAAGGTCCTGGGGCAGAGCACCGAGGAGGCCAATGAGCGCGGCCGCCGCATGCTCGAGAAGGTCGGGCTCGGCCACAAGCTTGCCGAATATCCCGAACGATTGTCCGGCGGCCAGCAGCAGCGCGTCGCCATCGCCCGAGTGCTCGCGATGCAGCCCAAGCTCATGCTTTTCGACGAGGCGACCTCCGCACTTGATCCCGAGCTCATCGGCGAGGTGCTGAAGGTCATGCGCGAGCTCGCCGAGGAAGGTCACACCATGGTCGTCGTCACCCATGAGGTCCAGTTCGCCGGCGAGGTCTCGGATCGCATCATCTTCATGGATCATGGCCGGATCGTCGAGCAGGGGCCGCCGGCGCAGATTCTCGGCAATGCCAGAGAGACGCGCACCCGCGCCTTCCTGAAGAAGCTCGCAGACCGGTAGAAGCAGAGGCGCGCATGAACTTCTGGACAGTGATGATCGATCGGTTTCCCTATTTCATGAGCCTGCTGCTCAAGGGCGCGGTGATGACGGTGACCGTGGCCGCCGGCGCGCTCGTCCTTGCCCTCGTGATCGGGCTGCTGATCGCCCTGCTCAGGATGTCGCGGTCGCGGCTGTTGAGCGGCTTCGCCTATGTCTATACCGAGTTCCTGCGCGGCACCCCTGCCCTCGCGCAGCTCTTCGTCATCTATTTCGGGCTGCCGGATGTCGGCATCGAGCTCAAGCCCGTGCAAGCCGCCATCATCGGCCTCGGCATCAACGGCTCGGCCTATCTGTCCGAGATCTACCGCGCCGGCATTCAGGCCATTCACCGCGGCCAGTTCGAAGCCGCCTTCTCGCTTGGAATGACACCGATCGGCAGCATGCGCGACATCGTCCTGCCGCAGGCCATCCGGATGATGCTGCCGCCGATCACCAATTTCTCGATCACGCTCCTCAAGGATACCGCCCTCGTCTCGGTCGTCGCCGTGCCGGAGATCATGTTCTATGCCCGCAACCTCGTGACCGAGACCTTCCAGAGCATGCATGTCTACCTGCTCGCCGCGGCGATCTACCTGGCGATGACCATCCCGATGTCGCGACTCGTCGCCTATCTGGAACGCACCCGCCGCGCCTGGCAGTGAGGGAACCGCTATGCCGCGACTGATCGAGGTCTATCAGGACAACATCCGCGACTGGTTCCCCGAGATGCTCGCCGCCTGCGTCGGAACCCTGAAGCTGTCGCTCGTCGCCTTCATGGTGGCGGCGGTGATCGGCCTCCTCGTGGCCCTCGTTCGGATCTCTCCGAGCACCTCGACGCGTTGGATCGCCATTAGTTTTATCGAGGTGATGCGCGGAACGCCCGCCCTGGTCATTCTCTACATCGTCTATTTCGTCCCGCCGCAAATCGGCCTGACCTGGCTGACCCTCTCATCCTTCGCCGCAGCCGTCTGCGGGCTTGCGCTGCAGGGTGGCGCCATTCTCGCCGAGGTTTTCCGGTCGGGGATCGAGGCTCTTCATGCCGGGCAGAAAGAGGCTGCGCTCGCGCTCGGCATGACGCCGGCCAAGACCATGCGCTACATCCTCCTGCCGCAGGCCATGCGGGTGGTGCTGCCGCCGGTCGGCAACTACGCGATCGGCCTCCTCAAGGACACTTCCGTCTGCGCCCTGATCGCCGCCCCCGAGCTGATGCTGAGAGCCAAGGACCTGGCCTCGTCGAGCTTCGAGCCGATGGCGGTGTTTTGCCTCGCCGCCCTGTTCTACTTCCTCATGAGCTACCCGCTTTCGCTCGCCGTCCGCTACATGGAGCATCGGCTGGCACGACACGGCTGAAGCCGCTGGAGGTTCAACCATGAAGATCGCCAAGCTCGACACCTTCATCGCCCGCATTCCCTACAAGCACGCCGAGACGAGCTCTCTCATCAACCGCGGCGGCGTGAGCGACGTCATCGTCAAGCTGACGACCGACGAAGGCCTGGTCGGTTGGGGAGAATGCACGCGCGCCGCCGACACGAGGGGCATCGAGAGCGCCGTGAAGGCTATGACGCCGCTCGTGATCGGCCGAAGCATCTGGGACACCGAGATGATCCAGCGCGATCTCGCCGTCCACGCCGTTTGGGCCTTCCAGCCGATGACCGGCAATTTCGCCTATGCGGGAATCGACATGGCGCTGATGGACCTGTGCGGCAAGCAATGCGGCCAGCCGATCCATCGCCTGCTGGGTGGCGCGATGCGCGAGGAGGTCGACTATTTCTACTACATGGAGTGGGGAACGCCGGACAGCATCGCGGCTCAGGCGAAGGACGGCGTGCGGCGCGGCTACCAGGTCTATTACCTCAAGGTGGGCGTCGATGCCGATCGCGAGGAGGAGATGCTCGAGGCGCTGCGCGACCAGATCGGGCAGACCGGCAAGCTCAGGATCGATGTGAACCAGGCCTGGAGTGTCCCGCAGGCGGCCCGCCTCCTCGAGCGATGGCACGACAGGTTCGACCTCGATTTCGT
>JBEVJH010000134.1:0-30678 GCA_040510355.1 Aestuariivirgaceae bacterium
GCGGCAATCCTTGCCTGCACCTCGTCGAGACCGCTCATGCGCCGCAAGGATTGACCGAGCTTGCCCGTCAGCACAAGTGCTGGTACTCCACGCCTGATGACCACCGAACGCTACAATCCCGGTGAGGCCGAGCCGAAATGGCAGGCCGTCTGGCAGGATCGCGGCTCCTTCAGCGCCACCGAGGACCCGGCGCGTCCGAAATACTACGTGCTCGAGATGTTTCCCTACCCTTCGGGACGCATTCACATGGGGCATGTCCGCAACTACGCCATGGGCGATGTGCTCGCCCGCTATATGCGCGCCAAGGGCTTCAACGTGCTTCACCCGATGGGCTGGGACGCCTTCGGCATGCCGGCGGAGAACGCCGCGATCGAGCGCGGCATCCATCCCAGGAGCTGGACCTACGACAACATCGCCACCATGCGCCGGCAGCTCAAATCCATGGGCTTGTCGATCGACTGGAGCCGCGAGATCGCCACCTGCGACCCGGACTATTACCGCCATGAGCAGGAGATGTTCGTCGACTTCATGGCGGCGGGCCTCGTCGAGCGCCGCACCGCGCTCGTCAATTGGGACCCGGTCGACCGCACGGTGCTCGCCAATGAACAGGTCATCGAGGGTCGCGGCTGGCGCTCCGGCGCGCTCGTCGAGAAGCGCGAGCTCGCCCAGTGGTTCCTCAAGATCACCGACTATTCGCGCGAGCTGCTCGATGCCCTTGATGGCCTGACCGGCTGGCCGGACAAGGTCCGGCTGATGCAGCGCAACTGGATCGGCCGATCCGAGGGTTTGCGCCTCAGCTTCGATCTCGTCGACGGCGAGGGGCGGCCGCTTCCCGACAAGCTCGTCGTCTACACCACCCGCCACGACACCATCTTCGGCGCCACTTTCTGCGCCCTCTCGGCCGATCATCCGCTGACCCGCCGGCAGGCCGAGCTGTCGCCGGAGGTCGCGCAGTTCCGCCGCGAATGCGCTTCCCTCGGCACCAGCGAGGAAGCGATCGAGCGCGCCGACAAGAAGGGGCTGCCGCTCGGGCTCTTCGCCGTCCATCCCTTCCGGCCCGGCGTGCTGCTGCCGGTCTATGCCGCCAATTTCGTGCTGATGGGCTATGGCGAAGGCGCGATCTTCGGCTGCCCGGCGCATGACCAGCGCGATCTCGACTTCGCCCGGAAGTATGGCCTGCCGGTCATACCGGTGGTCGCCCCCGCCGGCAGCGATCCCGCCGCGGCCGAGATCGCCGATACCGCCTTCCTCGATGCCGAAGGCGCCGACACCGTGATGATCAATTCCGACTTCCTCGACGGCATGTCCGTGCCGGAGGCCAAGGAGGCGATCGCCTCCCGCGCCGAGGCGATGGGCATTGGCGAGCGCACCGTGAACTACCGCCTGCGCGACTGGGGCGTGTCGCGCCAGCGCTATTGGGGCTGCCCGATCCCGGTGATCCACTGCCCGCAATGCGGCGCCTTGCCGGTGCCCAAGGCCGACCTGCCGGTCACCCTGCCCGAGGACGTCACCTTCGACGAGCCGGGCAACCCGCTCGACCGCCACCCCACCTGGAAGCACGTGACCTGCCCGCAATGCGGCGGCGCCGCTGAGCGCGAGACCGACACATTCGACACCTTCGTCGACTCCTCCTGGTACTTCGCCCGCTTCTGCGCTCCCCATGCCGCCGCCCCGGTCGATCGCGAGGCGATCCGCTACTGGATGCCGGTCGACCAATATATCGGTGGCATCGAGCATGCCATTCTCCACCTCCTTTATTCGCGCTTCTTCATGCGCGCCATGAAGCGCACCGGCCAGATGGAGATCGTCGAGCCGTTTCGCAGCCTGTTCACCCAGGGCATGGTGATCCACGAGACCTACCGCAACGCCGCCGGCGAATGGATCCTCCCGGCCGAGACCACCAGCCGCGACGACGGCACCGTGCTCCAGGCCGCGACCGGCGAGGCGCTGCTGGTCGGCCCGGCCGAGAAGATGTCCAAGTCGAAGAAGAACGTCATCGACCCGGAGGAGATCATTGCCCGCTACGGTGCCGACACGGCACGCTGGTTCATGCTGTCCGACACCCCGCCCGAGCGGGACATCGAATGGACCGAGTCGGGCGTCGAGGGCTCCTGGCGCTTCGTCCAGCGGATCTGGCGCATGGTCGGCGAGACCACGGCGCGCCGCCAGGGTTCGAGCGCCAAGCCACCGCTCGGCCCCGACGCGCTGGCGCTGCGCCGCGCCGCCCATCAGGCGCTCCATGCCGTCGGCCATGACCTCGATCATCTGCGCTTCAACCGCGCCATCGCCCGCGTCTACGAGCTTGCCAACGCCATCCAGGCTGCCCTGCAGCGGCCGGCCGACCCCGGACTCGACGTGGTGATTCGCGAATCGGTCGAGATCCTGGTTCGGATCTTCGCCCCAATGATGCCGCATTTGGCCGAAGAAAGCTGGCAGGCGCTCGGCCATTCGGGGTTGCTCGCCGAATCGCCCTGGCCGGCAGCCGATCCTGCCCTTCTGGCGAGCGAAACTGCGACAATTGCCATCCAGGTGAACGGCAAGCGGCGCGACGAGATCGTGCTTCCGGTTGCCTCCAGTGCGGAAGAGATTGAAGCGGCGGTGCTGCGCATGGATAATGTCCGTCGCGCCGTTGGGGACAAGACGGTGCGGCGCGTGGTGGTGGTGCCGGGGAGGATCGCCAACGTCGTCACGGATTAGCGGGGAACTCGCCGTGTCGAATTCGAGGCTTGCAGGCGCGCTTGCGGTCGCTCTGGTGCTGGCCGGTTGCGGTTTCCAGCCGCTCTATGGCGAGCGCGAGGGATCGGCCCCGCTCACCGCTGCCCTCAATGGCGTCGCCGTCGACCAGCAGAAGACCCGCGTCGGCCAGCTGATCCGCAACGAATTCCTCTCCGATGTGCCCCCCGGCCAGGGCGGTGTGTCGTCCTGGCGGTTGGAGATCGAGCCGGAAGCGCGCGAGATCAACGAGATCGAGGCGCATGATACCGATGTGTTGCGCAAGACCTACCGGTTGAACGTGACTTTCCGGCTCTCCGACAACCGCACGGGCAAGCCGGTCTATTCCGGCAAAACGTTTTCTTATGTGTCCTACGATCGGGTAACCTCGCCCCTAGCCAATGTTCAGGCCGCGACCAATGCCGAGGAACGCGCCGCCCGCGAGGTCGGCACCGACATCCGCACCCGAATTGCCGCCTATCTCGCCTCGCTCTGAAGCCGCCGTGCTCCTATGGTTGTTCTGAAAGCTGAACGCCTGGCAAGCTATCTGCGCGAGCGCGATCCCGCGATCGGCGCCGTGCTGATCTATGGCGGCGATCTCGGCGCGGTGCGCGAGCATGCCGTCAAGGTCATCGAGGCCAATGGTGTCCGGCCCGACGATCCGTTCAACCCGGTGATCATCGCCGACCAAGCGCTGGCCGCCGATCCCGGCTTGCTGGCCGACGAAGCCGCCGCCATTCCGATGTTCGGCGGCCGCCGCGTCGTCTGGATCCGCGATGCCGGGCAGGGCCTCGCCAAGGCGCTGGAGCCCTTGCTTGGCCAGCCGGTGTCGGGACTCGTTGTCGCCGAATCCGACAGCCTCGCCAAAACGAGCAAGCTGCGCCAGCTATTCGAGCGCTCATCCGCCGCCTTGGCGATCGCCCTTTATGACGACATCGCCAAGGATTACGACGCTCTTATCGCCACCATCCTGACGAGCGCCGGGCTGAAGCTCACCGATGACGCCCGCCACCACCTCCAGGATCTGCTCGGCACCGACCGCCGCCTGGCCCGCAGCGAGCTCGAGAAGCTCGCCCTCTATGCCCATGGCAAGGGCCAAATAGACCTCGCCGACATCGATGCCGTCTGCGGCGACACCGCGTCGGCCACCCTCGACGAGGCGCTCGACCGCGCCCTGGAGGGCGAGACGGTGGCTGCAGCCCGCGCCCTTGCCCGTCTGATTGCGGCAGGCGAGGCCGGAACCCGGATTCTTTCGGCTGCGGTCCAAGCTCTGGCTTCACTGGATCGTTTCTGGTCCGAAATAGACCGGGGCTCTTCGCTCGACCAGGCGCTGCGGGGCGCCCGCCCGCCGGTCTTCTTCCAGCGCCAGCCGAGCATCCGCCGGCAGCTTCGCCTGTGGGATGCTCCCGCTCTCCAGAATGCCGCCGCGACGGTGCATGCCGCCGTCACCGCTGTCAGGCAGCGCCCGGCTCTCGAGACCCCTCTCGCCGAGCGGACGGTTCTGGCGCTCGCCCGTCGCGCCCAGACCCAAGCGTGGCGGCGGAGCTGAGCGGCCCGTCCGGCCGTCGCGCCAGCCGGTTGCAGACCTCGTCCAGCTGCTCGAGCGTCCGGTAGCGGATCACCACCCGGCCCCCCGCCCGCCCGCGATCATCGACCTCGATTGCCAGTCCCAGGGCCTCGGACAGCGCCGACTCGAGAGCCTGGACATTGGGATCCTTGGCCGCCCGCTCCCGCCCCGCCGCGTGCTCTTGCCGCGGCTGGCGCGCCAGCTCCTCGGCCTCGCGGACCGACAGCCCGAGCTTGACGATCCTGTCGGCCAGGGCCTCCGCATCGGTCGCCGCCACCAATGTCCGGGCATGGCCGGCGGTGAGCTGGCCCTGCTCGAGCTGCGCCCGCACCGACTCCGGCAGCTGCAGCAGCCGCAGGGTGTTGGCGATATGGCTGCGGCTCTTCCCGACCGCCTCGGCCAGCTGCTGCTGGGTGTAGGCGAACTGCTCGATCAGCTGGGCATAGGCCCTGGCCTCCTCCAGCGCATTGAGATCGCTGCGCTGGACGTTCTCGACCAGCGCGATCTCCAGCGCCATCGCATCGCTGACCTCGCGGATCAGCACCGGCAGCTCATGCAGGCCGGCGCGCTGGGCCGCCCGCCACCGTCTTTCGCCCGCGACGATCTCGTGGCCCTGCCCGTCCGCCCGCGGCCGTACCACCAGCGGCTGCAGCAGGCCCTTCTCGCGAATCGACTGGGCCAGCTCGTCGAGCGCCCCCTCTTCGAAGATCCGCCGCGGATTGTTGGGATTGGGCGCGATCGTCTCGATCGGCAAATGGCGCAGCGAACGAATGTCCTGGACGATCGTCTCCTCGGCGACATCATCGCCGATCAGCGCCGCCAATCCTCGCCCGAGCCGTCGCTTCTGTTGTTGCTGGTTCATTGCCTCAGCTCTTTCGTACTGTCGACGAAACGACCCCGGATCAGGCCGCCCGCAGGTCCCGTTCCCGGCGGATCACCTCGGAAGCCAGCTTGATATAGGCCTGACTGCCCATGCAGTCGGAATCATAGAGTAGCACCGGCTTGCCATAGGACGGCGCCTCCGAGATCCGGACATTCCGCGGGATGACCGTTTCATAGACCTTCTCGCCGAGCACGCTGCGGACATCCTGCGCCACCTGCTCCGACAGCGAGTTCCGGCGGTCGAACATGGTCAGCACCACGCCCTGGATCTCGAGGCGCGAATTGAGATTGGCCCGCACCCGTTCCACCGTCTTGAGAAGCTGACTCAATCCTTCCAGCGCGAAGAACTCGCATTGCAGCGGCACCAGCACGGCATCGGCCGCCGACAACGCATTGATGGTCAGGAGATTGAGCGACGGCGGACAGTCGAGCAGCACATAGCTATAGACATGGCCGAGCGTCCCCAGCTGCCCGATTGCATCATGAAGTCGATGCGTCTTGCGCTCGAAATCGGCGAGCTCCAGCTCCGCCCCCAGCAAATCCATGGTCGAAGGCGCGCAATGGAGGCGCGGGATCCCCGAATCGACAATGATCGATTTGAGGTCGGTCTCGCCGATCAGCACATGGTAGGTCGACCATCGCATGCCCTGCCGCGACACCCCGAGGCCGGTCGAGGCGTTCCCCTGCGGATCGAGATCGACGATCAGCACCTCCTCGCCGACCGCCGCCAGCGCCGTGCCGAGATTGATCGCCGTGGTGGTCTTGCCGACCCCGCCCTTCTGATTCGCGATTGCCAGCACGCGCGGACGTGAGCGGTTGCGGTCAATTGCGCTTTGCACCCTCGAACCCCCTGATCTCCACGATGCACCCCGAGGAGTCGATCTGACTCGGATGCTTCGTCACTTGGATTCTCCAAGATTTTGTGGTTTCGGTCAATTCTCTGTCCACATCTTGGCCCTTATGAAACAAAGCCCTCGTCTGCGGGTCGGCGAAAGGCACCGCCAAGGCGACCAGCTCGTCCAGACCGGCCAGCGCCCGCGCGGTCACCACATCAGCCACCCCGCCGACGGTCTCAGCGCCCATCCGCTCGATCCGGCCTTGGTGAATCCTAGCGGAACTGTTGGTGATTCGCGCGGCCTGCCGCAGGAAGGCGGCCTTTTTTCCGTTGCTCTCGATGAGATGGACCTCGTTGCCTCCTTCGCCATCCAGGGCGATCGCCAGGACGAGGCCCGGAAACCCTGCCCCGCTGCCGAGATCGACCAGCCGCCCGGGCCTGTTGCCGATCAGTTTCAGCAATTGCAGGCTGTCCGCCACATGCCGCGTCCAAATCTCGGCGGGGCTCGCCGGACCGATCAGATTGATGCGCGTCTGCCATTGGGTGAGCAGCGCCACATACGCCTTCAGCCGGTCCAGCGATTCACGTGAAACACCGAAAAGCTCGGCAATGTCCTCCGGCGTCGCTTCAGACCACTTGCCTGGCATCGCGGTCTCTCTCGGCCGCAGCCTTCCGCACCAGCCCCAGAATCAAACCGAGCGCTGCCGGCGTGACCCCGTCGATCCGCGCTGCATGTCCAAGCGTCGCCGGCCGCAGCCGGTCCAGCTTCTGGCGCGCTTCGATCGACAGTCCCCTCACCGCCAGATAGTCGAAATCAGCCGGAATGGTCAGCGCCTGGTCGCGACGGAACGCAGCAATCTCCGCCTCCTGCCGCGGCACATAGCCGGCATAGAGTGCATCGGCCTCCAACCGCTGCCGGACAAAGGGCGGCGTCGGGGCGAGTTCCGGCCAGATGGCGGCCAGTCGATCGAAGCCGACGACACCCGAAGCGAGCAGCGTGAAACCGCTCCGCCGCTGGCCGTCGAGATTGAGATGGAGGCCGCGCCGCGCCGCCTCATTGGGGGTGAGCGAGAGCTGCTCCAGCACGGCGCGCGCCTCCGCCAGCTGCCTGGTCCTTGCGGCATGGGCCTGCGCCCGCTCGGTTCCGACAATTCCGGCCGAGATCCCAAGCGGGGTCAATCTCTCATCGGCATTGTCGGCCCTGAGCAGCAGCCGATATTCAGCCCGCGAGGTGAACATGCGGTAGGGCTCGCTGACCCCGTTGCTGATCAGGTCATCGATCATCACGCCAATATAGGCCTCGGACCGGTCGATCATCATCGGTGCCGACCCTGCTGCTGCCCGCGCCGCATTGGTGCCGGCCACCAGCCCCTGCGCCGCGGCCTCCTCGTAGCCCGTCGTCCCATTGATCTGGCCTGCCAGATAAAGCCCGGAAATCCGCCGTGTTTCCAGAGACGGTCCAAGTTCCCGCGGATCGACATGGTCATATTCGATGGCATAGCCGGGCCGCAGCATCTCCGCCCGCTCGAGCCCCTCGATGCTACGAACGAAAGCCAGCTGCACCGCCGCCGGCAGAGAGGTCGAAATGCCATTGGGATAGATCGTCGGGTCTTCCAGCCCTTCCGGTTCGAGAAAGATCTGGTGCGATGGCCGATCCGCAAAGCGCACCACCTTGTCCTCGATCGAAGGGCAATAGCGCGGTCCGGTGCTCTTGATCTGCCCGGAATAGATCGCCGACGACCGCAGATTGTCCCGGATGATCCGATGCGTCGCCTCATTGGTCCGGGTAATATGGCAGGCGACCTGCGGCGTCGTGATCGCGGTGGTGAGGAAGGAAAACGGCTCGGGCGGATCGTCGCCCGGCTGCACCTCGAGAACCGACCAATCGATGCTGCTTCTCTCGAGCCGCGGGGGTGTTCCGGTCTTCAGACGGCCAATGGCAAGGCCCGCCCCGACCAGCGCCTCGCTCAAGCCCAGCGCCGCTGGCTCGCCGACACGGCCTCCCGGCGTCGTGGAGGTGCCGACATGGATCGTCCCGTTGAGAAAGGTCCCGGTGGTCAGCACCACCTGCCCGGCCGAGATGCTCCGCCCATCCGTGAGAGTAACGCCGGCGATCCGTCCATCGCGGAGGATCAACCCGGCGACTGCTCCCTCGATGATGCTCAGGCCCGGCGTCGACTTGATCAGGGCCTGGACCGCCTCCCGATAGAGCTTCCGGTCGGTCTGCGCCCGCGGCCCCTGCACCGCCGGCCCCTTCGACCGGTTGAGAAGGCGAAATTGGATGCCGGCGCGATCGGCAGCGCGCCCCATGATCCCGTCCAGGGCGTCGATCTCCCGGACCAGATGGCCCTTGCCCAGCCCGCCAATGGCCGGGTTGCACGACATCTCGCCCACTGTCGCAAAACGATGGGTGACCAGCGCCGTTGCGGCCCCGAATCGTGCTGCCGCGCAGGCCGCTTCACAACCCGCATGGCCGCCCCCAATGACGATGACATCGAAAACCATGGACAGCTCGATCCCGGTGCTTGACGCTCTCGCATAGAGCGAAGAAGAAGGAGATTCAACGTCGGCGTTTCACGTGAAACAAGGGCGTGGCACGAGCCTATTTGCCCACACAGAACTCTCGGAACACCAGTTCGAGGACGGACTCGGCAACAATCCGCCCGAGAAGCTGCTCGACGGCACGGGCCGCCTGTCGCAAATGCTCGGCGATCAACTCCAGCCTCCCCGTCGTCATCAGCGCGCTTGCCGCCATCACCTCGACATGGCACGCCGTCACCGCATCCCGGTGTCGCGCCCGGGTAATCAGGGCCGGTTCATGGCCGAGCCCCCCGGCCAGCCGCCGATGAACCGCCGCGACAAGCCGATCGATCCCCTCGCCGGTGGCCGCCGACACCGCCACCGACCCGGTCGGCGCCTCGCCTGGCATCGGTTCGAGATCGACCTTGTTCCACACCCATAACGGCTCCGAATCGAAGGCCGGCAAACGCGAGGTCGTTTCGACATCGGGCGCCTGCAACCAGAGCAGCAGGTCAGCCGCACCCGAGCGTGCCAAAGTCCGATCGATGCCGATACGCTCGATCGGGTCGGCCGAATTGTCCCGCAAACCGGCCGTGTCGGTCAAAATCACCGGCAGACCCTTAAGGTCGAGCATCACATCGATCGGATCCCGGGTCGTTCCCGGAATTTCCGTTACGATGGCCGCCTCCCGCGCAGCGAGCCGATTGAGGAGTGACGATTTCCCGACATTGGGCGGTCCGGCAATCACCACCCGGAACCCCTCGCGCAAACTCTCCCCGGCGGCCGCCGACGCCAATGCGGCTGCGAGCGAATCGGCCAACCGCATCAGCCGTTCGGCCACGCCGTTCAGCGCCATGGTGCCGATCTGATCCTCCTCGGAAAAATCGATCGCCGCCTCGACGCGCGCCAGGCACCAGACGAGATCACCGCGCCAGTCCAGGAACGCCCGGCTGGCTTGGCCTTCCAGGTGAAACAGCGCCTGACGCCGTTGCGCCGCGCTGGTCGCCGTCAAAAGGTCGCTGAGGCCCTCCACCGCAACGAGATCGGTCCGACCATTGGCAAGCGCCCGACGGGTGAACTCGCCCGCCGCAGCCAGCCGGTAACCCGGCAGCCGGCCGAGCACGCCGATCATCCCGTCGGCCACGGCGCGGCTGCCATGCAGCTGGTACTCCGCCATGTCCTCGCCGGTGAAGCTGGCGGGCCCCGGCAGCCACATGACCAGCCCTTCATCGATGGTTTCGCCGGATTTCGGATCACGAATCCGCCTGAGGCTGGCCCGCCGTGGCTCCGGCAGGCTCCCGGTCAGCGCCTCGAGCCCCTGGCGCGCCGCCGGTCCGCTTGCCCGGAACACCGCCACGCCGGCCCTGCCGATTCCCGTCGACAATGCATATATCGTGTCGGACGACGTCATGATGTCTGGCGACCGGACCTGCTATGAACGACCCATCCCGCCGCAACGAGCTCGACAGGGAATCAAGCCCCTATCTTTTGCAGCATCGCCACAACCCGGTCCACTGGCTTCCCTGGGGCCGCGAGGCGTTCGACCGTGCCCGCGCCGAGCACAAGCCCGTCCTGCTGTCGATCGGCTATGCCGCTTGTCATTGGTGCCATGTCATGGCCCATGAAAGCTTCGAGGATGCCGAAACGGCCGAGCTTCTGAATCGCGACTTCATCGCCATCAAGGTCGACCGCGAGGAGCGCCCCGACGTCGACCGACTCTATATGGACGCGCTCCATGCCTTCGGCGAGCAGGGCGGTTGGCCGCTCACCATGTTCCTGGACAGCACCGGCACGCCCTTCTGGGGCGGCACCTACTTCCCCGACAGGCCACGCTTCGGTCGCCCGAGCTTCCGGCAGATTCTGACCGAGATCGCCCGCATCTGGCGCACCGAGCACGACAAGGTCGCCACCAACACCGTCCACATCAGGCAGGCCCTGCAGCAGCAACCGCCCGCCCAACCGCCCCTGCCGCTCTCGCTCGAGCGCCTCGACGACGCCGGCCAGACCCTGCTCAAAGCCGTCGACTTCCGCAATGGCGGCTTTCGCGGCGCGCCGAAATTTCCGCAAGTTCCCGTCTTCGAGTTCCTGTGGCGGCTCTACCGCCGCATTGGCCGGCAGCCCTACCGCGACGCGGTGATCACCACCCTGACCCAGCTGAGCCAGGGCGGCATCTACGACCATCTCGGTGGCGGGTTTGCGCGTTACAGCGTCGATGCCGAATGGTTGGTGCCGCATTTCGAGAAGATGCTGTACGACAATGCACAGCTGCTGCGACTTCTCGCCCGCGTAACCATTTCGGAAGAATCGCGACTGTTTCGCCAAAGAATCGAAGAGACGGCCGATTTTCTCCTCACGGCCATGGCCACCGACGACGGTGCCTTCGCCGCAAGTTTCGACGCCGATTCGGAAGGCGAGGAGGGAAAATATTACGTTTGGTCCGAAAGCGAGATCGAGGAGGTCCTGGGGCCGGATGCCGGCTTCTTCAAGCAGATCTATGCCGTGACCCGCGACGGCAATTTCGAGGGCCGCAACATACTCAACCGGCTCGGCCAGTCGGATCTCCTCGATCCTTCCGATGAGGCCCGCCTCGCCGTCTTGCGCGACCGTCTGCTTGCCATCCGGCGCAAACGCGTGCCGCCGGGCTTCGACGACAAGATCCTCGCTGATTGGAACGGCCTTGCCATCGCGGCCCTGGCCGACGCCGGCCTCTTGCTGGAGCGGCCGGAATGGATTGCCGCCGCCGCGCGTGCTCAGTCCGCCGTGCTGGCCCGCCTGTGGGACGGTGCCCGGCTCCAGCAATCATGGCGGGGAGGGCAGGGGCGTCACGCCGCCACCGCCGATGGCTATGCCAACCTCATCGACGCCACCCTCGCCCTTTACGAAGCGACCGCCGACGCCGCTCACCTCGCCACCGCCAGCGCGCTTGCCGAGGCGCTTGTCGACCACCATTGGAGTGAGGAACGTTCAGGTTTCGCATTCGCCTCCGACGAGGCCGATCATCTCATTGCCCGCCCCTGCTATTCCCATGATGACGCCACCCCCAACGCCAACGCCACCTTGATGGCGAGCCTCCTGAAGCTCGGACTGGCCACCGGCAACCCGGCTCATGGCGAGCGCGCCGCCCGGCTGTTCGACAGCTTCTCCGGCCAAGCCTTGCCAAATCCTTACCAGCATGCGTCATTTTTGAACGCCTGCGATGATGTCCTGCACCTCTGCCAGATCGTTGTCGCAGGCGATGCCGCCACCGCGGAGGCCCGCGCCTTGCGCCACGCCGCGCTGCGTGCCGCTGCCCCGGCGAAGCTTCTCCTCTATGCCGCCCAAGGCATGGCGGCCAACCGTGATCATCCCGCCGCCGGCAAACTGCCGGTCGCCGGGGCACCCACGCTCTATCTCTGTCAGGGAACCCGCTGTTCGCTGCCGATCACCGACAGCGCGGCGGTGAGCGACGCCTTGGCCGGTCTCGACCGGTCTCAGGCATTCATCGAATCGAAGAAATCCTGATTGGTCTTGGTCTGCCGCAGCTTGTCGAGCAGGAACTCGATCGCATCGACCGTGCCCATCGGATTGAGGATGCGCCGCAGCACATAGGTCTTCTTGAGAAGATCGGGTTTGACCAGCAATTCCTCCTTGCGGGTGCCGGAGCGCAGAATGTCCATCGATGGGAACACCCGCTTGTCCGCCACCTTGCGGTCGAGCACGATCTCCGAATTGCCCGTGCCCTTGAACTCCTCGAAGATCACCTCGTCCATCCGGCTCCCGGTATCGATCAGCGCCGTCGCAATGATCGTCAGCGACCCGCCTTCCTCGATATTGCGCGCCGCGCCGAAGAACCGCTTCGGGCGCTGCAGCGCATTGGCATCGACACCACCGGTCAGCACCTTGCCTGAAGAGGGCACCACCGTGTTGTAGGCGCGCCCGAGCCGCGTGATCGAATCGAGCAGGATCACCACGTCGCGCCCATGCTCGACCAGACGCTTCGCCTTCTCGATCACCATCTCGGCGACTTGCACGTGGCGCACCGCCGGCTCGTCGAAGGTCGAGCTGATCACTTCGCCCTTCACCGAACGCTGCATGTCGGTGACCTCCTCCGGCCGCTCGTCGATCAGCAGCACGATGAGGTAGCACTCAGGATGATTGGACGTGATGGCATGCGCGATGTTCTGCAGCAGCACCGTCTTGCCGGTGCGCGGCGGCGCCACGATCAGACCGCGCTGCCCCTTGCCGAGCGGCGCCACCAAGTCGATCACCCGGGCCGACATGTCCTTCTTGGTCGGATCGGCGACCTCCATCTCCAGCCGCTCATCCGGATAGAGCGGCGTCAGATTGTCGAAATGGATCTTGTGCCGAGTCTTGTCGGGATCCTCGAAATTGATCGTATTGACCTTGAGCAGCGCGAAATACCGCTCGCCTTCCTTCGGGCTGCGAATATCGCCGTCGACCGTATCGCCCGTGCGCAGGTTGAACCGCCGGATCTGGCTCGGACTGACATAGATGTCGTCCGGTCCCGGCAGATAATTCGCATCCGGCGAGCGTAGAAAGCCGAAGCCATCCTGCAGCACCTCGACGACCCCTTCGCCGATGATGCTGACGTCGCGCATCGCCAGGCTCTTCAGAATGGCATAGATGAGCTCCTGGCGCCTGAGCGCACTGGCATTCTCGATCTCGAGCTCCTCGGCGATGCCGAGCAGCTCGGTCGGCGACTTCTCCTTGAGGTCGTGGAGTTTGATTTCCTTGAGTTCTGCAATGCTTGTCATGGAGGGTGCTTTGGAAATGCCGGCCCGGCGCCTGGAGCGCAACGGCACGGCCTGTCTTGACGGTAGCGACCCCGCCCTTGGATGGGCCGGGAATGAGGAAGGATGGATTCCGCAAGCGCTGCGGGATCGGCAACACTTCTAACAGGAATCATCTGCGAAGAAAATAGCCTGTCCCCGGCCCATTTCTCCTCCCATCGTCAAGGCTTGACCACGGCTGCGATCACGATGCCGATCATCAACACCGTCGGAACCTCGTTGATGACCCTAAAATACGCTGCTCCCTGGCGATTTTCGTCCCGCGCGAACTGCCGCACATGCCACGACAGAAGCAGATGGACCGCGATGAGCCCCCCGACCAGCGCGAATTTCACCCCGAGCCACAGCGGCATGCCCGCGGCCACGAACCCGCCTTCATGCATCAGCCACAGCCCGAGCACGACCGACACCACCATGGCCGGCGTCATGATCGCCCGCAGCAACCGCCGCTCCATCACCTTGAAGGTCCCGCCAGCCTCGCTGCACGGTTCTGTCATGGCGTGGTATACCATAAGCCTGGGCAGGTAGAGCAGCCCCGCCATCCACGAGATCACCGCCAGCAGGTGAAAGGCCTTCAGCCACAGATACATCTATCGACCGTTATCGACTCGACGGACCGTTTCGACCAGCGCCGCCACCGCCTGCGGATCGGTCTGCGGCCTGACGCCATGCCCGAGATTGAACACATGCCGGTCAACGGGCAGGGCGGTCGCGATCCGCGCCACATCCCGCTCGAGGCCACGCCCGCCGGCCAGCAGGCTGACCGGATCGAGATTGCCTTGCACCGCAACCATCGGCGCCAGCACCCGCGCCGCCCAATCGAGCGGTACGCCCGGTTCGAGCCCGCAGGCTTGAACGCCGGTCGCCGCGACGAATCCTGCATGCCCCGCACCGAGACCACGGGCAAAGCCGATCACCGGCACCGCGCCGCATCGCGCCTTCAGACCTTCGACGATTCGTCGGATCGGCGCAAAGCAGAATCGCTGCCTCAGCCCATCCGGAAGATCGCCCGCCCAGCTGTCGAAGATCTGAACACAATCGGCACCCGCCGCCACCTGACGTGCAAGATACTCGATCGATGCCCCGACCAGCGCGTCGATCAGCCTGTCGAGCCAGCTCTCGCCACGAAACGCCGCCATCCGCGCCGCTAGACGCTCCGCCGAGCTTCCGCCTTCGATGAGATAGGTCGCAACCGTCCACGGCCCGCCGCAAAACCCGATGAGAGCCACCTCGGGCGCGAGCTTGCCGCGCACCTGCCGCAGCGTCTCATAGACTGCCTCCACCTCTCTTCCCAGCGGCCGTTCCGCCACCCTCGCCACCCGATCAGCATCAGCCACCCGTTCCACCACCGGACCCTCACCGGCCTGAAACGACACTTTCACGCCGAGCGCATGCGGTACCAGCAGAATGTCGGCAAACACGATCGCCGCATCGAGATCGAACCGGCGCAGCGGCTGCAGCGTCACCTCGGCGGCGAGCTCCGGCGTGTAGCACAGCGCAAGGAACGATCCGGCCTTGTTCCGCATTTCCATGTACTCGGGCAGATATCGCCCCGCCTGTCGCATCAACCAGATCGGCCTGCGCAACGGTGCACGTCCTTCCAGGACGTCCATCAACGCTTTGCGCCCCGCGCGGTGAGGCAATCCCTTCCCATCCTCATTCATAAGAAGATTCTTTTTGCTGTTGCTGTTTGACTGTGGGCATCACGCATGATGAAACTCTCGACAGCTTGTTCAACCCCTATCCCATTCCGGCCTCTCCTCGACCCTCCCCGTTGCGCTGGCCGTCGGCAACCGGTCAAGCATCTGATCTGTCGGGTCTTTTTCATTGCCGACTGGCGCGCTGTCAACGGCTTCGCCTCAGCTCATCAACGGTGCGCCAACAATCCCGGTCTTTCCCCGCTTCCCGCCCCACCTTATTCACTTTGCCGGGTGAATTGGATAAGACCCCCATGGCCGGCAGGGCTGAAGAGCCCTCGCGCCGGTTTCGCCCGTTCTCTCCACAGGGTCTTGAAGGGCTTGTGCCAGTGTCGTCCAGAAAGCTTCAGCGCCAGGTCTTCCACATGCATCTCATCTCGGATGCGACCGGCGAGACCCTCAACACCGTCGCCCGCGCGGCCGCTGCCTATTATGCCGACTACCAGGCCGTCGAGCACATCTATGCGCTGGTCCGCACGCCCAAGCAGCTCGACCGCGTCATCGAGGAAGTCGAGCGCCAGCCCGGCATCGTGCTCTTCACCATCGCCGACCGCACCTTGCGCGGACGCCTCGAAAGCCGCTTCAACACCCTCGGCATCCCCTGCCTGTCGATTCTCGATCCGGTGATCTCGAGCCTGGCCGCTTATCTCAAGGCCGAGTCGCGGCCTCATATCGGCGGCCAGCATGTGCTCGACGCCCAATATTTCAAGCGCATCGAAGCTCTCAACTACACGATGCTGCATGATGACGGCCAGCATCCCCAGGATCTCGACAAGGCGGAGGTCGTCCTGATCGGCATCAGCCGATCCTCCAAGACGCCGACCAGCATCTATCTCGCCAACCGCGGTATTCGCACCGCCAACATCCCGCTCGTTCCGGGTCTCGAGCCACCGCCCGAGCTCCTCAAGCTCGACGGCCCGATGGTGGTCGGACTGCTCGCCAGCGCCGAGCGCATCGCGCAGATTCGCCGCAGTCGCTTGCTGACGCTGAACGAGAATCGCGAGACCCTTTATGTCGATCGCGATGCGATCCATGCCGAGCTTGTCGAGATGCGACGGCTCTGCACCCGCTACGCCTGGCCGGTGATCGACGTCACCCGTCGATCGATCGAGGAGACTGCCGCTGCCGTGATCAATCTCCTGTCCGAACGTCGCGGCGCCGGTCCGCAATTTCTCATCGACGGAGACCCGGCGACGTGAACCTCATTCTCGCATCGACCAGTGAGATCAGGCGGCGCCTCCTGGCCAAAGCCGGCATCCCCGTCGATGTCGTGGCACCGATCCTTGACGAGGCGCATGCCCGCCAAGGCCTCGCAGCCGATCTTCCCGCCGCCGGCGTTGCCGAGTTCTTGGCCGCAGCCAAGGCGCGGACGGTGTCGGCGACCCATCCCGACCATCACGTCATCGGCGCCGACCAGATCCTGATTCTCGACAATGCGATCTTTGCCAAGCCCGGCGATCTCGCCGAAGCGCGGCGCCACCTCGCATCGTTGCGCGGCCGGACCCATATGCTGATCACCACCGCCGTCGTGCTGCGCGGCGACCGGGTGCTCGCCACCATCACCGATTCCGCGAGCCTCACCATGCGCCACTTCAGCGATGCGTTCCTCGATCGCTATCTCGCCGCTGCCGGCCCGGATGTCACGCGCTCCGTCGGCGCCTACCGTCTGGAGGAGCTTGGCGCGCAATTGTTCGAACGGATCGAGGGTGACTATTTCACCATTCTGGGCCTGCCATTGCTTCCGCTCCTGTCCTTCCTGAGAGCCGAGCGGCTCATCCCGTCATGAGCGCGGCCTCCAGCCATCGGCGCGCTGCGGTGATCGGCTACCCGGTAGCCCATTCGCGCTCTCCCTTGATCCACAATTATTGGCTGAAGCTCTACGGCATTCCCGGCAGCTATGACCGCATCGAGGTCACGCCGGCGCAGCTCACCGCCTTCATCGGCAATTTCGCCGACCAGGAGCTGGTCGGCTGCAATGTCACCGTTCCGCATAAGGAGCAGGTGTCGCGCCTGGTCAGGATTGCCGATCCCGAGACCGAGAGACTGGGCAGCGTCAACACCTTGTGGATGGAAGACGGCGAGCTCCTCGCCACCAGCACCGACGGCTATGGCTTTCTGCAGAACCTGCGCAGCACCGCGCCGGACGTCACGCTCGAGGGACAGACCGCGACGATCCTTGGGGCAGGGGGCGCGTCCCGTCCCGTCATTGCCGCCTTGCGATCGGCCGGCGTCGCGCACATCCACCTCGCCAACCGGACCGCCGAGCGCGCGACGACGCTTGCCGCCGAGCTCGGCGAGGGCATTCACCCGGTCGGCTGGGACGCGATCCCGGTCTTGCTCGAAACGACCGGCCTGCTGGTCAATGCAACGAGCCTCGGCATGAAGGGCGGCGAGCCATTGCTCATCGATCTTTCTCCCTTGCCGTCCGACGCGGTCGTCGCCGACATCGTCTATGTGCCGCTCGAGACCGATCTCCTGCGGCAGGCAAGCCGCCGCGGTCTTCGCTGCGTCGATGGCCTCGGCATGCTGCTCCATCAGGCAGTGCCCGGTTTCGAGCGCTGGTTCGGTCGTCGCCCGGAGGTGACGCCGGAGCTCAGGGCGCTGCTCGTCCGCGACCTGACGAGGTGATCGTGCCATGCTGCTCGTCGGCCTCACCGGATCGCTTGCCATGGGCAAAACTGAAACTGCCAGAATGTTCGCCGGGCTAGGCATCCCGGTGTTCGATGCCGACGCCGAGGTGCATCACCTTTATGCCGTCGGCGGCGCCGCGGTCGGTCCCGTTGCCGAGGCCTTTCCCGAGGCCCTCGTCGATGGCGCGATCGATCGTGCCAGGCTCTCCGCGCGGCTGCTCGCCGACCCGAGCCGCCTGCCGAGCCTGGAGGCCATCGTCCACCCCCTGGTGCGCGCGGCGGAATCACGCTTTCTCGATGAAGCCCGACGGGCGCCCGAGCCTTTCGTCATCCTCGACATTCCACTGCTGTTCGAGACCGGCCGCGACAGCGCGATGGACCGCATCGTCGTCGTCAGCACCTCGTCCGAAAACCAGCGCCGCCGCGCCTTGGCGAGACCCGGCATGACCGAGAAGAAGCTCGCCCGGTTGCTGGCGCGCCAGACGCCCGATGCCGACAAGCGGGCGCGGGCCGATTTCATTGTGGATACCGGTCGCGGCCTCGACGATGCATTTGACCAGGTGCGAAGGATCGTGTCTCGATTGCGCGAGGAAGCAGGCCGCGAATCGACCGGAGCTGATGCGCGAGATCGTCCTTGACACCGAGACCACCGGCCTCGAGCCGGCCGAGGGCCACCGCCTGGTCGAGATTGGTGCGCTCGAGCTGATCCGTCACATACCGACCGGACGGGTCTTTCACGCCTATTTGAACCCGGAGCGGCCGATGCCGCCCGATGCCTATGCGGTGCATGGCCTGTCCGACGACTTTCTGCGCACCCAGCCGCTGTTTGCCGACACGGTCGCCGCCTTCGAGGAGTTCGTCGGCGACGCGCCGCTGGTGATGCACAATGCCGCCTTCGATTTCCGCTTCCTCAATGCCGAGCTCGAGCGCTGCCGCCGCCGCCTGCTGCTTCCCGAGCGGGTGCTGGATACCCTGACCCTGGCCCGCCAGCGCCACCCGATGGGGCCGAACAGCCTCGATGCCCTGTGCCGGCGTTATGGCATCGACAATTCGCAACGGACCCGCCATGGCGCGCTGCTCGACGCCGAGCTCCTGGCCGAGGTCTATCTCGAGCTGGTCGGTGGACGTCAGACCACGCTGGTTTTTGCCGACCGTCCCTCGATCATCGCTGTCAACACCGTGCAGCGCCTGCCCGTGAGGCCGCGGCCCAATCCATTGCCCGACCGTCTGACAGCAGATGAGCGCGCCGCTCATGCGGCCTTTGTCGCCACGCTTGGCCGCGCTCCGCTCTGGGATCGCTGGCTCGCTGCCGACCCGGAGCAGCGGGTTGTCTCGGGCTAGGAGTTCAGACGAGAACTTTGCCTTCCGCCAAACGCTTCTGATACATCCCGGCGAAATCGATGGGATCGAGCATCAGCGGGGGAAATCCGCCGCTGCGGGTGGCATCGGCCAGGATTTGGCGGGCAAACGGGAACAACATGCGCGGGCATTCGATCAAGACGATCGGATGAAGTGCGTCCTTCGGGATGTTCTCGAGCCGGAAAACGCCCGCATAGAGCAGATCGGTGGCGAAGATCACCTTGCCCTGGTGCGACGCTTTGGCATCGAGATGAAGCTCGACCTCATAATCCATCCCGCCCTGGCCGAGCGGCTTGGCATTGACATTGACCGAAATATTGATGTCGGGCTGTGCCTGCAACGTCATCGAGGCCGGGGCATTAGGATTTTCGAAGGAAAGATCCTTTAGATACTGGCCAAGGACCTTCATCGAAGGTTGGGCCTGGGGGCCCGGTTGTCCCTGCGGCGTTGCCGCCTGCGGGGCTGCCGCCGGCGCGGTGGCAGGAGCGCCGGTTTCCGCCGTATTGGACCCGTTCGCCTCCGGAGTAGCCTTGGTTTTGTTGTCTTGGGCCATCTCGATCCGCCTTTCCTCGAGTCCACCGGCCCCGCCGGCCCGCAGCGTGGGCTAACACGGCTCAAGGGTGATCGCAAGCGCGAGGGGCCCAATCATCAGTTTGGAGTCTAAGCCCGGCTCCTATATAAAAGGGAAGATGTCTGCGCCATGATGGTTCGGCTGCTTCCCCCTGCACGTCCTGGGAGAACCGGACACGGATGTCACGTAGCGCAATTGCAGGCAGGACCACAGCGAAATGAGCCAACCTTTCGATCCCTTGAACCTCCTGATTCTCGGCATAGCGGTCGTTCTGCTGTTCAAATTGCGCAGCGTCCTCGGCACCCGGACCGGCAATGAGCGCCGCTACGACCCGGTCCAGCGCGACCAGCGCGAGACCGAGCTCCGCCGCGAGGACAATGTCATCCATATGCCCGGCCGCGAGCCGGCGCGCAGCGACGGCGACGGCCCGGCCGAGGAGGGTGCCCCGATCTGGCAGGGCTATGCCGAGCCTGGATCCCCGATCGCCGGCGGATTGGAGAAGATCGCCGGCGCCGATCCGGGCTTCTCGCCGCGCTCCTTCCTCGAAGGTGCCCGGATCGCCTATGAGATGATTGTCTCGGCCTTTGCCGAGGGCGACAAGAAGGCCCTCAAGCCACTGCTGTCGCGCGAGGTTTATGACGGCTTCTCCACCGCCATCGACACACGCCAGCGAAATGGCGAGACCCTGGAGAGCAAGTTCGTCGGCATTGACAACGCCCAGATCGTCGGCGCCGAGCTTGCCGGCAAGAAGGCGAGCCTCACCGTTCGCTTCATCGCCGATCTCATCGCGGCCACCCGCAGCCGCGCCGGCGAGGTCATTGACGGCGACGCCACCCGGGTCCGCCAGATCACCGACGTCTGGACTTTCGAACGCGACATCTCATCGCGCGACCCCAATTGGCGGTTGATCTCGACCGAGGGCGTTGCTTGACGCTTGCCGGCGCTCTGCGGCGCTGCCTGTTCGTTTCGCTGATAACCGCCATGACAACGCCGCCGTCATCCGCCGCGCCCGAGGTTCTCCTGACGCCGCTGACCTTTGCCGCCATTGCCGGCTGGAGCACGCATGAGGCCGCCGGCGCTGCCGACGCGCTCCGTCGTTCCTGCCGCGAGATGATGGCAGACGGACGCGGCTTCGTGCGCGGGCCGCGCTTCGCCGGGCTCCGTGCCGATTGGGCAAGCGCCTGCAGCGCCGTCATCGCTCTTCCTGCCGTTACCGATGACGCCGCCATGCGCCGCCTCCTCGAGGCACACTACTTGCCGTTCCGCGTCGAGGATCCGACGCGCCCGCAGGGACTGTTCACCGGCTATTACGAAGCGACCGCCCGCGGCAGCCGCCATCGCCACGGCCCGTATCAGATCCCGATCTACCGCAAGCCCGATGATCTCGTTCCTCTCGATGCCGCTGCCGAATCCCGGCTCGGGACCCGCTACGGGCGCTATGTCGCCGGGCAGGCCTACCCCTATTTCACCCGTGCCGAGATCGACACGGGGGCACTGGCCGATCGCGGCCTGGAGCTGCTCTGGGTCGATTCGCTGGTCGATGCCTTCTTCATCCACATCCAGGGCTCGGGCCGGATCGCCATGGATGACGGCAGCACCGTCCGCCTTGCCTTTGCGGCCAAGAGCGGTCGGCCCTACACCGCCATCGGGGCGGTGCTCCATCAGCGTGGTGCGCTGACCCGCGACAATCTGTCCATGCAATCCCTGCGCGACTGGCTCGCCCGCCACCCCGCCGAGACCCCGGAGGTGCTGCGGCAGAACCAGTCCTTCATCTTCTTCCGCGAGGTCGCTCTCGCCGATCCGGCGCTTGGGCCTCCCGGCGCCCAGCATGTCCAGCTGACGCCGCGCCGCTCGCTCGCCGTCGACCGTGCCTGGTGGGCGCTCGGCACGCCGATCTGGCTCGACAGTGCCGTCATCGTGCCCGGCCAGCCCGACCGCCCCTTTCGCACGCTCATGGTCGCCCAGGATACGGGCTCGGCCATCCTGGGGGCTGCCCGCGGCGATGTCTTCTTCGGCGCCGGCGACGAGGCTGCAATCCTTGCCGGCTACATGAAAAGCCCCGGGCGCATGATCGTTCTCCTACCGAAACAATTGGCCGGGCGCCTGCGCCTGGCGCCATGATGCCATGCGCCGCAAGGATCGCGAATTGTGGGATGCCGTCCGCGCCGGGGTGACGCCCTTGCGGGGCAACCCCTCCCCACCGCCCGTGCCGCCCGCCACGGCGCTTCCCGTCGAGCGGCCGCCACCAGCACCGCCGCCGGACCCCCGAAGACCGCCGCCACCGGCCCGACCCGAGGCCACGCCCGGCAACAGCCTCGACCGGCGCACGCGGCAGCGCCTGCTGCGCGGCAAGGCCGATATCGAGGACCGGCTCGATCTCCATGGCGACGGCATCGAGATCGCCTATATGCGGCTGCGCGGTTTTCTGAATGCCTCGCGGGCCAGGGGCCTGCGCCTCGTGCTGGTGATCACCGGCAAGGGCAGCGGCGACTATGCCCGCCACACCTTGCACGGCACCACCCATTGGGACGCTCCCGAGCGCGAGGGACGCCTCCGCCGCCTGCTGCCGCAATGGCTCGCCGAGCCGGAGCTCAGCGCCATGGTGGTCGCCTTCCAGCCCGCCCATCCAAGGCACGGCGGCGGCGGCGCCTGGTATGTGCGCCTGCGCAGGAAGCGAATAGCGAATAGCGAGTAGCGAGTAGCAAGTAGCAAAGACCGATCCGCAACTATTCGCTATTCGCTATTCGCTAGTCGCTATTCGCTACAGGATGAATTTCGACAGATCCGTATTCCGCGCCAGCTCTCCGAGATGCGCCTCGACGAACCCCCGGTCGACCACCACCCGCTGGCCCGAGCGGTCGGTTGCCGTGAAGCTCACCTCGTCGAGCACCCGCTCCATCACGGTCTGGAGCCGCCTGGCTCCGATGTTCTCGATGCTCTGATTGAGCTCGGCTGCGATCCGTGCAATCGCATCGATCCCGTCATCGGTGAAGTCGAGCGTCACCCCCTCGGTTGCCATAAGCGCCGTATATTGCCGCACCAGATTGGCTTCTGGCTCGGTCAGGATCCGCCGGAAATCGTCCATCGTCAGCGCCTTCAGCTCGACTCGGATCGGCAGCCGGCCCTGCAGCTCGGGCAACAGGTCCGACGGCTTGGCGATGTGAAACGCCCCCGATGCGATGAACAGGATATGATCGGTGCGGACCGGGCCATGCTTGGTGCTGACCGTCGTCCCCTCGATCAGCGGCAGAAGATCGCGCTGCACCCCCTCGCGGCTGACATCGGCGCCCTGCCGCTCCGACCGGGCGCTGATCTTGTCTATCTCGTCGAGAAACACGATGCCGCTGTTCTCCACCATCTCGATCGCCTCATGCACGATCTGATCATTGTCGAGCAGCTTGTCGCTCTCCTCCTGCAGCAGCACCTCATGGCTCGACTTGACCGACATGCGCCGCGTCTTGGTGCGCTGGCCGAAGGTCTTGCTCAGCATGTCGGTGATATTGATCATGCCGACCGAGCCGCCCGGCAGCCCCGGAATGTCGAAGGCGGGCATGCCGCCGCTGTCGGCGACCTGGACCTCGATCTCCTTGTCGTCGAGCTCGCCCGAGCGGAGCTTGCGCTGAAACGCCTCGCGGGTGGCGGCGGAAGCCTGCGCACCGACCAGTGCATCGAGCACCCGGCGCTCGGCATTGAGATGCGCCTCTGCCTCGACGTCCTTGCGGCGCGCCACCCGCACATTGGCGATGCCTGCCTCGAGCAGGTCGCGGATTATCTGCTCGACATCGCGCCCGACATACCCGACCTCGGTGAACTTGGTCGCCTCGACCTTGATGAAGGGTGCATTGGCGAGCCGCGCCAGCCGCCGGGCGATCTCGGTCTTGCCGACGCCGGTCGGGCCGATCATCAGGATGTTCTTCGGCATCACCTCCTCGCGCAGCCCCGGCTCGAGCTGCTTGCGCCGCCACCGGTTGCGCAGCGCGATGGCAACGGCCCGCTTGGCTTCCTCCTGCCCGACGATGTGACGATCGAGCTCCGAGACGATTTCACGCGGTGAGAAGTCGGTCATCCTGATTGTCCGGTTGCGAGGCTTTCGACCACCAGATTGGAATTGGTGAAGACGCAGATCTCGGCCGCGATCGCCATCGCCTTGCGGGCGATCGTCTCGGCATCGAGCGCGCTGTCGGCAAGCGCCCTGGCGGCGGCCAGCGCATAATTGCCGCCCGAGCCGATCGCCACGATGCCGCGCTCCGGCTCGAGTACGTCGCCGGTGCCGGTGAGCACCAGGCTGACCTGCCGGTCGACGACGATCATCATTGCCTCGAGTCGCCGGAGATAGCGATCGGTGCGCCAGTCCTTGGCGAGCTCGACACAGGCCCGGGTCAGCTGCATCGGATGCTGCTCGAGCTTGCCCTCCAGCCGCTCGAACAGGGTCAGCGCATCGGCGGTGGCCCCGGCGAAGCCGGCGATCACCTGGCCGCCGGCCAGTGGCCTGACCTTACGGGCATTGGCCTTGATGATCGTATTTCCGACACTGACCTGGCCGTCGCCCGCCACCACCACCCGGTCGCCCTTGCGGACGGAAAGGATCGTGGTCCCATGCCAGGACGGCGCTGCCGCGCTCGAAGTCATCAATGCCTCCGCAACCAACCGCGTGGATTTAGGCGTCCGGAGCCTGGAGAGCAAGTCGAGGGCGCGCAAGGGGAGAGTGGCCACTGCCCCGGCCGCCTGATAAAAGGGCGCCCGGATTGCCGGATGGAGGCACAAATCAGCATGCGCAACGGCCGGGTCGAGCGGCGCACCAAGGAGACCGAGATCACCGTCGAGCTGGCGCTCGACGGCACCGGCGTTCACGATATTTCAACCGGGATCGGCTTTTTCGATCATATGATCGAGCAGCTGGCCCGCCACTCCCTGATCGATATCGCCCTGAAGGCCAAGGGCGACCTCCATATCGACATGCACCACACCGTCGAGGACAGCGGCATCGCACTCGGTCAGGCCCTGTCCGCCGCCCTGGGCGACCGGCTCGGCATCTGCCGCTACGGCCAATGCGACCTGCCGATGGACGAAGCCTTGACCCGCTGCGCCCTCGACCTGTCCGGCCGCGGCTACCTCGTCTGGAAGGTTGCCTTCTCCCGGCCGCTGATCGGCGAGATGGAGACCGAGCTCTTTCGCGAGTTCTTCCAGGCGCTGGCCATGAACAGCGGCATGACGCTCCACATCGAGACTCTCTATGGTGCCAACAATCACCATATTGCGGAAACCTGCTTCAAGGCCCTGGCACGCGCCCTCCGCATGGCCGTCGAGATCGATCCGCGGCGACCCTCCGCCATTCCCTCCACCAAGGGCACGCTGACAGGATAGGCCATGGGTCTGCGCTTCTATTCGGTACATGCCGAGCCCTGGAATCCCGCGACGACGCCGCAGGGCGCCGATCGCACCGTCATGGTGAAGGAGGGGTTCTCCTGGCCGGCCTTCCTGATCTCGCTGCCCTGGATGATCTGGCATCGCATGTGGGTCGTTCTGCTGCTCTATCTCGCCCTGGTGATCGGGCTCGCCGCTCTGTCGGAATTCGGTCAGCTGCCCGACCAGGCGATGACCATTGCGTCCCTCGCCATCGCGCTCGTCCTCGGCTTCGAAGGCAACAGCCTGCTCCGCTGGACGCTGGCCCGCCGGGGCTATGAGGAGATCGGCGAGGTCGCCGCCGCCACGCCGCAGGACGCCGAGATGCGCTTTTTCGAACGGCGTGGGCATCGCGCTCCCGAAAGTGCGGTGCCATGACGGTCGCCATCGTCGATTACGGCTCCGGCAATCTCCGCTCGGCATCGAAGGCGCTCGAGCGCGCCGCCGTCGCTCTCGACACCCGCTCCGACATCATCGTCACCGCCGATCCGGACGCGGTGCGCAAGGCCGAGCGGATCGTGCTTCCCGGTGTCGGCGCCTTTCGCGACTGCCGCGACGGGATCGCCGCCATCCCCGGCATGATGGAGGCGCTCGACGGCGCGGTCCGCCGCGACGGCAAGCCCTTTCTCGGTATTTGCGTCGGCATGCAGCTGATGGCCACAAGCGGCCATGAGCACGTGGTGACGCCGGGCTTCGGCTGGATTGCCGGCGAGGTGCACCGGCTTGCGCCGTCGAATCGAAGCCTGAAGATCCCTCATATCGGGTGGAATGCGCTGGCAGGGCAGGGTGCCCACCCGCTGCTCGACGGCCTCGACATCGCCGCCGGCGGCCAGCATGCCTATTTCGTCCATTCCTATGCGCTCCTTCCCGCCGACCCCGCCGACATCCTCCTCACCACCGACTATGGCGGCGCAATCACCGCCATGGTGATGCGCGACAATCTGGCCGGCACCCAGTTCCACCCCGAGAAGAGCCAGGCCTTCGGGCTCGGGCTGCTCGCCAACTTTCTCCGCTGGCGCCCATGATCCTGTTCCCCGCCATAGACCTCAAGGACGGGCGCTGCGTCCGCCTGAAGCGCGGCGAGATGGCTGCGGCGACCGTCTACCCGCAGACGCCGGCAGCCCAGGCCAAGACCTTTGCCCAGCAGGGCTTCGCCTGGCTTCATGTTGTCGATCTCGATGGTGCCGTGGCGGGTCGGCCGGTCAACCGCGGCGCCGTCGCCGCCATCCTGTCGACGGTCACCATCCCGGTCCAGCTCGGCGGCGGCATCCGTGATTTCGCCACCCTTGCCGGCTGGCTCGAGGCGGGCGTCACCCGGGTGATACTCGGCACCGCCGCCTCGCACGATCCCGATCTCGTGCGGCAGGCCTGCCGCGCCTTTCCGGGCCGTGTCGCGGTCGGCATCGACGCCAGGGACGGCGCAGTCGCGGTCGAGGGCTGGGCCCGCTCGCTGCCGCTCTCGGCCATAGAGCTGGCGAAGCGCCAGGCGGATCTCGGCGTCGCCGCCATCATCCACACCGACATCGCCCGCGATGGCGTCCTCAAGGGCCTCAACATCGAGGCGACCCTCGCCATCGCCCGCGCCACGCCGGTGCCGGTGATCGCCAGCGGCGGCCTCGCTTCGCTCGCCGATATCGAGCGGCTCAGTCAGCCGGACTGCGCCATCCTCGAAGGCGCAATCTGCGGCCGCGCCCTTTACGAAGGGCTGATCGAGCCTCGCGCTGCGCTCGCCATGCTGCAGTTCGCCGGAGAGCGCCGCAATGCTTAAGGTTCGCGTGATCCCCTGCCTCGATGTCATGGACGGTCGCGTCGTCAAGGGCGTCCGCTTCGTCGATCTCAAGGATGCCGGCGACCCGGTGGAGATTGCCCAGGCCTATGACGCTGCCGGCGCCGACGAGCTGTGCTTCCTCGACATCACCGCCAGCCACGAGGATCGCGGCATCATGCTCGATGTGGTCCGCCGCACCGCCGACCAGTGCTTCATGCCGCTGACCGTCGGCGGCGGGGTGCGCAGCATCGGCGACATCCGCAATCTCCTGCTCGCCGGTGCCGACAAGGTGTCGATCAACACCGCCGCCATCAGCGATCCGCAGCTGATCGCCGAAGCCTCGCGCAAATTCGGCGCTCAATGCATCGTCGTCGCCATCGACGCCAAGCGCGTTCCGGCCGCTGCCGGCGCGCCGCCGCGTTTCGAGCTCTTCACCCATGGCGGCCGCCGCCCGACCGGGCTCGACGCCGTCGATTTTGCGCGCCAGGCCGCCGCGCTCGGCGCTGGCGAGATCCTCCTGACCTCGATGGACCGCGACGGCACCGGCGAGGGCTTCGACATCGAGCTCACCCGCGCGGTCGCCGATGCGGTCGAGATTCCGGTGATCGCCAGCGGCGGTGTCGGCAGCCTGGATCACCTGGTCGCCGGCGTGCGTGACGGCCACGCATCGGCTGTCCTTGCCGCCTCGATCTTTCATTTCGGCACCCACAGCATCGCCGAGGCAAAAACCCGCATGGCGGCCGCTGGCATTCCCGTGCGCATGGGCGCCGAACTCGAGCCGCCGCTCGATCCCGACCGCCTCGCTGTCCTCAACGAGCTCGTGCGAATCATCGCCGCGCGCCGCTCGTCGTCGCCCGATGTCTCCTATACGGCCAAGCTGTTTGCCGAGGGCGTCGAGAAATGCGCCAAGAAGGTCGGCGAGGAGGCGGTCGAGACGGCGCTGTCGGCGATGACCGGCGACCGTGCGCGGATTGCCGAGGAAGCGGCCGACCTGACCTATCACCTGCTGGTCCTGCTCGAGGCCACCGGCACGCCGCTCGCCGATGTTCTCGACGTCCTGGCCGGCCGCATGGGGATTGGTGGCCTCGAGGTCAAGGCGTGGCGCAAGAAGGTATGAGCGGCATGGACGATCAGGCCCATGAATTGTCGCCCTATCGCGTCTTCTCGCGCACCGAATGGGCGGCGCTGCGCGCCGACACGCCGCTGACTCTGACCCATGCCGAGCTCGACGAGCTGCGCAGCCTCAACGACCGCATCAATCTCGACGAGGTGGTGACCATCTACCTGCCGTTGTCGCGCCTGCTCAACCTCTATGTCAGGGCCACCCAGAAGCTTTTCTCGGCGACCCAGCGGTTCCTCGGCAGCGACGGCGGCAAGGTTCCCTATATCATCGGCATGGCGGGCAGCGTCGCGGTCGGCAAGAGCACGACCGCCCGCATCCTGCAGCGCCTGCTGGTGCGCTGGCCCAACACGCCGAAGGTCGATCTCGTCACCACCGACGGCTTTCTCATGCCGAATGCCGTGCTCGAGCGCGAAGGCCTGATGAACCGCAAGGGCTTTCCCGAGAGCTACGACCTGCCGCTGCTCCTGCGCTTTCTCTCCGACATCAAGGCCGGCATGCATGCCGTCGAGGCGCCGGTCTATTCGCATCTCACCTATGACGTGGTGCCCGGCGAGCATGTGGTGGTCGACCGGCCCGACATCCTCATCGTCGAGGGCCTGAACGTGCTACAGGCCGGCCGCCCGCCGCGCGACGGCATGGCTATCCCCTTCGTCTCCGACTTCTTCGATTTCTCGATCTATCTCGATGCCGAGGACGAGGTCCTGCGCACCTGGTACATCGACCGCTTCTTCTCTCTGCGCGAGACCGCCTTCAAGGATCCGCGCTCCTATTTCCACCGCTATGCCGAGCTGTCGGACGAGGAGACCCGGCGGACCGCGACGCGGATCTGGGAGACGATCAACCTGGTCAATCTCCGGGAGAACGTCCTCCCGACCCGCCACCGCGCCAACCTCGTCCTGCACAAGACCGCCGACCACGCAATCAACGCGGTTCAGCTGCGCAAGCTCTGATCACCGGTCTGGTGGAGATCGTCAGCTCACCAGATAGGCGCCCAATCCCCGAGCGTATCAGGGCCCGCTCCGGTCGTCGCCGCCGGGACCTCACCTCTGCGGACGCCACGGTCGACGGTGCTGCCGCTTCTCATCGCGCCCGCTGCGCCGCCGACGCCGGAGACCCCTGCGCCATGCCCGGCCGAGCTGCTGTGACCATGGCCGCCACCGCCATGGCCGCCATGGCCACCGCCCCCATGGCCACCGTGGGCAAGCGCATCACTGGTGATGCCGGCCATTCCGATGGTGAGTGCAGCCATAAGAACGACAATCGAAGGTAAATGGGACGTCTTCATCGTAGTACCTCATAAGTAACGTGGTCGCATCGCGTGTAGCGCTTGGCCACTTACCAACACTTATGCCGTACCCCCCGCAGCGTTTGCCTGATCTTGCCAAGTCTTGCTGGTTCTTGCGCAAACCGTCGCCGGATTGCCGGCGCTCGCCGGCCATCCGCATTGACCGCGTCCCATTGTGCGATCAGTCGATTTGGCAGGCGACCCCGGTCCCTTGCAGCCCGCAATAGCCGCGCGGATTCTTGCCGAGATATTGCTGGTGGTAGGCTTCGGCGAAATAGAACGGCCCGGCCGCCGCGATCTCGGTCGATATCGGCGGATAGCCCATTTTGGCTAGCGCCGTTTCGTAGCGCGCCTTTGCCGCCTCGGCCTCCTCGCGCTGCCTGTCGTTCGTCCAATAAATGGCCGAGCGGTATTGTGTGCCGATATCATTGCCCTGGCGCATTGCTTGGGTCGGGTCATGCTCCTCGAAGAAGATCTTCAGCAGCTCCCGATAGCTGACCCGCTTCGGGTCGAACACCACCATCACCGTCTCGGCATGACCGGTTTCCCCGGTGCACAGCTCCTCATAGGTCGGGTTTGGCGTCTCGCCGCCCATATTGCCGACGGCAGTCACCCACACGCCGGGCACCGCCCAGAACAGCCGCTCGGCGCCCCAGTAACAGCCGAGGGCGAAATAGGCGATTTCCAAGCCTTCCGGATAGGGACCCTTGAGCGGCCGATGGTTGACGAAATGCGTTTCCGCCGTCGGGATGGGCTGGTTTCTTCCTGGCAGCGCCTCGCCTGACCCAGGCATTTGCAATGGCTTTCGCTTGAGACCGAACATGTGGGGAGACTCCCTGATTTCGTGCAATAATGTGGTTAGTGAGGCCGGCCCTTGCAAGTCGCAGACCGGACCCTATGATGCGCCGCTTCCAGCCGGAGAGGTGGCCGAGCGGTTTAAGGCGCACGCCTGGAACGCGTGTATACGGGAAACCGTATCGAGGGTTCGAATCCCTCTCTCTCCGCCAGCCTAGCGTTATAATCTCTTGAATTTGTTGAGCTTTACAAGGGAAGCCTACGGCTCGCCCTAACAATCGCCCTAACAAGGTGCAAAACTTCGACCGTCAGAACGGCTTGAATATGGTCACCGGATTCTCGGATACGATCCGCCCGTAAAACTCTGCTGCATAGCGATCTGTCATCCCCGCAATGAAGTCCGAGACAACCCTCATTTTCTCGGCCTTGTCACTTAAGGAATCGTAGAGGTCGCGAAAGTCATCGGGCATGAACAGGTGGCCCTTTGGAGCTGCGAGCCGCTCGAACATCGACGTCACAAGATCGTAGCCGCGGGCCTCGGCGACGCGAAGTCTCGGAGCCATGATTGTCGCTTCAAAAGTGTAGTGCTTTAAACATTCGACGCTCAGCCGTGCATCATCTGGTAAATAGGCGGTACTCAGCATTGGCCACTCGTGGTCAATCCGAACCTGCACAGATGTAATGAACTTCCTGACTAGATCTGACGTGAATTTAGTTCTTAGGTATCCGTCCCTTGCCAGT
>JBEVJH010000135.1:0-9851 GCA_040510355.1 Aestuariivirgaceae bacterium
TTGCCGATGAGATGGGTCGGCACCTGGCCGGTGATGCAGACCATCGGGATCGAGTCCATCAGCGCATCGGTGAGACCGGTGACGGCATTGGTGGCGCCCGGTCCCGAGGTGACGAGGACGACGCCGCATTTGCCGGTCGAGCGGGCATAGCCTTCGGCCATGTGGGTGGCGCCCTGCTCATGGCGCACCAGGATGTGGCGGAGCTGCTCCTGCTGGAACAGCTCATCGTAGATCGGCAGCACCGCACCGCCCGGATAGCCGAAAATGTGCTCCACGCCCTGGTCGGCAAGCGCCTTCAGCACGATCTCCGCGCCGGTCATCAACTCTTCCTCGCCGCTCATGCCGCTGATCCCGTTCTCATGTTTCATCTCAGATTATCCGATCGGCCCTTGAAAATGAAAAAGGCCCGCTGACGGGGCCTTGTTGTCGCGCACCACTCCAGGCGGGGCGGCCTATGCCACCCCAGCGGTGCGCGGTCCTACAATAAGGAGAGTCCTGATCATGGGCGAGCTTTAGCCTCTGGCGCGGCTCGCGTCAAGCGGGGGACGCCATTGCGTCGAGTGCGGAGCGGGCGAGGGTCACGGCCTGCTCGGCGGTGGGGACCGTCGGAAAATCGGGCATCCGGCCGCGGATCCAGGTGAGCTGACGCTTGGCAAGGTTGCGACTCTCCTGCTGGAGCCTTGCCAAGGCCTCGGCTCGATCGCCGGCGCCGGACAGGTGGGCGGCGAGCGCCTCGACCCCGATCGCCCGCATCGCCGGCAGGGAAGGATCAAGGCCGAGGGCAAGCAGGTCCTCCACCTCCGTCAGCGCGCCGGCGTCCAACATGGCGGCCGCTCGCCGGTCGACATGGTCATAGAGGGTGAGGCGATCGGGAATGATGGCGATGCGGATGAGGGCGGCGCCGGCCAGCGGTCCGGCTGCCGCCTGGCGCCCATGGTGAACCGAGAATGGCTCGCCGGTGACCTCCTGGATCTCCAGCGCCCGCAAGACGCGCTGCGGATCGCTCGGACGGATGGCCAGGCGATCCTCCGGCGCCAGGCGGGCATGGAGCGCGCCCACCCCGTCGCGCCGCAGCGCCTCGCGCCAGCGCCGGCGCACAATCGCGGGAACCGGCGGGAACGGCGCAAGGCCGGTTTCCAGAACCCTGAGATAAAGGCCCGTCCCGCCGGTGATCACCGGCAGCGCCCGGCGCTGCCAGGCGGCGGCGATCTCGGCCGCGGCCTCACCGGCGAAGATCCCGGCCGACCACGGCTCGGCGGCACTCCGGTGGCCGTAGAGGCGATGCGGGACCTGCCTCTCGTCGGCAGCCGAGGGACGCGCGGTCAGGATCCTGAGCTCGCGATAGCATTGCATGGCATCGGCATTGATGATGATGCCGCCAAAGGCGCGGGCGATCGCCAGGGCGGCGCGCGACTTGCCGCTTGCCGTCGGTCCTGCAATAAGCACGGCAGGTCCTTTTCCAGCGTTGGCCGCTCCCGACTCCGCCATGGCAGGCACCATCCTGGTTCTCATTGCCCGCACCGGCTCACGCGCGATCGACGATGGCGCGCTCGCCATCCTGCGCGGCCGCGGTCTCGGCGATCCGCTGTGGCTTGCCGAAGCGGAAGCCTGCGAGATCGCCCTCGACCGGCAGCCTCGACCGACGCTCGAGGAGGAGCTCAGAGGGGCGCTGGCGCCGCGGCCGATCGACGTGGCGCTGGTGGCGGCCGACGGGCGTCGCAAGCGGCTGCTGCTCGCCGACATGGATTCGACGATGATCCGGCAGGAATGCATCGACGAGCTGGCGCTGCTGGCCGGGGTCTCCGAGCAGGTGAAGCAGGTGACGCTCAAGGCGATGCGGGGAGAGATTCCCTTCGAGGACTCGCTGCAGGAGCGCGTGGCCTTGCTCAAGGGCCTGCCGGCAAGCAGCATCGCGGCGGTGGCGGCGCGGCTCGACTTCGCGGCGGGTGCGCATACTCTCGTCGCCACGCTCAAGGCCAATGGCTGCCACACGGCGCTGATCTCCGGCGGGTTCACCGCCTTCACCACCGGCGTGGCGGCGGCGCTCGGCTTCGACGAGCACCGGGCCAACGAGCTGATCATCCATGAGGACATGATCGCCGGCGTGGTGGCGCGGCCGATCCTCGGCAGCGGCGCCAAGCTTGCGGCGCTCGATCAGCTGTGCGCCCGGCTCGGCATCACGCGGGCGGAGGCGATCACGGTCGGCGACGGGGCGAACGACATCCCCATGCTCGAAGCCGCCGGCCTCGGCGTGGCGCTGCATGCCAAGCCGGTCGTCCGCCATGCCGCACCGATCCGCATCGACCATGGCGATCTCACCGCCCTGCTCTATCTGCAGGGCTATCCGCAGAGCGCCTTCATTCGACCTTGAGCGACAGGAAGTGCGGGTCGCCGCGGCGCGCCGCCTTGTTGACGACGACGAGGATCGACTTCTGGCCTTCCGCCTTGACCCGGTCGATCTGCTTCTGCACGTCCTTCGGGCCGGTGATCTTCTCGTCATTGGCCATGGCGATCACGTCGCCGACCTCGATGCGCTGGTCGGCGGCGGGGCTCGACGGGGCGACCTCGAGCACCACTGCGCCATCGACGGTGTCGGGCAGCTTGAAGCGCGTCCGGAGATCGCCGGTCAGGCGGGTCAGCTTCATGCCGAGAACCTGCGCCTCAGGCTCGGTGACATCCGGGGTGGCGGCGGCATTGAGCAGCTTCTCGCCCTCTTCGAGGCGGCCGAGCTCAACCGTGAAGGTCATCGGATTGCCCTTGCGGAGCACCTCGATCGCGACCTTGGTGCCGACCGGCGTGTCGGCAACGATGCGCGGCAGGTCGCGCATCTCGTGGACGTCCTTGTTGTCGAACTTCACCACGACATCGCCGGGCTTGATCCCGGCCTTCTCGGCGGGACCGGTCGGCGTGACGTCGGCAACGAGCGCGCCGCGCGCCATGTCGAGCTTCAGCGACTTCGCGAGATCGTCGGTGACCTCCTGGATCTTGACGCCGAGCCAGCCGCGGCGGGTCTCGCCGAAAGCGACGAGCTGGTCGATGACGCGCTTGGCGGTGTTGGAGGGGATCGAGAAGCCGATGCCGATCGAGCCGCCGGAGGGCGAGATGATGGCGGTGTTGATGCCGACCACCTCGCCGGCCATGTTGAACAGCGGACCTCCCGAATTGCCGCGGTTGATGGCGGCATCGGTCTGGATGAAATCGTCATAGGGTCCGGAGTTGATGTTGCGGTTGCGTGCCGAGACGATGCCGAGGGTGACCGAGCCCCCGAGGCCGAACGGATTGCCGATCGCCATCACCCAGTCGCCGACCCGGATGTTGTCGGAGTTGCCAAAGGTCACGGCGGTGAGCGGGTGCAACGGCTTGACCTGCAGCACCGCGAGGTCGGTCTTGCCGTCGCGGCCCTTGAGCTCAGCCTTGAGCTTGGAGCCGTCCGAGAGATTGACCTCGATCTCGTCGGCATCCTCGATCACGTGGTTGTTGGTGATGATGATGCCCGATGCGTCGACGACGAAGCCGGAGCCGAGCGAATTGACCTTGCGGGTGGGGGTGTTGGGGTCGCCGCCACCGCCTGGTTGGTCCTTGAACAGGTCCTCGAAGAAATCCCGGAAGGGCGAGCCAGGCGGCAGATCGGGCATCGGCACCGGCGTCTGGCCGCCGGCGACCTTCTGGCTCGTCGAGATGTTGACGACCGCCGGCGACAGCTTCGCCGCAATGTCGGCGACCGATTCCGGGCCGGCAGCGGCGCCTGCCGGAGCGCTGGCGACGACCAGCAGGATCCATGCCCAAGCCGTTCGTGAACCGCTGCGGAGCATGCCGGACCATCCCAACTCATTCATCGCACGGTCTCCTCAAGTTTCATGCGACCTGTTTCCGACTTTTCGTTTCAGACAATCTCGTCGACCTGCCGGTTCACGGATTGGCGGCGGCCGGCGCCTCCTTGACCGGCTCGCCCGGCGCCGAGCCGGATTGGGCCGGCGGGGTGGCCGGTGGCTTGTCAGCCGGCGGTGCTGCGCCGGTCGGAGCCTCGATCGGCTTGCCGCCGAAATATTTGAAGAACTCCGATGTCGGGCTCAACACCAGGGTCGTTCCGGCGTCGGCCAGGCTTTTGGCATAGGCCTGCATCGAACGGTAGAAGGAGAAGAACTCGGGATCCTTCTCGAAGGCCTCGGCGAAGACCTTGTTGCGCTCGCCGTCGCCTTCGCCGCGCGTTATCTCGCCCTCGCGCCGCGCCTTGGCGACCTGCTCGACGGCCTGGCGGTCGGCCTCGGCGCGGATCCGCGCCGCTTCGGCCTGGCCGACCGCCCTGAGCTCGGCAGCCTCGGCGAAGCGCTCGGCATTCATGCGCTCATAGGTGTCGTTCAGCACCTCGGGCATCAGATCGGTCCGCCTGATCCTGACGTCGACCACCTCGATGCCGAGCGCCAGCGCCTCGGGCCGCACCTGGTCGCGGATCTCGCGCATCATGGCGGCGCGATCCTTGGACAGCGCAGCATCGAAATTGCGCCGGCCATAGGTCTGCCGCAATGCGGCGTCGAGCCTGGTCTTGATGCGGGCCCAGGCCAGGCGCAGCGAGGCGCCGACCGTCTCGCGGAACCGCTTCGGATCGACGACGCGCAGCATGGTGACGGAATCGACGAGATAGCGGCGGCCATCGGAGACCTGCACCGCCATGTCGGTGCTCTCGAAATTCAGCACGCGCTTCTCGATCGGGATCAGCTCGTCGACCACCGGCAGCTTGACGTAAAGGCCGGGCTCCGTGACCACCCGCTGGATCTCGCCGAAGCGCGTCACCAGGGCGGCCTGGCGCTGGTCGACGATGAAGAGCGACGAATAGGCGGCGATCACCAGCGCGATGACGGCAACGATGATGAAGGTGCGAAGGCCGGCCATTACTGTGCTGCTCCCGTGGTGGCGGTGCGTGCCGGAGCGTTCTGGCGCTTCTGCAACTCGGGCAGGGGCAGGTAAGGCACGACGCCGGGGCCGTCCTTGCCCTCCTCGATGATCACCTTGTTGGATTTCGCCAGGACGTCCTCGAGCGTCTCGAGGAACAGCCGCTGGCGGGTGACGTCCTTGGCCTTCTCATATTCGGTGTAGACCGATACGAAGCGCTGCGCCTCGCCCTGCGCCTCGGCAACGACGCGCGACTTGTAGGCCTTGGCATCCTCCACGATCTTGGACGCATCGCCGCGGGCCTGGCCGAGGATCTGATTGCGATATTGCTCGGCCTCGCGGATCAGCTTGTTCTGGTTCTGCTCGGCGCGCTGGACCTCCTCGAAGGCGTCCACCACCTGAGGCGGCGGATCCGCCTTCTCGAGCTGCACGCCGGTGATCAGGACGCCGGAGCGGTATTCGTCGAGCGTCCTCTGGATGAGATCGCGAACCTGATCCTGGGCGGCCTGGCGGCCCCTGGTGCGGATCTCCTCGGCGGGGGTGCGGCCGACCACCTCGCGCATGGCGCTCTCGGCCACCCGGGTGACGAGCTCCTCCTGCTCGGCGACGTTGAACAGGAAGTCGCGCGGGTCCTTGATCTTCCACAGGACGGTGAAGCGCATGTCGACGATGTTCTGGTCGCCGGCCAGCATCAGGCCCTCGCCCTTGCCGCCGCCGCCGAAGTCGATCTGGTTCTCCGCCTCGACCGGAAGCTTCTCGATGCGCTCGACCGGCCAAAAGACAAAGTGCAGGCCGGGGCCGACGGTGCGGTTGTAGCTGCCCAGGCGCAGCACAAGACCGTTCTCGTCGGGCTTGATGGTGTTGGCGCTCATGTAAAGCCAGCCGAGCGCCACGAGGACGAGAACCGCAAGCCACTGACCGCGGCCAAAACCGCCGCCGCCACCACCGCCCCCGGGCAGGATCTGGCGCAGCCTCTCCTGGCTTTTCCTGATCAGCTCCTCAAGGTCGGGCGGCTGGTTGCCGCCACGTCCGGGCGGTCCCGAAGGGCCCTGCCCCCATGGTCCCTGGCTCCACGGGCCACGGCCTCCCTGCCATCCACCTCCGCCCCCCTGATTGCTCCATGGCATCCGTCGTTGTTCCTCACCTCAAGCGTGGCTCGCGGGCGCCGAGCCACGGCGAAACCCGCGGCTGATATAGGTAAGACGCGCCGACAAGTCCATGGATTGCGGAGCCATATCGACGAGACTCAGCCGCTGGCGGCAGCGGCGGGAGACGGCAGCCAGAGCGGGTCCGGCGGCAGGTCTTCCCGGCCGATCGCCCGGAGCGCGCGGTGGGCACGGTCGATGCCGGTCAGGTAGGCACCATGGGCCGTGGCGTACCAATAGGGGTGGCAGGCCTCACCGGCGAGGAACACGCGGTCGGAAATATCGCCGGCGATCAACCGCTCCCGGGAAACGGCGCGTCCCGGCCGGGCGATCGCATAGCCGCCGCGGATGAAGGGGTTGCTGCCCCAGCTCGTCACCAGTGTGCCGACAATGTGGCGCCGGATGTCGCCGCCGAAGGCGCGGACGAGCTTGGCGATCGTCAAGTCGACGAGGCCAGCTTCACCCTCGCGGGCAAGCAGCCGGTCGAGCGAGCCGCCGGCCAGATGGCTGATGGCGAGCGGCCGCCCGAAGGGCTGGATCTCGAAATTGAGCGGCAAGTCTCCAGATTCCGAGGGATCGACGATGTCGCAATAGAAGCTCTGGGCTCCCGGCGCGGCGAGCACCGGCTTGTCGAAGGCAATGATGGTCTTCTCGTAGGTTCCCATGCGGATGTCATCGAGCGCCGCCGCAAAGGCATGGTCCGGCTCCGGAAGCAGCCTGACGGCGCCCGACGCGAGGACGCCGAGGGAAGCGGTGAGAATGACCGCAGCGCATGCAATCTCGCCGAAATCGCCGCGAATGCGGACGGAGTCGGCCATGGTCTCGATCTCCGTCACTGGGCTGTTGCGCCTGATGGCGAGGCATGAGCTCAACTTTTCGAAAAGTCGCCCATAACCGTCCTTCACGGCATAGTTGACCTTGCTGTCGCGATAACGGCCGGCATCGAGGACCGAGACCTCCTCAGGGGCGCGGCACTCGAGGAGCTCGATCCAGTGCCGCCGGAGCGGTCCGAAGCGGCCGGTGAAGTCGATCACCTCGCTCAATGGGACATCACGGCCTTGTCCGGCTGCAGCCTCAATCTCGTCGAACATCCCGAAGATCATCGAATTGACGTGTTCGCGTTCGGACTCGTCGACCCATCGCCCATCGACGCAGATGGGTCTGACCCCCCGCGTCGTACGCCCTGCGTAAGCGTGACCAAGTCGGTCGGCCAACACGCGGAGCGGGTTCAGGTCGGCAGAATGAAACCAGTGGCAGCCGTGATCGAACAGGGAGCCGAGGCTGTCGCAGTCGGTGAAGGCGCGTCCGCCCACACGTGACGAGGCTTCGAGAATGATGTAGGGAACCCCGGAGCGGGCAAGCGCCAATCCCGCCCCGATGCCGGCAGCCCCGGCGCCTACGACGACCACCGCAGGAAGACCGCTCGGTCCAGAATGCATGGTTGCTACTGTAGCGGCGCGTTGAAGTCGGGTCCAGAATACTCGCTTTGGGAACCAATCGGGTTGAAGCGGGTTCGCAACCGGACCGGCAAGAGAAGGAGAAGAAGTTAATGAGCGATCTCAACCGGACGGCGGGTCCGCGTGACCCCGGCGGTGGTAGGACGATGGCTTTTGTCATTGGCGGCCTGATTGTGGTGATCGCCGTTATCGCGTTCCTGGTTTACGGTGGCACGGAGCGGACCGCCACCACGACGACGACAACCCCGAGTAGCGAGTCGACGACAACGACACCTTCGCCGACCCCGGCACCAGCGCCGAGCGGAACCACCAGCAATGAACCGGCGACGCCGGCTCCCGCACCGGCTCCTGCACCCGCTCCGGCACCTGCACCCGCGCCGAGCGGCACCACCCAGCAGTAGGTTTTTCTTTCAGACGATCCGGTCAAGCGTGACGAAGCTGACTTCGGCTTCGTCACGCGGGCCCTTGGGCATTTTCTGGCGCGACGTCTCGCGCCATTCGGCACCGTCGAGGGCCGGCATGACCGTATCGCCCGTGGGCTCGAGGTCGACCTCGCTGAGGTAAATTCGGTTCACCAGCTTCGCCGCCAAAGCCTCGGCAAAGATCTCGCCCCCGCCGATGATGGCAATTTCCTCCGCACGGTCGGCGACCGCCAGCCGGTGGGCCGCGGCGAGCGCCTGATGCAGCGAATGGACCACCAGCGCGCCCTGTGCCTGATAATCGGGCTGGCGGGTGACGACGATGTTGGGGCGATCCGGCAGCGGCTTGATTGCGAGGCTTTCCCAGGTCCGCCGCCCCATGATCACCGGCCGGCCGAGGGTCAGGCGACGAAAGAGCTTGAGATCGGAGGAGATCTTCCACGGCAGGCCCCCGGCCCGGCCGATCACGCCATTGCGTGCCGCCGCCACCACGAAGGTCGTGCGCATGGCTAAACGGCCACCGGGGCGGCGATATGGGGGTGCGGACGGTAGTCGGTCAGCACGAAATCCTCGAAGCGGAAACCGCCGATGTCGGTCACCTTGCGGGGAATGGTGAGGCGCGGCAAGGGCAACGGGGTGCGCGCGAGCTGGGCATCGGTTTGGGCGAGATGGTTCAGATAGAGGTGGGCGTCGCCCAGCGTGTGAATGAACTCGCCCGGCTCAAGGCCGGTGACATGGGCGACCATGTGGGTCAGCAGCGCATAAGAAGCGATGTTGAAGGGCACACCGAGGAAAACATCGCCGGAGCGCTGGTAGAGCTGGCAGGACAGCCGACCCTCGGCCACATAGAACTGGAACAGGCAGTGGCAGGGCGGCAGCGCCATGCGGCCGATATCGGCGGGGTTCCAGGCGGTGACGATCAGGCGGCGCGAATCGGGGTCGGTGCGGATGCGGCGCACCACCTCGGCGATCTGGTCGATGGTGCCGCCGTCGCGGGCGGGCCAGGAGCGCCATTGGGCGCCATAGACCGGGCCGAGCTCGCCATCGGGGTCCGCCCATTCATCCCAGATGGTGACGCCGTTCTCCCGGAGATAGGCGACATTGGTGTCGCCGCGCAGGAACCACAGCAGCTCATGGACGATCGAGCGGACATGCAGCTTCTTGGTGGTGAGCAGCGGGAAGCCGTCGGCCAGGTCGAAGCGCATCTGGTGGCCGAACACCGACAGCGTGCCGGTGCCGGTCCGGTCGCTCTTCCGGATGCCGCGGTCGCGGACATGGCGTAGGAGATCGAGATACTGCCGCATGCACCCAATATAGGAAGTCGTGGGATCGGCGTCGCGCCGGTGGGAAGCGTTATCCCCGCCTCTTCAAATCCACACGCGGACCGATTATATAGGGGGTGCCACCCGCAAGGTGGCTATGGCGATAAACTGCCATCGCAATAAACCCATCGGACCCGGGGGCAGTACCCGGCACCTCCACCACATCTCGCTCGCGAAGGCGGCATCTGATGGGGGTGAAACAGGATCGACGAGGGCGTAAAGGGTGGGCTTTTGCCCGGCATGGTTCCGCCGTTATCGGGCCGAACATATAGTTGCCAACGACAACTATGCTGAGGCCGCTGCGGCTGCGTAATGCAGCTTTAACGGTCTGAAATCAAAGCCCTGAGGCTTAGCCGCTTCAGGCGGGGTTCGCAGGCACCTGGCAACAGAAGCCTGCACTTGATTTTCGGGGTATAGTGAATTCGGGGACTGATTCTGCGGCGGGCACCATGGCCGAAGATCTGATGCGATACGACCTCCTCGTCCAGGAGGCATTGAGGCGGGTTGTCCGGCTGGCCCTGATCAGGGCGGCGCGGACCGGGCTTCCCGGGGACCACCATTTCTTCATCGCCATCAACAACCGGCATGAAGGGGTGAAGCTGTCGGACCGGCTCCGGC
>JBEVJH010000136.1:0-15240 GCA_040510355.1 Aestuariivirgaceae bacterium
CTATTCGCTATTCGCCATTCGCTCCCTTCAACCGCTTCTTAACCGCGCCCGGGCTAGGGTTAACGCGGGCAAAAGTTGGTGGGCGTCTTGGGGCGTATGAGCGCTTTTGACGATGACGATGACCGGGGTCGGCCGTCGCTGCGCATTCTGCCAGCAACGGGTCTGATCCTTTCGCTTGGCCTCACGGCGGCGATCGTGTGGAACGCGGTGTTTGCGCAGCCCCCGGGGCGGCGGGGCGCCGATTCCGACACGATCGAGCTGGCGCTGCCCAAGGGCCGGGCGGGGCCGCGCCTGTCGGTGGCGGTGAAGACCGAGCGGGCGACGCCGAAGGCGGCGCTGATCGACGTGCAGCGCGAGCTGGCGGCGCTCAAGCGCTATGGCGGCCCGATCGACGGCCGGCTGTCGAGCGAGACGCGCGCCGCGCTCGATGCCTACCGCAAGACCAACGGGTTGCCGCAGCGCGCCAGCCTCCAAGACCTGCTCGACCATCTGCGCTACACCAAGACCCTGAAGCAGGTGGCGAAGAGCGAGACCACCGGCTCGATCGGGCCCGACGAGGCGACCGTCAAGCATGTGCAGACCGGCTTGTCCGAGCTTGGCTATCTGCCCGGGCCGATCGACGGCACCCTCGGCGAGACCACGCGCCAGGCGATCCGGGAGTTCGAAGGCGACCGCCGCCTGCCGGTAAGCGGCGAGATCACGCCCGATCTCCTGAGCGAGCTTGCCAAGACGTCCGGGCAGACGAGTTTCCTCAAGTAGCAGCAGCAGCGAATAGCGAATAGCGAATAGCGAATAGTGAGGGAGGCCACTCCCTTCTCCCCGCGCCAGCGGGGAGAAGGTGCCCCGAAGGGGCGGATGAGGGGCCTTCTATTCGCTATTCGCTATTCGCTTCTGACTATTGCCTAATGCCTCCTGCCTCCTGCCTACTGCCCCCATGGCAGTCAAAACCGCAATCTGGGTGGCGGCGCATCTTCGGCGGTGCTTCGGGCAGGGCCTGACCGGGGTGGTCGCCCGGCGCGGCGCCGACGAGGCGGGGAGCGTGTTCGTCCGGGTGATCCTGCGCGACGGGAGCATCCGGCTGTTCGGCCCGGCGCCCGGCCCCGCTTTTGACGAATCGGGCCGCCGGCAGTTCCAGCTCAGATTGACCGTGACTCCCGCCGAAACCCAGGCTGTCGACGCCCTGATTGCCCGGGAAATGCGGTTCGACCCCGATATTTGGTTGCTCGAAATCGACGATCCGTCAGGATTCGGGCTCCTGGACGGCGATTTCTCCAATTCATAACTGGATTGTTGGTTGAATTTTGTTAACCATAAGATGCATCAATCGTTGGGGACCAATCGCGGGGCATGGCGATTGGGCGGGGAGCATGGGGACCATGGGCGAGCTTTGTCATCTGACACAGCGCGAGCGTCGACGGCGCGTCGCGACCGGCGAGGGACCGGCGAAGATATTGTTGTTCACGGGGGTCAGAATAGAGCGGGGCGAATTCAGCCTGGCGGATCGGCTGCCGGCGGTGGCGCCGCCGGAGAAGGCCGCCGCCAACAGCGAATAGGCAATAGGCGTCCGGCAGTCGGAAGACCGCCGCTCATCAATGCCGGCCGCCTCTGCGGCGTTCGCTCTGTCGCCAAGCCTTCCAGTCGATCGGGTCGGCCTCCCGATCGACGATCTCGATCTCTGCGGGGGCAATGCGGTCCGTGAAGAGGACCGCATTCAGACCGCTCCAGCGTGCGCTCGGCGCGATGATCGAATCATAACCCAGAAAATATGCCGCATCGGCGATCGCCTGGGTGCTCGAATAGTCCCGTTCCTTGTACCGGCTGATATCGACACCGACCTCTGCAAGCTGCGACAAGTCCACGAACTTCAGCGCCTGCCGCGCAACCACCCTCAGGCGGTGCACGAAAAACGACAGTTTCGAGGGAAAGATCGGGTGCAGGCTGAGCAGGGCGAAGACCTCCGCAATGGCTCCGTGTCTTTCGAAAGACGTATAGAGAACCTCGAACGAGCCGTCGCACCATCGGCTGTCGGACGGCGCGCCGATGACTGGGTCTCGCCCCTCCCGGGCCACGCGCCAGACATCCTGGCTGAACGGTTCGCGTTGCAGGGAATCGATCTGATCGAGCAAGCGAAGGTCACGGGGCTTTCGCGGGTCGCCCCTCACTTATGTGTAGGCTCCCGAGTCCAGGCCTTCGATGACGGCCAGAACCTCTTCCGTTCGCCCGGAATTTATCAGGTCGATGGCGCGCTCGCCCTTCAGCAGGGGGTGGCTGGCATGAAGCCAGACACGGGTTTCCTCGGGCGTGTAGAAATCTGCAAGGCGGTCGACGACATAGCGAAGCTCGGCAATCACGGTTTGGGTCTTCAGGTCAGGCGTCGCCTTGCCGCTCGACCAGCGGGAAACTGTCGCCGGCGAAACCGAGACGATGTTGGCGATGTCCTTGCCCTGAAGGCCCCCATCTTCCCGCAAATGATCGAGAATCTTCCGTACCGCGCTCGCCACGAGTCTATGACCATCTTCCTAAGCGAGTCCGATTATTACATATCGATTTCATGTTATCAACCACTGAAATCAATGCGTAATTACCAGGCTCACACTGGCTCGCAGCGCGCCCGGGAGAGCTCCTCCTCGACGCGGTGGCGCGCCGGTTCGTCCGGCAGGATGGCGCGCATGACGATGAGCCCGGTCGGCTCGCTCAAATCGATGAAGATCTTTTCCATTGTCGAATCGGCGCCGACCGGTGTCTCGGTCTCGCGCAGCGGGTTGGCCTTGCGCAACACCAGCGACAGCGTGGAGACCTCCGCCTGGCGGTCGTTCAGCGTATAGACGTTGGTGCCGTGCGCCGTGTAGATGCTGAGCGACCAGTAGCCCGCCGGGATCGGCGACTCGGCCATCACCTCGCCCTCGCCGAGATCGTAGACGCAGATCGCATGCACGAGCCCCGGGCCCTCGCCGATCAGGAAGCTCTTCGAATCGGCAGCGCTCAGCACCTTCAGGCTGTTGACGCCGGCCAGCGTCCGCATCGCCTGGAGCTTGCGCTCCACCGTGTCGCCGGGCGCAAACAGCACATAGGTGAGATGAACCACGATCGCCAGGAGGACGGTGGCGACCACCCAGAACACGCGTCCGCTCATCGCTCCCGTCCCATCAGCAACCGACCCGCGCCAGCACCGGCAACGGCTCCTGCTTGACATTGCGGCGGAAGTTCACCGCCGGATTGTACAGCCGCATGATGACGGTGAAGCTGCCGGAATCGGTTAGCCGGACCCATTGTCCCGTCTGCGGACTGGCCGACAGGGCGATCATCACCTCGCCATTGGAGTCATAGACCGCATCGCTCGAGGTGACGCCACCCGGCTGCTGGTCGGCGCTTCCGCCCGCCACCATTGCCCAGACGCTCCACCAGCGGGTCGGCGGCATCCGACCGCTCAGCCGGTAGGTGCAGGAGGCATCGAGCGAGCGCCCGTCGCTGTCCACCGACGTCTCATATTCCTGGACCTCGAAGGAATTGGGTGGCAGGCGATCCGCGGCGGTGAAATGCGCCCTGGTATAGGGATCGGCGGCGGCAGCACCGGCCAGCGGCCAGATCTTCCATTGCCCGAGGCTCTCGGAGATGCCGCCGATCGAGCCGTCGATCGCAGCCGTGACGCTCGCCAGCCCGACCGTGCCTGCGGCGAGCGCCGAGAGAGCGAATTTCAACGACCCACGCAACCTTGTGCCTCGCCGGCCCTGCCTAGGCCCCGCCGGCCCCTGCCTCGGCGCCTCGAAATCGAGCTAGCCGATCAGCGCTCGCGCGTCCAGTCCCGCTTGAAGCGCGACGAGAAATTGCTGGACCGGCCGAATCCGTTGAAGATGAAGAACTGATCGCGGGCACGCTGCTGCGGCTGCCGCTGCACCACCTGCGGCGAGGCCTGGCGCGCCCGCCGGCGCTCGACCTGCTGGCGGGTCTTCTGCACCGGCTGCTGGCGGAACAGGGTGAACATGTCCTGCAATATGCCGCCGGCATCGCTCTTCTGCGGCTCGTCATTGTCGTCGCCCAGGCCTTCGGCCAGCGCCGCGTCGGCCGCCGCCAGTGCATCGGCCGGCCCGCTGGGCGGCGCTTCGCCTTCGGCGGTCGAGGCCGTCGCATCGGTCTTGGGTTGATCCGCCATCGCGGTCTCGACCGGCGCCTTGTTCTCCGCCGCCAGCTTGATATGCGCATCGGTCACCGGCAGGCCGGCCAGCGCCACCGGCGCCTTGCCGGCCAGCGCCTCGACCATGAAGTCGTGCCAGGTGGCGGCCGGGACCGTGCCGCCGGTCATCTTCTTCATTTCCTTGAAATCGTCATTGCCGAACCAGACGCCGGCAACCAGCTGGCCGGTGAAGCCGATGAACCAGGCATCGCGGTAGCTCTGGTTGGTGCCGGTCTTGCCGGCCTGCGGCGTGAAGCCCAGAAAGGCCCGCTGGCCGGTGCCGCCCAGCACCACCTGGTTCATCATGACGTTCAGATCGGCGATCTTGTCCTCGGGCTCGACCTGCTTCGGCGTCGTCGCATTGGCCTCGCGGCTGTACAGCAGCTCGCCGGTCGGCCGGCGGATCTCGAGCACCGTGTGCGGCACCGCCAGCCTGCCGGAATTGGCGAAGGTGGCATAGCCGGTGGTGATGTCGAGCAGCGTCACCTCATTGGTGCCGAGCGGCAGCGAGGCGATCGACAGCAGGTTCGATTTGAGGCCGCATTCATGGGCGGTGTCGATGATCGCCTTGCGGCCGATTTGCAGCATCAGATGCACCGGCACCGAATTGTAGGAATGAGCGAGCGCATTGGTGAGGGTGGTGCGTCCGGCATATTTGAGCGTGTAGTTCTTCGGCGTCCAGCTGCCGACCGACACCGGCGAGTCATAGACGACCGAGGTCGGCTTGAAGCCCGCCTTGAGCGCCGCCAGATAGACGAAGGGCTTGAACGACGAGCCGGGCTGGCGCAGCGCATCGGTGGCGCGGTTGAACTGGCTCGCCTCGTAGTCCTTGCCGCCGACGATCGCCCTAACCGCGCCGTCCGGCGTCATCGCCACGAGCGCCGCCTGTGTCGCCTTGTAGGCCGGCGCCTCCTTCTCCAGCTTGTCGTTGACGATCCGCTGGGCGGCCTTCTGCATGGCGAGGTCGACCGTGCTCTTGACCTCGATCACATATTCGCTGGTCAGGTTCTGCTCGTTGATGACGTCGAGCGTCTCCTTATAGGCCCAGTCGAGGAACCAGTCGGGACTGTAGAAGGCCGCCTGGTTGACGACTTCCGCCGGATGCTGCTTCGCCTCGAACAGCTCGCCCTGGCTGATGAAGCCGACATCGAGCATCCGGTAGAGCACCACATTGGCGCGCGCCTTCGCGGCTTCGGCATTGACATGCGGCGCATAGTTCGACGGCGCCTTGAACAGGCCGCCCAGGATCGCCGCCTCCGACAGGTTCACGTCGCGGATCGACTTGCCAAAATAATATTGCGCCGCCGCCTCGACGCCATAGGCGCCGCCGCCCAGATAGGAGCGGTCGAGATACATCTTCAGGATCTGGTCCTTGGTCAGCCGCGACTCGATCCACAGCGCCAGGAACGCCTCATGCAGCTTGCGCTTGACCGAGCGCTCCGGCGACAGGAACAGGTTCTTGGCAAGCTGCTGGGTCAACGTCGAGCCGCCCTGCACCACCTCGTTCGCCTGGGCATTGACCAGCATGGCGCGGCCGAGGCCCTGTAGGTCGATGCCGAAATGCTGGTAGAAGCGGGCATCCTCGGTGGCGAGCACCGCATTGATGACGTGCTTCGGAATCTCCTGGATCGGCACGGCATCATCCTGGCGGATGCCGCGCCTGCCGATGATCTCGCCATTCTGGTCGGTGAAGGTCACGGCATATTGCCGGCCCTGGTTCCAGATGTCGCCGGTGTTGTTGAACGGCGGAATGGCGACGACGCAGATCACGGCCGCCACCCCCATGCCGAGGGTCAGGGCGTCGTCCACCATGTCGACGGCGATCCGCGTCAGGCCACGGATGCGGAACCGCTCCAGCCAGGAGGAATAGGCCGACCAGGAGCGCTGGATGAAATCGACGGTCTCGAAACCGGCTGTGGACAGCCAGGAGTCGAGGGCCATGAAACTGCGGTAGAACGGGTTGTCGTCGTTCATCATGGGATGTCAGCGTCTTGGTCCCGGGAAAGCCGGACAGGGGTTAGCGGTTGATTGCGCCCCTTTTCGGGCCGCCCCGATTCGAATCGCCGACGATGGTACTATGGATAATCCGTCGCCCGCATCACATGATTGATGTCATGAGCCAGGACCGTTTTTGGGAAAGAAAGCGCCTCATCGAGATGACCGAGGCCGAATGGGAGAGCCTGTGCGACGGCTGCGGCCGCTGCTGCCTGGTCAAGCTCGAGGACGAGGATACCGGCGAGATCTTCCCGACGACCGTGGCGTGCCACATGTTCGACGGCGCCACCTGCCGGTGTCGGGACTATGCCAATCGTCGGCGCCTGGTGCCGGACTGCATCAAGCTCGATTCGGCCAATGTTTCCCGGTTTTCCTGGCTTCCGAGGAGCTGCGCCTACCGCCGGCTGGCCGAGGGCCGGGGCCTCGCCTGGTGGCACCCCCTGATCTCGGGCACCGGCGACACCGTGGTCGCCGCCGGCATTTCATGTCGCGGCCGGACGCTGTCGGAGGAGGGGATCCCCGAGGAGGATCTCGGCGACTACATCACCGACTGGCCCGACTGGAAGTAGAATCCGACCTGGGTTTCCCCATAATGGCGGCGCTCGATCAGGCTGAGGGCTGCCGGCGCCTCGATCGTTGCGTCGGCCGCCTCCTCGACCACCACGACCGCCTGCGGGGCAAGCCAGGCGCCGGCGACCAGGCTGCCGAGCGCCGCCGTGGCGAGGCCGCGGCGATAGGGCGGGTCGAGAAAGGCCAGGCCGAAGGGCTGGAGCGGCGCCAGGGTCCCAAGCCGCGTGGCGTCGCGCCGCCAGATCTTGGTGCGCCCGATCACCCCCAGCTCGTCGGCATTGCGCCGGATCAGGCCGCGCGCCTCGGCGTCGTCGTCGATGAAGAGCACATGGGCAGAGCCGCGCGACAGCGCCTCGAGGCCCATGGCGCCGCTGCCGGCGAAGAGGTCGAGAACCCGGATGCCGGCAAGGGAAAATCCCGCAATCCCATGTTCGAGCTTGTTGAAGATGGCCTCGCGGACGCGGTCGGCGGTCGGGCGGGTATGGCGGCCGCGCGGCGCCGCCAGCGTCCGCCCGCTCAAGGCCCCGCCGACGATCCGCATCGCTCAGCCGGTCGCCAGATGCTTGCGGCCGAGCTGCTCGCGCAGCACGCGCGGATGCACCTCCTCGACCGCGCCGCGCGGCAGCTCGCCCAGCATGAACGGGCCGAACGACACCCGGATCAGCCGGTTGACCTGGAGCCCGAGATGCTCGCACACCTTCTTCACCTCGCGGTTCTTGCCCTCGCGCAGCCCGAAGAGCAGCCAGGCATTGCCGCCCTGGACCCGTTCGAGCTTCGCCTCGATCGGGCCGTAGCGCACGCCGTCGATGGTGATCCCGCCCTTCAGCCGGTCGAGCGCCGCCTGGTCCACCGTCCCAAAGGCGCGCACGCGATAGCGCCGCAGCCAGCCCGTCGCCGGCAACTCCAGTTCCCGCGCCAGCGCGCCGTCATTGGTCAGGAGCAGCAGCCCTTCGGTGTTGAGGTCGAGCCGCCCCACCGACACCACCCGCGGCAGCTCTGGCGGCAGCCGGTCGAACACGGTCGGGCGGCCGCGCGGATCGCGGTTGGAGACGACGAGGCCGGCCGGCTTGTGATAGCGCCACAACCGCACCCGCTCGGCATCGGGCAGCGGCTTGCCATCGACCAGCACGCTGTCGCCGGGCGCAACATTGACCGCCGGCGTGGCGAGAATGGCGCCGTTGAGCGTGACCCGACCCTCGGCGATGAGCCGCTCGGCGTCGCGACGCGAGCAAAGCCCGGCCCGCGCCATGACCTTGGCGATGCGTTCGCCTGGATAGGTTTTCGGGGATGGCGAGCGGCTGGCCATCGGCTCGAAGTGACGCAAAACGACTCGGCCGTCAAGGGTGCTATAGAGGGCCATGATCCTGCCCGACGCCATGCGCCACGCTCTCGATCTCGCCGCAGAGGCCGCGGCGACGGGGGAGGTGCCGGTCGGCGCCGTGGTGGTCGACCGCAGGGGAACGGTCATCGCCGCTGCCGGGAACCGCATGGTGGCCGACCGCGACCCATCCGCCCATGCCGAGATGCTGGCAGTGCGCGAGGCTTGCGCAAGGCTGGGCAGCGAGCGCCTGGTCGGCCATGACATCTATGTCACGCTCGAGCCCTGCGCCATGTGCGCGGCGGTCATCTCCTTCGCCCGGCTGCGCCGGCTCTATTTCGGCGCCGCCGACCCCAAGATGGGCGCGGTCGAGCACGGTCCCCGGCTGTTCACCCAACCGACCTGCCACCACGCGCCGGAAGTCTATGGCGGCATCGGCGAGGCCGAAGCGCAGGCGCTGCTGGTCGAATTCTTCAGGGCGCGGCGTTGAACGGTCCCGGCGTTAGCGTGCCTTGAAGAGAAGCAGCGCCGCGAATGCCTTTCTTTGCGAGGTCGAAACTTTATTGAAATTGGCAATTACGTCGTTCGCGACCTCGATATCAATGAGAAGCTCAGATTTGGAAACTTTGATTTTTGAATCGTAGTCAGATTTATGTCTCTTCTCCTGCATCGAGACAAAGACATCTGCAAATCCTGAACTTCCCGAGGAAAACCAGATAGTTTCCTTCGGTTTTGGCAAGCATTCTTGGCGGCGCCGTGGTCGAGAGCCCGATAAACCTGGCACCACGCCTCGGAGCACTTGCTTTCTCTGCTGCTGCCAATCAAAAGGTCGGCCGCTGTTTTCGCCAAGGCGTGGCAAAGTGCATAGTAAACGGTGCTTACTCCACGCAAGAGATTGGTTTGCCTTGGACGACCTTTCGTGGATACCAAATCACTGGCTGTCTTCAACAGATCACCGGGGAGCAATTGGCCGATCCCCGATCTCTTTCTTGGAAACAAATGAAAATATTGGGAACCGCTGCTCGTCGATTTCATCAAGCTTTGGGCGAACCAGCCGGACTGCACCGCTCAACTCGTGTGCGTCTACATCCTTGGGCGTTCCATCGATGACGACGTAGATCTGCAACAGCCCTTCACCTTCTGCATTCTCCGTAGCGAAGGTTCGAACCTCTACGATCTTTGTAGTCTGGAAATTTTCACTGAGCGTGTGCTTGATCACTTCAGAGATCTCCAGAAGCTGATCCATCCCTTGCCGTGCATTTTTCAACGCGCGTTTCATTCTCAACCTCGATGCCGGCCTGCAACCTACAGTTAGTGCTGCATGTTGACAAGACCGATCGAAACTTTTGAACGGTTCCCGGCCTTCACTCCGCGGCAAGGCGGCCGCGCTCGTGCATTTCGATTGCCGTGCCGAGCGACCGCTTGAGGCGCTCGCGGGCCGGCTCGGCTGCCTTGAGAATGTCGCGCAGGCGGAAGAACTCATGCACGCGGAAGCGATCGACCTCGGGCTCGATATAGATGTCGGGCGGATTGACCGCGCGCCGCAGCGCCGAGATCTGCTTCTGCTGGATCTGCATCGCCCCGGTCAGCAGCTCGAGGCTCGACGGGCGGCGCGGCCGCGGCATCGGGCTGCCGATCACGTCGATGCCGACCACGATGTCCATGCCGTCGCGGGCACGGTCGAAGGGAACCGGATTGACGCATCCGCCATCGACCAGCGGCCGCCCCTGCACCTGCGGCCCGGCGATGACGCCGGGGATGGCGATCGAGGCGGCGATGGCCTGCTCCATGTTGCCGGTCGTCACCTCGACCTCGCAGTGACCGAAGAAGTCGGTGGCGATGACCTTGAAGGGAATGACCGTGTCCTCGATGCGCCGCGCGACCGTGGCCGGGAGCGCCAGGCGGATGAGCTGGAGACCATCGAGCAACGGTGCCGCGAGCGGATTGAAGTTGATCAGCCGGAAGATGCTGCTGCGGCTGTCGCGGGCGAGCACCCGGCGCGCCGCCCTGACCCGCTTGCCGAGCACCGCTTCGGCATGGGCGCGGATCGAGCGGGCGTCGAGCCCCGACGCATAGCTGCCGCCGATCAGCGCGCCGCTGCTGGTGCCGACGATGAGCGACGGCTTGATGCCGAGATCGTCGAATGCCTCCAGAATGGTGATGTGGGCGAGCCCGCGGGCGGCGCCGGCGCCGAGGCCGAGCCCGATCTTGAGCGGCGCGCTCATGCCCCGGCCCTCCTGGCAAAGGCCCAGGCGACCTCCGCCATCGGCCGCACCTGGCCGGCGATGGCGGCGGCATTGGGATTGGTGGCGGTGCCGTCGCGGACCCGGCCGACGATGCCCTGGAAGATCGCCGCCATGCGGAAGAAATTATAGGCGAGATAGAGGTCGAGATCGGGGATGTCGTCGCGGCCGGTGCGGGCGCAATAGAGCGCCACATAGTCCTCGAGCCGCGGCAGCCCCGGTGCGTCGTCCTCGTGACCCACGAGCGAGCCGACGCCGGCGCCGTCGGGGCTCCTCGGCATCTTCCACTGCATCAGATGATAGGTGAAATCGGCGATGGGGTCGCCGAGCGTCGACAGCTCCCAGTCGAGCACGGCGCGGATGTGCGCCCCATCCGGCGCGACGATGCAATTGTCGAGCCGATAGTCGCCATGGACGAGCGCGGTCTCGCCGCTGTCCGGCACCGCCGTCGGGAGAAACGCGCTCAACCGGTCCATCTCGGCGATCTTGTCGGTCTCCGAGGCATGATATTGGTCGGCCCAGCGCTTGATCTGGCGCTGCACATAGCCGGTGGGGCGGCCGAAATCGCTCAAGCCTGCCGCCGCGACATCGACCTGGTGCAGGCGTGCCAGGGTGGCGTTCAGGCTGTCATAAATGGCGGCCCGCTCGGCCGCGGTGACGCCCGGGACATAGGGCTCCCAGAACACCCGGCCGGGAACGAAATCCATGACGTAGAAGGCGGTGCCGATGACGCTCGTGTCCTCGCACAGAAGATGCGGCCGCGGCACCGGGAAGCCCAGCGGATGAAGCGCCGCGGTCGCCCGGTACTCCCGCTCGACCGCATGCGCCGAGGGCAGGAGCCGTCCGGGCGGCTTGCGTCGCAGCACATAGGAGGCGCCAGGGGTGGCGAGCTTATAGGTCGGGTTCGACTGTCCGCCCTTGAACTGGCTGACCGTCAGCGGCCCGGCGAAGCCGTCGATCCGATCCGCCAGATAGGCGGCGAGGGCCTCGGCATCGAAGCGGTGCGGCGCGCGGATCTCGGCGGTCCCGGAAAATGCGGCCTGGCGATCGATCCTGGCAGCGCTCATGCCCGGTCCGAGAAGAAGGGAATGAGCGCCGCCGCCGTTTCGGAGGGGTTCTCCTCCGCCAGGAAATGGCCCGCGTCGATGGCGCACCCTTCCGCTGCCTCGCACCAGCTCCGCCAGATCGCCATGGAGTCGGCGGCTTCCGACGGAATGCCGCCGGTGCCCCACAGCACCAGCGTCGGGCAGGCGATCCGTCGCCCCGCCGAGCGGTCCTCGCGGTCGGCGGCGAGATGGAAGGTGGCGCCGGCGCGATAGTCGTTGCAGGCGGCATGCACGCGGCCCGGCGCCGCGAAGGCAGCCCGATAGGCGGCGAGCGCCGCCTCGTCGAAGCAGCCGAGATCGCCGCTCTTGGTCCAGCTCGCCAGCGTCCAGTCGAGATAGAAGCGGGTGTCGCTCTCGATCAACCGCTCGGGCATTGGCGGCGCCTGCGCGAGAAACGGCCAGTGATAGACCTTGAGGGCGAGATTGCCGTCCATGCCGGCCCACATGTCATAGGTCGGGATGATGTCGAGCACCGCCAGCCGCTCGACCGCGCCGGGGGTGTCGAGCGCCATGCGGTAGCCGACGCGGCCGCCGCGGTCATGCCCCGCCACCGCGAACCGCTCATGGCCGAGCGCGGCCATCACCGCCACCATGTCGGCCGCCATGGCGCGCTTGGAGTAGGTGCGGTTCTCGCGATCGTTCTGCGGCATGCCGGACCGGCCATAGCCGCGCAGATCGGCGATCACCAGGCGGAAGTGGCGGGCCAGCACCGGGGCGAGCCGATGCCACATGACATGGGTCTGCGGATAGCCGTGAAGCAACAGCAGGGCCGGCCCGTCGCCGCCGGTCCTGACAAAGATGTCGGCCCCTGCGCCGGCCACCATGCGCGGCTCGAATTTTTCCAGGGGTTCGTTCATATGACCATTTTATCGCGGTTGTTTGCCGATGTCGCGACGGTAGAAGCCGCCGGGAAAATCGATCAGCGACACGGCCTTGTAGGCACGCTGCCGTGCCGCGGCGAGATCCGGACCCGTCGCCGTCACGTTGAGGACGCGTCCGCCGGAAGCGAGGAGCCGCCCGCCGTCGCGGCTTGTGCCGGCCTGGAACACCACCACCTCCTCGACGCTGCCGGCCGCCTCCAGCCCGCCGATCTCGCTGCCGGTCTCGACGCGCCCGGGATAGCCCTTGGCGGCCATCACGACGGTCAGCGCCGCCTCGTCTCGGAAGCGCGCCGACATGGTGTCGAGCACGCCGTCGACTGCCGCCAGCATCAGTGTGACGATGTCGTCCTTGAGGCGCAGCATCAGCACCTGGCACTCGGGATCGCCGAAGCGGACATTGTACTCGATGAGCTTCGGCCCCTCGGCGGTGAGGATGAGCCCGGCATAGAGGATGCCGCGATAGGGGGTTCCCATCGCGATGAGGGCGCCGAGGGTCGGCCGGATGATCTCATCGAGCACCCGGGCCTCGAGCGCCTGGTCGGCGAGATGGCTCGGCGAGAACGCCCCCATCCCGCCGGTGTTCGGGCCGGTGTCGCCGTCGCCCACCCGCTTGTAGTCCTCGGCGGTCGACAGCGGCAGCACGTGCCGCCCGTCGCACAGTGCAAAATAGGAAAGCTCGGGACCGACCAGCCGTTCCTCGATCACCAGCGCGCAGTCGCCTGCACCGCCGAAAGCCTGCTCCACGGCTGCGACCGCCTCCGGCATCGTCTCGGCGACCGTGACGCCCTTGCCCTGCGCCAGCCCGTCGAGCTTGACGACCAGCGGCGCACCATGCTCGGCGACATGCTGGAGCGCCGCCTCCCTGTTCGTGAACCGGCGATAGTCGGCGGTCGGGATTCCGGCCTTTCTGCAAAGATCCTTGGTGAAGCCCTTCGAGCCCTCGAGCCGTGCTGCCGCAGCGCTCGGCCCGAATGCCTTGATGCCCGCGCCCGCCAGGGCATCGACGATGCCGGCGACCAGCGGCGCCTCCGGCCCGACCACCACGAGGCCGATTCGCTTGGCATCGCAGAATCGTGTAACCGCGTCATGATCGCCGATGTCGAGCGCGACATTCTCGCCCAATTGGCCGGTTCCGGGGTTGCCGGGCGCACAATAGAGCCGGTCGAGCAGCGGGCTTGCGGCAATCGCATAGGCCAAGGCGTGCTCGCGCCCGCCGCCGCCGATCAGGAGGATGTTCATCGCCCCTCAATGGCATTTGACGGGGACACAGAAAAGAGATTCCTTCACCTCCATGGCGACACCTTACCCCACCGACTCGCCGGCCGACGGCCGGCCCAACATCCTGGAGCTGTCGGTCACCGAGCTGTCCTTCGCCCTCAAGCGCAGCCTGGAGGACGGCTTCAGCCATGTCCGGGTCCGCGGCGAGATCGGCAAGGTGTCGCGCCCGGGCTCCGGCCATCTCTATTTCGACCTCAAGGACGAGGGTGCCTGCATCGCGGCGGTGGTTTGGCGGGCCAATCTCTACCGCATCCGCTTCAAGCCGGAGCAGGGCATGGAAGTGGTGGTGACCGGCCGCATCACCACCTTCCCCAGTCAGTCCAAATACCAGCTCTCGGTGGAGACGCTCGAGCCGGCCGGCGCTGGCGCGCTAATGGCCATGCTGGAGGAGCGGCGCCGCAAGCTCACCGCGGAGGGGCTGTTCGACGCCGCACGCAAGGTCAAGCTGCCCTTCCTGCCGCAGGTCATCGGGGTGATCACCTCGCCGACCGGGGCGGTCATCCGCGACATCCTGCACCGCCTGTCGGAGCGCTTTCCCCGCCATGTCGTGGTGTGGCCGGTGCGCGTCCAGGGCGAGGGCTCGGCCGCCGAGGTCGCTGCCGCCATTCGCGGCTTCAATGCGCTGCCGGCCGGCGGTGCGGTGCCGCGTCCCGATCTCATCATCGTGGCGCGGGGCGGCGGCAGCATCGAGGATCTCTGGGGCTTCAACGAGGAGATCGCCGTTCGTGCCGCCGCCGACAGCGTCATCCCGCTGATCTCGGCGATCGGCCATGAGACCGACACCACGCTCATCGACCATGCGGCGGACCATCGGGCGCCGACCCCCACCGCCGCCGCCGAGCGCGCCGTGCCGGTCAGAAGCGAGCTGCGCGAGGCGGTCGGGCTCCTGGCGGTGCGGCACCGGAGCGCCATGGCGCGTCTCCTCGAGGAGCGCCGTACCCGTCTGCGCTCGGCCGAACGTGGGTTGCCCAAGCCGCAGGACATTCTGGCGCTGGCGCGGCAGCGGCTCGATCACGCGGCGGGTCGACTTGGCCTGGCGCTCCGGGCCAACACCACCATTCACCGCGCCGAGCTCGCCCGCGTGGCAGGACGGTTGTCGCTGCGGCCGGTCGGGCAGATGGTCGAGCGCCATCGCGAGACGGTCGAGCGTCTGTCGGGGCAGGCGGGCCGATCCCTGGCGCACGCCTTCGACCGGCGGCACGACCGGCTGCGCCAGCTCGCCAAGCTGCTGGTGACCCTGTCATATCCGTCGGTCCTGGCGCGCGGCTTCGTGCTGGTGCGCGACAGCGGCGAGGCGCCGGTCCTGTCGGCCGGTGCGGCACCGCCCGGAGCCCATGTCACGCTCGAATTCCATGACGGCCGCAAGCTGGCGCGGATCGGCGACGACAGCCCGCGGCCGGTGCGCCGCCGGACCGGCGGTGGCGAGGGGCAGGGGAGCCTGTTTTGACCGCTGCTCTTTCATTTCGGGGGCGATCGGATTAGATAGTTGGAATGAACGTCGAACCGACCTTTCCGCCGGGCCGCGAAGCAAGGCTGCGCTACGGCGACGCCGATTATCAGATCCTGCATCCGGGCGAGTTCGTGCGCTGCGCGGAGACCGGCCGGCCGATCCGGCTCGACGAGCTGCGCTATTGGAGCGTCGATCGCCAGGAGCCCTATGCCAACGCGGCGGTGGCGT
>JBEVJH010000137.1:0-2588 GCA_040510355.1 Aestuariivirgaceae bacterium
CGATCAAGGCGATCTGCCGGGAGCTGAAGGTCTCGCGGAAGGTCGTTCGGAAGGTGTTGCGCTCTGGCGCCACCGCGTTCGAGTACGAGCGGACAGTCCAGCCCCTGCCGCGGATCGGTCCGTGGAAGGACGATCTGGATCGGCTCCTGGCCTCGAATGAGGCGAAGGCAGTCCGCGAGCGCCTGACCCTGATCCGGATATTCGAGGAGCTGCGAGCCCTCGGCTACGATGGCGGCTACGACGCAGTCAGGCGCTACGCTCGGGGTTGGCAACGTGAGCGGTCATCATCGACGGCCGCCGCCTATGTGCCTCTGAGCTTTGCACCGGGCGAGGCTTACCAGTTCGACTGGAGCCACGAGATCGTCCTGATCAACGGCGCCACCGTTCGGGTGAAGGTGGCGCATGTCCGGCTCTGCCACAGCCGGATGCTGTTCGTGCGGGCCTATCCGCGCGAGAGCCAGGAGATGGTGTTCGATGCCCACGGCCGGGCCTTCGCCTTCTTCAAGGGCGCCTGCACCCGCGGCATCTACGACAACATGAAGACCGCGGTGGAGACGATCTTCGTCGGCAAGGAGCGCGCCTATAACCGCCGCTTCCTGCAGATGTGCGGCCACTACCTGGTCGATCCGGTGGCCTGCACGCCGGCCTCGGGCTGGGAGAAGGGGCAGGTCGAGAACCAGGTCGGCGTGGTGCGCGAACGCTTCTTCACGCCGCGGCTGCGGGTGAGGAGCTATGAGGAGCTCAACGCTTGGCTCCTCGATCGCTGCATCGGCTACGCCAAGGCCCACCGACATCCGGAGTTCAAGGACCGCACCGTCTTCGAGGTGTTCGAGGAGGAACGGCCTAGCCTCGTTCCCTATGCCGGCCGCTTCGACGGCTTCCATGCATTGCCGGCGTCGGTGTCAAAGACCTGCCTGGTCCGCTTCGACAACAATCGGTACTCGGTGGCTGCCCACGCTGTCGGCCGCCCGGTCGAGGTCCGTGCCTATGCCGATCGCATCGAACTGCGTCAGGAGGGCCGTCTGGTCGGCGAACACCCCAGGTCCTTCGGGCGGGATCAGACCATCTATGATCCCTGGCATTACGTCCCGGTGCTGGCCCGCAAGCCCGGAGCGCTCCGGAACGGCGCGCCGTTCAAGGACTGGGTGCTGCCGGCGGCGCTCGATCGGGTCCGCCGCAAGCTCGCCGGCGCCGATGATGGCCACCGGCAGATGGTCGATATCCTCACCACGGTTCTGAGCGACGGGCTGCCCGCAGTCGAAGCCGCCTGTGCCGAGGCGCTGAGCGAAGGCGTCCATTCCGCCGACGTCATCCTCAACATCCTCGCTCGACGCCGTGAGTTCGCTTCCCCGATCACGATCATGACCCCGGGGTCGCTTCGGCTCAGGCACGAACCGGATGCCGATTGCGCCCGCTATGACCGGCTGAGGAGGACCGTGTGATGGAGCGTTCCGAGATCCTGGCTGCGATGGGCGAGCTCAAGCTCTACGGCATGAAGGCCGCCTTCGACGAGATCATCACCACCGCCGTCAAGCGTCAGCACGAGCCGCAGCGCATCGTCGGCGACCTTCTCTCGGCCGAGATCGCCGAGAAGCAGGCGCGCTCGATCAAGTACCAGATCACCACCGCCAAGCTGCCGCTCGCCAAGGACCTCGACGACTTTGTCTTCGCCGACACGCCGATCAACGAGACCCTGGTGCGTGATCTCTCCGGCGGCGAGTTCCTCGCTCACCAGCGCAACGTCGTCCTCGTCGGCGGCACCGGCACCGGCAAAACCCACCTCGCCATCGCCATTGCCCGGGCCTGCATCCGTGACGGCGCCCGCGGTCGCTTCTTCAATGTCGTCGATCTCGTCAACAAGCTCGAGGCCGACGGCCGAGCCGGCCGCCAGGGCCGCATGGCCGACTACCTCTCCCGCAAGGACTTCATCGTCCTCGACGAACTGGGCTATCTGCCCTTCGCCCAGTCCGGCGGCCAGCTCCTCTTCCACCTGATCAGCCGGCTCTATGAGCAGTCATCCGTCATCGTCACCACCAACCTCGCCTTTGGCGAATGGCCGAGTGTCTTCGGCGACGCCAAGATGACCACCGCGCTCCTCGATCGTCTCACCCATCACTGCGACATCGTCGAGACCGGCAACGATAGCTGGCGCTTCAAGAATCGCGCCTGATCCAGCCGCAGCCGCTCGCTCGCTACGGCGCTCCGATGGCGCGCTCACTCGCGGCTGCTACCGGGGGGTCCCTATTGGGCGCCGATCCGGGGTCCCGATTCCGAGCCGATTGACATCTTCCCTTTCCTTGCCGGCACGCGGCCGTCAGAGCAATTGGGTCTGCTGTGGAGCGAGGTGGACTTCGATGCCAACGTGGTTCGCATTCGCCGTATCCAGGAACGCGATGGGTCGCTCACTGAAACGACCAAGACGGAAGCGGGGACGCGGGAGATTCCGATGAGCGAAACCCTGCGCGAGATGTTGCTCGCGTGGCGCGACCGTTGCCCGCGCAAAGGCGACGAGCTCGATCGCGTTTTTCCCGGGCCCGGCAGGCTCCAGGAATGGCCGAAGCCGCGGACGGGCGGCGGCGGTGCCTTGC
>JBEVJH010000138.1:0-11907 GCA_040510355.1 Aestuariivirgaceae bacterium
GCGCCGTCCGCGGCCGTCGTGGTGGCGACCATCCGGGCGCTCAAGATGCATGGCGGCCTCAGCAAGGAGGAGCTCAAGACCGAGAATGTCGCGGCGCTGAAGAAGGGCCTGTCCAATCTCGGCCGCCATCTCGAGAACCTGAACAAATTCGGCCTGCCGGTGGCCGTCGCCATCAACAATTTCATCACCGACACCGAGGCCGAGGCGGCGGCGATCAAGGCGTTCTGCGCCGAGAAGGGCGTCGAGGCGTTTCGCTGCACCCATTGGGCGGAAGGCTCCAAGGGCACCGAGGCGCTGGCGCGCCACGTCGTCACCCTGGCCGAGGGCGCCAAGCCGGTGCTCAAGCCGCTCTATGGCGACGAGCTGCCGCTGTGGGAGAAGATCAAGACCATCGCCAAGGAGATCTACCGGGCCGACGACGTGGTGGCCGACACCTCGGTCAGGAACCAGCTCCGCGAGTTCGAGGCGCAGGGCTACGGCAAGTTCCCCATCTGCATGGCGAAGACACAGTACTCCTTCTCGACCGATCCCAATCTCAAGGGCGCGCCAAGCCACCATGTGGTGCCGATCCGCGAGGTGCGGCTGTCCGCCGGCGCCGAGTTTATCGTGGCGATCTGCGGCGACGTCATGACCATGCCGGGGCTGCCCAAGGTGCCCTCGGCAGAGGTCATCGGCCTCGACGAGCAGGGTCAGATCGTCGGTCTTTTCTAGTGAGGTTGCGCGTATTCACTGCGCGCCGCTGACGCCTTGCGGATCGGCCAGGCCGTGGAGCCGGAAGGCGGCGGCGCGGGCAAAGCGGAGCGTCACCGCCTTGCGGCGGGCCGCCACCAGCGGATGGCAGGCGGCATCGCGGATGATCTCGGCGCCGAAGCCATCGCCGATGATCAGCCCGGCGGCAGGCGGGATGATCGCCGGGTCCATGAAGGGCGGGATGGCGAAGTAGAGGCGGTCACAGTACTCGACGTAGAACGGCCATTTGTGATCGGCGTAGAAGTCCTCCGGCGAGGATTTGATCTCGATGATCCAGATCTCGCCCTTGTCGCCCAGCGCCATGATGTCGGCGCGCCGGCCATCGGCGAGCGGCAGCTCGCACAAGGCGGCGAAGCCGCGCTGGCGCAGCATGCGGCAGACACCACGCTGGGTGGCGAAAGCAGTGTCGGACTGGCGGCCATCGCGGCGCGGAACCGGCAGGGTCAGGGACATGGCGATTCGGCAGTATTGTGAGGCAGTCGGCATTAGGCAATAGGCAGTGGGCGGCGTGCCTACTGCCTACTGCCATCCCGCTGCGTCTCCCAACGGAAGAACGCAAAGGCGATGACGGCGCCGCCCAGGCCCCAGAGCGCCATCACCAGGAGATGCTGGCCGATGGCATAGGTCGTCGCATCGCCAGCGAAGGCGAAGCCATTGCCGGCGAGCAGCGGCTTGAAGCCGTCGGAAAATGCGCGCGAGAGGTGCTTGAGGGGAAAGATGTCGGCGATCCGGTCGATCCATGGCAGGATCCGGCCGTCGGGCCTGACGAAGACATCGGAGATGAAGGCGACGGGAAGGATCGTGGCGTTGGCCACCGCCTGCGCCGTCGCGGCGGTGCGGCAGAGCGCTGCCACCGCCATGCCCAGGGCGGCGAAGCACGAAATGCCGACGAGCAACGACAGGATGGCGGCCGGGAGCTTTTCCGGCAGGAGCTTCACGGAGTAGAGCAGCATGCCGCAGGCCATGACGGCGACGACGGCGGCGATGGCGATCAGCCCGGCGGCGGCGATGCGCCCCGCGATGTCGATCCACGGCGGCAGCGGCGTGCCGCGCAGTCGTTTCAGGACGCCCTGATCGCGCGCCGTCGCGGTGGCAATGGCGAGATAGGTGTAGGCCGCGAGGACGGCGCCGAAGACCGCAAGCGTCGGCGTGTAGAGCTGGGCAGTGGTGATCCCCTGCCCGGCCATCTCGGCATTGCCGAAGATCGCGGTGAAGATGACGAGCAGAAGGACCGGCATGACGATCACGAAGAACATGGCGGCCGGGCGACGCAGGAACAGCCGCAGCTGGTGGACGGTCGCGAAGAGGAGGCGCTTCAACATGCAGTCTCCGGTTCGTCGCGCCGTGTCGCCTGACGATAAAGCGCCTCGAGCGTCGGACGGGCGATCGACAGGGACGACAAATCATGGCGATTGCGCACCGCCCAGAGCAGCAGCTCGTAGGCCACCGGCCCGGGGTCGCGGCATTTGAGCCTGACCCAGCCGCGCTCGAAGCGGGCAATGGCCCGCAGCGTCTGCGGGAAGAGCCGCGGCAGCGCCTCGCCGCCAAGATAGAGCTCGACCGTCGGCTCGGGGCCGAGCGCCTGCTGCAGCTCATGGGGCTGGCCGCTCGCCACAATGCGACCGTCGTGAAGAATGGCGAGCCGGCCTGCCAGCGCCTCGACCTCCTCCATGTCGGCCGACGACAGCAGAATGGTCCTGCCCTCGCCATTCAGTGCCGCAACGACGCGCCAAAGGTCGCGGCGCGCTTCGGGATCAAGGCCGGCGGTCGGCTCGTCGAGGACCAGGACCTCCGGATCGCCGCTCACGGCGAGCGCGAGCTCGAGCCGGCGACGGTGGCCGGCCGCTAGTGTGGCGACGCGCTGCCGCCCGGCGCGCCGAAGGGCGACATGGTCGAGCACCCGATCGACGCTCAGAGCCTGCGGATAGCAGCGGGACCAGGCCCGCAGGGTTTCCTTCACGGTAAGCTCCGGCTCCAGGGCGGTTTCCTGAAGCACGATGCCGATCCGCCGATAGAGCCGCGGCGAGCGCAGGCCGGGATCGAGGCCGGCGACCAGCACCTCGCCGCCATCGCGCCGGCGATGGCCTTCGACAATCTCCAGCGCGGTCGTCTTGCCGGCGCCGTTCGGACCGATGAGCGCAAAAGTCTCGCCGCGCCCGACCTCGAAGGATATGCCGTCCAGGGCGACGAGCGATCCATATGATTTCCGGAGATTCCGGACGACGATCGACGACATGCACCCCTCCCGGCCCGGATATTGCCTCGCTCCTTCGCTAAAGGCTACCAGCTCAACCCGCGGGACGTGCGAAAGCGGTGGGTTCGCTCACTTTGTTGACGGTTGCCGCCGCGCGGGATTTCATGACGGACTGACCGGGGGACAGCTTGAAGGATCGATTCATGCCTGAAGCTTCCGGTCCCATCATGCTCGTCGATGCCGGCGGCACGAATGTCCGTTTCGCGCTGGCCGACGACAGCGGCAAGCCGGAGCAGATCCGGGTGCTGCCGACCCGGGCCTATCCGCGCTTCGAGGATGCGGCGAGCGCCTATGGCGAGCAGGTCGGGGTGGCGAAGCTCGGCGGGGCGGTGATCGCCATGGCCGGGCTGATCGAAGGCGACCGGGTGCGCATGACCAATGGCAGCTGGACGTTCTCGCGCACCGCCCTGGCGCGCAATCTGGGCGTCGAGACGCTCATCATCCTCAACGATGTCGAGGCGCTGGCGCTGGCGCTGCCGCTGCTCGGACCGGACGATCTCGTGACCATTCACCCCGGTGCATCGCGGCCGGACGGCACGCGGCTGGTGATCGCGCTCGGCACCGGGCTCGGCGCCGCCGGCCTGGCGCGGGTGGCGGACGGGTGGCTGTCGCTGCCGACCGAGGCCGGGCATGTGACCTTTGCGTTCCAGGGGGCGGAAGAGTTCGCACTGGCGGACTGGCTCGAGACTAGCGACGGGCGCATCTCCAACGAGGACGTGCTGTCGGGACGCGGGCTCGTCGCAATCTATTCGGCATTGTCACGCAGCCGCGGCTCGCCACCCGAGCAGCATTCGGCGGAAGCGATCACCGCGGCGGCGCTCGGCAGCAGCGATCCGCTGGCGGTCGAGGCGATCGCGCTGCACGCCAAATGGCTGGGCCGGGTTGCCGGCGACCTGGCGCTGGCGCTGAATGCGCATGGCGGGGTCTATCTGGCCGGCGGCGTCACCCGCCATCTGCTGCCGCTGCTGATCGGCGGACAATTCGCGGCTTCCTTCGAGGAGAAGGGGCGGGTCAGGGACATGGTCAAGGGCATTCCGGTTCGCGCGGTGTCGCGCGACGAGCCGGCGCTCATCGGCTGTCTCGAGGCGTGGCGGTCGCAGCGGCGGCGACAGGCTGATGGCGCACGTTCGAACGGGGAGAATTGATGCGGGTCCTGTGCATCGGCTCGGCGATGATCGACATCGTGGTCTTGGTCGACAGCCGCAATGTCGAGCGGATGACGATGACCAATGCGACCTCGTCGTTTCTGCTGCTCGAGCAAGGGACCAAGGTCGAGGCGTCGGGCGTCTCCAGCCATTGCGGCGGCGGCGCGGTGAATGCCGCGATGGCGATGCGGCGGCTCGGCGCCGAAACCCGGGTGATCGTCAAGATCGGCATGGATCAGAATGGCGAGCGGGTGCTGCAGACGCTCGATGCCGCCGACATCGACATCGCGGCGGTGGCGCGGACGCGGGAGCTCGCCACCGGCCAGGCGGTGATGATCGCGTCGCATGACCGCAATGCGACGATCTTCACGCTGCGCGGCGCCAACGGGCTGCTCAACGCCTCCGATGTCGATCCGGCGCTGTTCGCAACCGCCGATCTCGTCTATGTGTCGGGCCTGTCGAACCGTTCGGCCGACTGCTTTCCGGTCATCCTGCGCCAAGCCAAGGAGGCGCAGGCCTTCGTGGCGGTCAATCCCGGGATCAGGCAGATCACGTCGCGCACCGATGCGCTGATCCAATCGCTGGGCGATGTCGGGCTCGTCACGATGAACCGGATCGAGGCGCAGGCGCTGGTGCCGACGGTGGCGGCGCGCCTGCAGGGACAGGGGCGGCGGCTGCGCGTGAGCCAGGCGGCGGATCCGCCCAGGCTGCTGCGCACCGGCCTGTCGTTCGGCGGCTTCGACATCGGGCTCGGCGAGTTTCTGGCGGGCTTCCTGGCGGTGAGCCGGGCGCAGCGGGTCGCCGTCAGCGACGGCACGCAGGGTGCGTATCTCGCCGATGCGGCGGGGGTGCATTACTGCCCGGTCCTCAGGGTGAAGGTGCAGGGCACGGCCGGGGCCGGCGACGCGTTCTCGGCGACGCTCGCCTTCATGACGGCTTCCGGCGCCAGCGCCGAGCGGGCGCTCCGGGCGGCGGTGATCAATGCGGCAGGCGTGGTCACGCGGTCGGACACGACGAGCGGGCTTCTCGATTCCGAGGAGCTCCTCGCCGAGCTCAAGCACAGGAGCGGCGACCTGCCGGTGGCGAGCTGGAGCTGGATGGGGGGTTAGGCAGGCAGTCGGCAATAGGCAGTCGGCAGTGACCTGCGCTCCACGCCCTGCCTAATGCCTACTGCCTCTAATGCGCTTCTTCCCAGTTGCCGGCCGCGCGGACGTCGACCTGGATCGGCACGCCGAAGCGCAGCGCCGGCTCGGGGGCCTTCTCCATGATGTCGCGGGCGAGCCGCATGGTGGCCTCGACCTCGGCCTTCGGTGATTCGAAGACGAGCTCGTCATGGACCTGCAGCAGCATGCGGCTTTGCAGGCCGGCCTTGGCCAGCGCCTCGGGCATGCGTGCCATGGCGCGGCGGATGATGTCGGCGGCCGATCCCTGGATCGGGGCATTGATGGCGGCGCGCTCCTGGAAGGCGCGCTCGGAAGGATTGGGCGAGGCGATGCGCGGGAAATGCATGCGCCGGCCGAATATGGTCTCGACGTAGCCGCGCTCGCGGGCCAGCTTCTTGGTCTCGTCGATATAGTCGCGGATGCCGGGGAAGCGGCGGAAATAGGTGCGGATATATTCGCCGGCCTCGTCGCGGCCGATGCCGAGCTGGGCCGCCAGGCCGAAGGCCGAGATGCCGTAGATGATGCCGAAATTGATCGCCTTGGCGCGGCGGCGGACCAGCGGGTCCATGCCCTCGACGGGGAGCCCGAACATCTCGCCGGCGGTCATGGCGTGAATGTCGAGGCCTTCGGCGAAGGCGTGCGTGAGCTGGGGAATGTCGGCAATATGGGCGAGGACCCGGAGCTCGATCTGGCTGTAATCGGCCGAGACCAGGCTCGCGCCTTGCGGCGCCACGAAGGCGGTGCGGATGCGGCGGCCCTCCTCGGTGCGCACCGGGATGTTCTGCAGATTGGGCTCGACCGAGGAGAGGCGGCCGGTCGAGGTCGACGCCAGGGCGTAGCTGGTGTGGACGCGGCCGGTAGCGGCGTTGATGTGGTCGGGCAAGGCATCGGCATAGGTCGATTTGAGCTTGGTGAGCTGGCGCCAGTCGAGGACCTTGCGGGCGAGCTCGACGCCCTGCTCGGCGAGCGTGTCGAGGGCGTCGGAGTCGGTGCTCCAGGCGCCGGTCGCGGTCTTGCGGCCGCCCGGCAGCTGCATCTTGCCGAACAGGATGTCGCCAAGCTGCTTGGGGCTGCCGATATTGAAGGGGCCGCCGGCCAGCGCGTGGATCTCCGCCTCGAGCGCCGCCGCCTTCTGGGCCAGCTCGCCGGAGAGGCGCGACAGCATCTGGCGGTCGACCAGCACGCCGGCCTGCTCCATGGCGGAGAGCACGCCGAGCAGCGGACGCTCCAGCGTCTCGTAGACGGCGGCGCGCCGCTCGCGGCCAAGCCGCGGCTTGAGCAGCGACCACAGCCGCAGGGTCGCCTCGGCCTCCTCCGCCGCATGGGCGGTGGCGCGGTCGAGCGGCGCCAGGTCGAAGGTGACGGCGGCGCGGCCGCTGCCGAGGATCTCCTTGATGCTCATCATGTCATGGCCGAGATGGAGCTTCGCGAGCTCGCGCAGCTCATGGCCGTTGCGCCCGGAATCGAGGACATAGGAGAGAAGCATGGTGTCGTCGACCGCCTTGACGGCAATGTCGTGGCGGGCAAGCACGGTGAGCGCCGACTTCACGTCGTGGCCGATCTTGAGGAGCGAGGGGTCCTCGAGCAGCGGCCGGAGGCTCGCGAGCGACTCCCGGAAGGGGAGCTGCTGCAGGGTGTCGCCGGCGAGATCGAGACCGGTCGAGTTGCGGTGGGCGAGCGGCAGATAGGCGACCTCGCCCGGGGCGATCGCCATGGCGATGCCGACGAGGTCGCCAGCCATCGGATCAGGCACGGTGGTCCTGACGGCGATCGCCAGCTGGCCGGCCTCGTAGACCGCTTCGATCCAGTCGGCGAGCGCCTTTGCGTCGGTGAGCGTGCGATAGGCCTTATGGTCGATCGGCCTCACCGCCGGACGGGCCGCCGGCTTCAACTCGGGCGGCGAGGGGCGGTCGGCGCGGTTGGCCGGCAGCTGGCGGGGGGCTTGCGCCTCGACGCCCGCGGGCGGCGACCAGCCGGTGATCACGACCTCGATGGCGTCGATCGCCGAGGGATCGGCACCGAGGACGGGGGCGACGCGGCGGACCAGCGGGAAGAACTCCAGCGCCTTGAGGTAGCCGATGAGTTGGCTGGGATCGGGCTGGCCGACCGCCAGCGCCTCCAGAGGAAATTCGAGCGGCACATCCCGGCGCAGTCGGACGAGTTCGCGCGACAGCCGCGCCTGGTCGGCATGGGACACCAGGCTCTCGCGGCGCTTCGGCTGCTTGATGAGATGCGCGGCAGCAAGCAGACCCTCGAGGTCGCCATATTCGATGATCAGCTGGGCACCGGTCTTGAGGCCGATGCCCGGGACGCCGGGGATGTTGTCGATCGAGTCGCCGGCCAGCGCCTGGACGTCGATGACCTTGCCCGGCGGGACGCCGAATTTCTCGACGACCTCGGCCTCGCCGATCTCGCGGTCCTTCATGGTGTCGAACAGGGTGACGCCGTCGTCCACCAGCTGCATAAGATCCTTGTCGGAGGACACGATCCTGACCTTGGCACCGGCTTCGCGGGCGAGGCGCGCATAGGTGGCGATGAGGTCGTCGGCCTCGAAGCCTTCCTGCTCGATGCAGGGAACGGCAAAGGCCTTCACGGCCTGCCGGATGATGCCGAACTGGGGAACGAGATCGGATGGCGGCTCGCTGCGGGTCGCCTTGTAGTCCTTGTAGATCTCGCTGCGGAAGGAGCGACCGCCTTTGTCGAACACGACGGCGAGGTGGGTCGGGCGCTCGCCGGCATCGATCTCGCGCAACAGCTTGTTCAACATATTGCAGAAGCCGAGCACGGCATTGGTCGGCAGCCCGTCGGCGCGCCGGTTGAGGGGCGGCAGGGCATGATAGGCGCGGAAAATGAATCCCGATCCGTCGATCAGGTAGACATAGTCGCCGGGCTTGACGGGGCGAGTCTGCGGGGTGGGCATGGCGGGGCACTATGCCACCCGCTCTCCTCACTTGCTACCCGGATCGGGCCGGCTCGGCGGCGCCCGCCGGACGCGCCGGAACCAGGTGGAAGGCGGGCGGCCGTTCGAACAGGAATGCCAATCTGGTGCGCTGGACCACCCGGTGGAGAACCAGCGGACCAACGACGCCGGCTGTCGTGACGATCAGGGCGATCATCCCCGGATCGAGACCGGTTGCGACCTCGAGCAGCAGCCAGCGGGTTCCTGCCATGAACAGGAAGAAGGCGAGATAGATCACGATCGAATTCTCGCCGGCTCGGCGGACCCAGGCGAACAGTCCGGTGCGGGCGAGCAGCAGGCCGGTGAGGATCACCGCGCCGGCACCGGCGAGGCCGAGGGCGAGGCTGATCACCGGCAGATGGGCAATGCCATGCGCCACCATGAGCGTGTTGACGGCCGCCCACAGGGCAAGCGCGACGAGAAAGCCGCCGGTCTTTCGGCCGGGCAGCGCATGGACGGCGGCGATGATGTGGGGGCCGAGCAGATAGCCGGTGTAGAAATAGACGAAGCGAGCGGCAAATTCATCGACCAGCAGATTGCCGGTGTCGATCGGGGCGGCCTCGAGAAGGGCGGCGGTGATCCAGACCAGCGCCGCCGGCACCGGGCGCAGCAGCCTGGCAAGAAGAAAGAACACCGCCAGGAGATAGATGAACCACAAGGTGCCGAAGGGGTCGATCAGGGCGTCGAGCCAGGCGGCGAAGGGAGCGGCCAAGCCGTCGGCGGCGGCGATGCCGGGACTCTTGACCGCGAGCTGGATGGTCATCCAGAGAAAATAGAAATAGCCGAAATGCACGACCTTGCGATCGAGATAGATGCGCCAGGGGGCGGCGATGCGGCGGGACAGGAACAGGCCGGAAATCAGAAAGAAATCCGGCATGCGGAAAGGCTTGGCCCAGCTGATGAAACCGTTCAGCCAGGTCACCTCGCCAAGAGCCTTCTCGACGCCGAGCGTCGAATGCACCATGACGACAAGAATGATGCAGATGCCCTTGCAGTAGTCGATCCAGTCGAGGCGCGCGGTGGTCATCGATCCTGTCCGATAATGGGATGTGAACGAGATTGGCGAGGACGAACAAGGTTTGCCAGCATTCAGGTTGCAAGATCTGGGCCAGCCACAAGTGGGAGTAGAACAGAAATGCAGGCGCCGTTCCGTCATGCCGTCAAAGAGGATGCGTCGCTGCTGGCGGCACTGGTGAACCATGCCGGGGAAGGCCTGCCGCTTTATCTATGGGGAAAGCTCGCAGGCCCGGGCGAGTCGGCGTTCGACGTCGGGATCAGGCGGGCGGCCCGCGAGGAGGGGAGCTTCTCCTATCGCAACGCCATGGTGATCGAGCAGCGGGGCGAGGCGGCCGGCTGCCTGATCGGGTACACGATCGCGGACGAGCCCGAGCCGATCGGCGGCGACCTGCCGGCGATGTTCGTGCCGCTCCAGGAGCTGGAGAATCTCGCCCCTTCGACCTGGTATGTGAATGTGCTGGCAGTGCTGCCGCAGTTCCGCAGCCAGGGGCTCGGGACCAGCCTGCTGGGATTGGCGGACACGACCGGCCGGGCGCTCGGCAAGAGCGGCATGAGCGTCATCGTCTCCGACCACAATGACGGGGCGCGTCGGCTCTATGAGCGGTGCGGCTATCGGGTGGTCGCCGGCCGGCCGATGGTCAAGGAAGGCTGGGCCAATCCGGGCGCGAACTGGCTGCTGCTGACCAAGACGCTATAGGCCGGCCGCCAGCGGGATCAGGTGCAGCGCCGGACAGCCGTGCAGCGGGTGACCTTCTTCGAGGTGCAGATCCGCCGGCCGGCGCTGGTGTAGCAGCTGCGGACATAACGAGGCGTGCAGGTCCGGACGGTGCGGCAGGCGACGGGCTCCACCATGGTCTGCTGCAGCGCGTCGAGCCGAGGCGTCATCTGCGGCATGGCCCCGGCGCGCGGGAGACCGCCCAGACCGGCGAACACGAGCGCGGCTGCCAGCACACCGATGGTTCGGCTCATGCAAAACCTCCTTAACGCCTGTCGAGATCAATCCCTGCCCGGCGGACCGTTCCTGCGGCACTCTCCTGACGATAGAACGAAAGCCGCCGCGACGAAACTCATACTAAAGGTCAATAGCGTCCAACCTCCACTTCTGATCAAATTGGCACAGGTTCGAATGCGGGCTCGAGCTGCAGCGGCGAAGCAGCGTCGATAGAACCTGTGTGAGGGAAATCGGGGAGGGGAGCGTATGATGTCCTTTCTCGTCGCCGATGCTCATTTCGTTCGTGGCGTCGTCGCTGGGCTGGCGGTTGCGACCGCACTGTCCTGTGCCGGCATGATCTTCGCGGTGCTGGCCGTGCCATCGCCGCCCGCCGTGATGACGGTCACCGTCCAGTCGCCCTGACGGTTCGGTGTCGCGAGTGCTCCGGCGCCATCAAATTTCCGAGCGCAGCCGACATGGGTCATGGCCAGTGACGGCGGTTGGACGTAGGATGGCTTGACGCACGAAGGCGCACCGTCGCGGCGTGACGAACAACAACAAAGGGACGGCGGTAACAGGAGGCGCGTCATGTCCTCTCCCATCGCACATACCCAATTCATCCGTCGGGTTCTCGGCTGCTTCATTCTCACCACGGCCATTGCGGGAATCGTCGTGAGCTACACGATGCTGGCGGTGACCTTCACCCCGACAACGTCGAGCCTGGCGCTGCTGATCCCCGGATGAATCATGATCGCAGGCCGCAGCGCCGCACAGTCAGTACAAGGAAAACAACCGTGTCCCAGATGTCAAAGGCCATTGCCGAGCTGCAGGCGCTCGCCAAGAAGCACGAAGCCGAAGACAGCCAGTATCTGCTCGGCATCGGCAACCAGCTGACCCGCCATTCGACGCTGCTCGAAAGCCGGATCAAGGAGCAGCACGAAACGATCTGCCAGCTGTTCAACCAGATGCTCGCCGCGCTCGAGGAGATCAACAAGGCCTATTATGCCCATGCGGTCGAGCTGATCGACATCTCGGCCTCGCTGTCGGCCCGCTCGCAGCTGGTCGGCAATGGCTCGCTGATGCTGGAGAGCCCCGAGGCGCCGGCGGAAGGCAGCAAGGAAGACGATCGCGAGGAGACACAGTCGCGTCCCAGCCGCCGGGCCAAGGTCTACCGGCCGACGGTGGTCGAGATCGCCGCGCCGCCGCTCGACATGGCGGCGGAGTAGCCGGGGCGACGACCCCGAGGTCGCGCCCACGCCGGCAATTGCCTTCGACCCATGGCTTCCGCTATAGGTCGGAGGCATGACATTGCTGCACCCGTAGCTCAGCTGGATAGAGCGCTGCCCTCCGAAGGCAGAGGTCACAGATTCGAATTCTGTCGGGTGCGCCAATTCTTTCAATGACTTGGCTGCTGCCGCTCCCCTCTCCGAAAGGTCGCCGTCCGCGTCATGTCCGTGCAACGGGTTCACGGCGCGTTCCGGGATCGGACCGCCTGACAACGGAAGAGCCGGCCCCGCGGAAACGGGCGCCGGCTCCCAATATCACTCCCCAAGTAAGTGCACCCCTCTTGTAGATAGTCCGGCCGGCGCCGTCAACGATCGCGCGCTGATCGAGTACATCTTGCAGCACCTTCTAAACCAGCTCTCGAAATCGGCGGTGCGGGCATGAACCTCGCCAACATCGTCCAT
>JBEVJH010000139.1:0-27006 GCA_040510355.1 Aestuariivirgaceae bacterium
GCATCGAACGTGCGATGCCCTTGAGGCCTCGGCTGTAGCCAGGCGCAAGATGGGCGTTGGCGGCCAAAATCGCCAGCGAGTCCGAAGGCGTGATGAAAATGCCCTTGCCGATGATCAGGTTGCGGTCGCCGTCGCCGTCGGACGCAGCACCGAAATCCGGCGCGTTCGGTCCCATCATCTCGTCATAGAGGTGCTTTGCGTGGACAAGGTTAGGGTCGGGATGGTGGCCGCCGAAATCGGGCAGCGGCACCGCGTTGCGGGCGGTCCCCTTCGGCGCACCGAGACGGTGCTCGAAGATCTCGACCGCATAGGGACCGGTCACCGCGTGCATCGCATCGAAGCGCATGCGGAAGCCGCCCTCGAACATTTTCTTGATCGCCGGAAAGTCGAACAGCTGCTCCATCAGCTCGGCGTGGTCCTTGACCGAGTCGATCACCTCGACGGTCATGTCGCCAGCCTTCACCGCGCCGATCTTGTCGATGTCGATGGGGTCGAGATCGGCGATCTTGTACTCGGTTATCTTCCTGGTGATCTCGTAGATCGCGTCAGTGATCTTCTCGGGCGCCGGGCCGCCATTCTCGGCGTTGTACTTGATGCCGAAATCCTCGTGCGGGCCGCCCGGATTGTGGCTGGCCGACAGGATGATGCCGCCGAAGGCCTTGTATTTGCGGATGATATTGGAGGCGGCCGGCGTCGACAGGATGCCGCCCTGGCCGACGATGACCTTGCCGAAGCCGTTGGCGGCGGCCATGCGGATGGCGATGTCGACGACCTCGCGATTGTAGTAGCGGCCGTCGCCGCCGAGGACCAGCGTCTTGCCGGAAAAGCCGTCGAGGCTGTCGAAGACCGACTGGATGAAATTCTCGACATAGTTGGGTTGCTGGAAAACTGGAACCTTCTTGCGCAGTCCCGAAGTGCCCGGCTTCTGGTCGCCATATGGCGTGGTCTCGACCGTCCTGATCATGCTGCGGCGGATCCTCTCGACAAGAGCCTGCGGTAGAGCTCGGCATAGCGGGCCGCGCTCCGCTCCCAGGAAACGTCGGCCTTCATGCCCTGAACCTGCAGCGACTTCCAGACCTCGGCCGATTCATAAATCGTCACCGCGCGATGCACGGCGTGAAGCAACGCGTTGCCGCTTTCGGTGACGAACTGGAAGCCGGTCGCCACGCCGGCGGCGAGCGCTGCCTCGTTGGCGTCGATCACAGTGTCGGCGAGACCGCCGGTGCGCGCCACAAGCGGCACGCAGCCATAGCGCAGGCCATAGAGCTGGGTGAGCCCGCAAGGTTCGAAGCGCGACGGGATCAGGATGCCGTCGCAACCCCCTTGCACCAGGTGCGACAACGGCTCGTCATAGCCGATCACCACGCCCATCCTGCCGCGGTGCCGCGCCGCGCCGGCCAACAGAGCGCCTTCCAGCGCCTGGTCGCCCGAGCCCAGGATCGCCAGCCGAGCGCCCATGCCGACGACGCCGTCGATCACCGAGGCCAGGATGTCCATGCCCTTCTGCCAGGTGAGGCGGCTGACGACGCAGAGGATGGGGCTGTCGTCGCTCTCCAGCGCGAAGCGCTCCTCGACGGCACTCTTGTTGGCCCTTCGTCCGGCAATCGAGGTCGCGTCGTAGGTGCGGGCCAGGTGTCCGTCGGTTGCGGGATTCCAGATCGCCACGTCGATACCGTTGACGATGCCGTAGAGGTCGTCGGCCCGGAGGTTGAGAAGGCCGTCGAGCCCCATGCCGAAGGCGGTGGAGCGAATCTCCTGCGCATAGGTCGGGCTGACGGTGGTGATCGCCGAGGCGGCCTGCAAGCCGGCCTTGAGAAAGCCGACGCCGCCATAATATTCGACGCCGTCGAGCGCCATGGCCGCCGGCGGCAGCCCGAGCGAGGGGAAGACGTTGGCGGGGAACTGGCCCTGGAAGGCGAGGTTGTGGACGGTCATGACCGTCGGCACCGCGGCTCTTGGACCGTAGCGCATATAGGCGAGCGTCAGCGCCGCCTGCCAGTCATGGGCATGGACGAGCTCCGGCGCCCAGCCGGAGACGGCCCGCTCCGCCAGATCGGCGCCAGCCCTGGAAAGCGCTGCGAAGCGGCGGGCATTGTCCGGCCAGTCGGCGCCGGCGCTGTCGCCATAGGGACTGCCCGGCCGGTGATAGAGATGCGGCGCATCGAGCACCAGGAGGTCGAGCCCGGCCACCTCGGCCGCGACGAGCTCGGCCTTGCCGCCCTGCAGATCGGCATAGCGGTGGATCGCCTCCCGCTTCGCGCCGAGGGCCTCCGTCACCGAAGGGTAGCCAGGGACGAGCGTGCGCATCCGCACGCCCTGCCCGGCCAACGCCGGCGGCAGCGCGCCGGCGACGTCGGCGAGGCCGCCGGTCTTGACCAGCGGGAAGACCTCCGAGGTGACCGACAGCACCTCCACGTCAGGCCTCGATCCGGTCGATCATTTCCTGGGTGATGAGGCAGATGCCGTTCTCGGAGACGCGGAAGCGGCGCTTGTCGAGTGCGGCGTCCTCGCCGACGACCAGCCCTTCGGGAATGCGAACGCCGTGGTCGATGACGACCCGCTTCAGGCTGGCGTTGCGGCCGATGTGGCAGTCGGGCAGCACCACCGCCTCGTCCAGCACCGAGAAGGAGTTGATGCGGGCGCCGGTGAACACCAGCGCACGTCGCAGCGTGGCGCCGGAGATGATGCAGTCGCCGGCGACCAGAGAGGAGGTCGCCGAGCCGCGGCGACCGTCCTCGTCGTGCACGAACTTGGCCGGCGGCTTGATCTCGGCATAGGTCCAGATCGGCCAGTCGCGGTCGTAGATGTCGAGCTCGGGGGTAATGTCGGTAAGGTCGATGTTGGCTTCCCAATAGGCGTCGATGGTGCCGACGTCGCGCCAATAGGCCTCACGCTCGAAGCTGGAGCGGACGCAGGACTTGGCAAAGCGGTGGGCCACCGCTTTGCCGTTGGCGACGATCCAGGGGATGATGTCCTTGCCGAAGTCGCGGCTGGAATTGGGCTCGGCGGCATCGCGGCGCAGCTGATCCATCAGGAAGCGCGTGTTGAAGACGTAAATGCCCATGGAGGCCAGCGCGTGGTCGGGCCGGTCCGGCATGCCCGGCGGGTCGGACGGCTTCTCGATGAAGGAGATGATCGTGTCGTGGTCGTCGACATGCATCACGCCGAAGCCAGTCGCCTCCATGCGCGGCACCTCAAGGCAACCGACGGTGACGTCGGCCTCGGCGTCGACGTGCTGCCTGAGCATCAGCTCGTAGTCCATCTTGTAGATGTGGTCGCCGGCCAAAATGACCATGAATTCAGGGGCATAGCTCTCGATGATGTCAATGTTCTGGAACACCGCGTCGGCGGTGCCCTCGTACCATTGGGTCTCGGAGACGCGCTGGCTGGCAGGCAGGATGTCGAAGCTCTCGTTGCGCTCCGGCCGCAGGAAGTTCCAGCCGCGCTGCAAATGGCGGATGAGCGAATGCGCCTTGTACTGGGTTGCGACCCCCATGCGGCGGATGCCGGAGTTCAGCGCGTTGGACAAGGCGAAATCGATGATGCGGTTCTTGCCGCCGAAATAGACCGCCGGCTTGGCGCGACGGTCGGTCAGCTCCTTCAGGCGCGAACCGCGCCCGCCCGCCAGAACATAGGCCATCGCGTCGCGCGCCAGCGGCTGGTTCCTTTTCGCCTCCATCTTCAACCTCCCAAAACGCGGACCGCCAGACAGCCGTCCTACTCCACCACGTGCTCGAGCATGACGGTCGCCAAGGGCGGCAGGACGAGCACCGCCTCGGCCCCTCCTCCCTTGTCCTTGGCGCGCGCCTCGACCCGGCCGACATTGCCCTTGCCCGAACCGCCATAGTCGGCAGCGTCGGTGTTCATGATCTCGCGCCAGGAGCCGGCGAGTGGCAGCGGCAGCCGGTAGTCGTCGCGCGGCACCGGAGTGAAGTTCGACACCACCGCGATGGGGTTGCCATCCGGCGCCTTGCGCAGCCAAGCGAAGACCGAATTCTGTCGATCGTCGACAATCAACCATTCGAAGCCTTCCGGCTCGCAGTCGCGGGCATGCAGCGCCGGGCGCGATCGGTAGAGATAGTTGAGGTCGCGCACGAGCTTGGCCACGCCGCGATGCGGCGGATGGTCGAGCTCGGCCCAATCGAGCGCGCGCTCTTCGCTCCATTCGTTGCGTTGGGCGAACTCCTGGCCCATGAAGAGCAGCTTCTTGCCGGGATAGCCCCACATGAAGGCGTAATAGGCGCGGAGCGTCGCGAATTTCAGCCAGTCGTCGCCGGACATCTTGGACAAGAGGGTGCCCTTGCCGTGCACGACCTCGTCATGGGAGAGCGGCAGAACGAAATTCTCGCTGAAGGCATAGACGAGGCCGAAGGTGATCTCGTCGTGGTGATGCCTGCGGTGCACCGGCTCGCGCGCCATGTACTCCAGCGTGTCGTGCATGAAGCCCATGTTCCATTTGAAGCCGAAGCCCAGCCCGCCCTCGTAGACGGGCTGCGACACCTTCGGCCAGGAGGTCGACTCCTCGGCGATGGTGATGACGCCCGGTTGGTGGCCGTAGAGCTCGACGTTCATGCGCTGCAGGAACTCGACCGCGCCGAGGTTCTCGCGGCCGCCCTTCTCGTTCGGGATCCACTCGCCGTCCTTGCGTGAATAGTCGAGGTAGAGCATCGAGGCCACCGCATCGACCCGGAGCCCGTCGAGGTGGTACTTCTCGGCCCAGTAGAGCGCGTTGTTGACGAGATAGGACACAACCTCGCGACGGCCGAAATTGTAGATCGCGGTGTGCCAGTCCGGATGGAAGCCCTGGCGCGGGTCCTGGTGCTCGTAGAGCGCCGTGCCGTCGAAGCGGACGAGGCCGTGCTCGTCGACCGGGAAATGCGCCGGCACCCAATCGAGGATGACGCCGACGCCGGCCCGGTGGGCCCCGTCGACGAAACGCGCGAAGCCGGCCGGCTCGCCGAAGCGGGCGGTCGGTGCATAGAGGCCGGTGGTCTGATAGCCCCATGACGGGTCGTAGGGGTGCTCGGTGATGGGCAGGAACTCGATATGGGTGAAGCCCATCTCGGCGACGTAGGGGATCAGGCGGTCGGCCAGCTCGTCCCAGGACAGGAACGTGCCGTCGTCGCGGCGCTGCCAGGAGCCGGCATGCACCTCGTAGATGGAGATCGGCTCGCGGCGGGGATTGGCGCTGCGCCAGAAGGCGCGGTGCGCCTCGTCGCCCCATTCATGGGCGGGCGGCGCGTCGGTGACCGAGGCGGTGGCCGGGCGGAGCTCGGAGCGGAAGGCGAAGGGATCCGCCTTCAAGGGCAGGCGCACGCCATCGGCGCCGATGATCTCGAACTTGTAGGGCCTGCCCTGGCCGATGTCGGGCAAGAAGATCTCCCAGATGCCGGTGTCCTGGCGCAGCCGCATCGGGTGGCGGCGGCCGTCCCAGTCGTTGAAGTCGCCCACCACCGAGACCCGGCGGGCATTGGGCGCCCAGACCGCGAAATGGACGCCGAAGGCGCCCTCGTGCTCGATCAGATGCGCGCCGAGCTTGTCGAACAGCCTGAGATGCGAGCCTTCGGCGATGTAGTAGTCGTCCATGGGGCCGAGCACCGGGCCGAAGCTGTAGGGATCGGCCAACGTCCATTCGCCGCCGGCATTGCGGGCGCGGTAGCGGATCGGCTGGCGCTTGCTCAGCGTCAGCCGGCCTTCGAAGAAGCCCGCATCGTCGACACGCTGCAGCTCGCCGAGGGGTTCGCCGGACAGGGTAAGCGCTTCGAGGAACTCGGCATGCGGCACGAAGGCGCGTGCCACCAGCCCGTTGTCGACCTCATGCAGGCCGAGCACGCCGAAGGCATCGCCATGGGTGCCGGCGACGATGGCGGCGACCTCCTTTGGCGACGGCCGCTCCGCACGCGTCCCGGTCGCCACACTGGCCTGGGGCCTTTTCATCCGGCTTCCTCCCCTGACCAGACAGTATGCTCTTCCGTTGCGTTTCGACAATCCGGTCCGGCCGGAATCTCAACGCCCACTCAGACCGGTACGTTCCAGATTTCGCTCGCATATTGGCGGATCGTCCGGTCGGAGGAGAACCAGCCCATGCGGGCGACGTTGTGAATGGCCTTGGCCGTCCAGACCGGGCTGTTGCGCCAGATGGCGTCGACCTCGCGCTGGGCGGCGGCGTAGGCGTCGAAATCGGCGGCGACCATGAACCAGTCGTGGTCGTAAAGGCCGTCGATCAGCTCCCGGTAGCGTTCGGGCTGGTCGGGCGAGAACACGCCCGAAGCGATCGCCGACAGCGCCTGCGACAGCTCGGGCGAGCGCTCGATCACCTCGCGCGGCCGGTAGCCGTTGGCGCGCCGCTCGGCCACCTGTTCGGTGGTCAGGCCGAAGATGACGATGTTGTCGTCGCCGACCTTTTCCTTGATCTCGACATTGGCACCGTCCAGCGTGCCGATGGTGATGGCGCCGTTCAGCGCGAACTTCATGTTGCCGGTGCCCGACGCCTCCATGCCGGCCGTCGAGATCTGCTCCGAAAGATCGGCCGCAGGCACCATCACCTCGGCCAGGCTGACATTGTAGTTGGGCACGAAGACCACCTTGAGCAGCCCGCGCACCGCGGGGTCGCGGTTGATGATGCGGGCGACGTCGTTGGCCAGCTTGATGATCAGCTTGGCGTTGTTGTAGCTCGGCGCCGCCTTGCCGCCGAAGAACTTGACGCGCGGCATCCACTCCTTCTCCGGATGCGAGCGGATCTGGTCGTACAGCGCCACCGCCTCGATGATGTTCAGGAGTTGGCGCTTGTATTCGTGGATGCGCTTGATCTGGATGTCGAACAGCGCGGAGGGATCGAGGCGGGTGCCCAGCCGCTCGTTGATCAGCGTCGCCAGCCGCTGCTTGTTGGCGCGCTTGACCGCCGCGAAGCGCTCGCGGAAAGCGGCATCGTCGGCCAGCGGGTCGAGACGTGCGAGCTGGTTGACGTCGTCGAGGAAGCCGTCGCCGATCGCCTCCCGGGCAAGTTCGGTCAGGCCGGGATTGCACTGGATCAGCCAGCGGCGCGGCGTGATGCCGTTGGTCTTGTTGTTGATGCGGTCCGGATAGAGCCGGTGCAGGTCGGCGAACACCGTCTGTTTCATCAGCTCGGTGTGGAGGGCCGAGACGCCGTTGATGGAGTGCGAGCCGGCGAAGGCCAGGTTGCCCATGCGGACGCGGCGGTCGGCGCCTTCGTGGATCAGCGAGATGTTGCTGATCTGGCCGTCGTCGAAGCGGCCCGAGCCGCGCGCCTCCAGGAGGAGCTCGGCGTTGATGGCGTAGACGATCTGCATGTGGCGCGGCAGCAGCCGTTCGAACAGCGGCACCGGCCAGCTTTCCAGCGCTTCCGGCAAGAGCGTGTGATTGGTGTAGGCGAAGGTGCGGCGGGTGAGGTCCCAGGCGGTGTCGAAGTCGATGCCGTGCACGTCCATCAGGAGCCGCATCAGCTCGGCCACGGCCACCGCCGGATGCGTGTCGTTCAGATGGATGGCGGCCTTGTCGGGCAGCGACAACAGCTCGCCATACTGGCTCAGGTGCCGCTGCACGATGTCCTGCAAGGAGGCGGCGGAGAAGAAGTATTCCTGGCGGAGCCTGAGCTCCTGGCCGGCAAGATGGGAATCGGCCGGATAGAGCACCTGGGTCAGCACCTCGGCCCGGTTGCTCTCGCGCATCGCCCCGATGTGGTCGCCGGCGTTGAAGGCCTCGAGCAGGATCGGATCGACCGGCATCGCCGACCACAGGCGCAGCGTGTTCACCCGGCTGCCGCGCCAGCCGACGACAGGCGTGTCGTAGGCGACGGCCAGCACCCGGTCGTGCGGCTTCCAGACGTGACGCTCGAGGCGCCCGTCCCTGGAGGTGATGCTCTCCACCTGGCCGCCGAAGCCGACCTCGAAGGAGCGCTCGCGGCGCTCGAACTCCCACGGATTGCCGTGGTCGAGCCAGGTTTCCGGCAGCTCGACCTGGAAGCCATCGGCGAACTCCTGGCGGAACAGGCCGTGCACGTAGCGGATGCCATAGCCATGGGCGGGAACGTCGACGGTCGCCATGCTCTCCATGAAGCAGGCGGCGAGCCGGCCGAGGCCGCCATTGCCGAGCGCGGCGTCGGGCTCCAGCCGGGCGATGACGTCGAGGTCGACGCCGAGCGAGGCCAGGGCCTCGCGCATCTTGTCGAGGAGGCCGATGTTGGAGAAGGCATCGCGCATCAGGCGGCCGATGAGGAACTCCCGCGACAGGTAGTAGACGCGCTTCTCCTGCTGGTCGTAGGCCTCCTTCGTGGAGGCGATCCAGCGCTCGATGATGCGGTCGCGCACGACCTTGATGGAGGCAGTCAGCCAGTCGTGCTCGGTGGCCACGGATGCGTCCTTGCCGAGCCGGTAGGTGAGGCTCTGGAGGATCTCCTTGGCCAGGGTCTCGGGGTCGGATTCATGCAGGATCGGCTTCAGCATCGCGGCAGTCACAGTCCCATTCATTCAGTCAGCCCTGTCTGTTTCCGGCCCACCGCGGGCGGCTTTCTTGCGGGTCGGGGGTGCAATCTGCTGCGACCCTAGCGGTTACGCCGGCGGTTTGGAAACGCAAAACGGCCGCAGCCTTTCCGGAATCCTTCTGCAAACAGGACGTAGCCGATCGGACGGGTGCTTGTCGCCCTCGACCTTAGACAGCCTTGCGAATGCCCATGCGGGTGGTGCGGGGATCGTCGCGCGCTACACAATCCTGGGGAGATTCTTGCCACCAGAAACAACTTGAAGGCGAGGATTTGGTCGGTCTGCTACCGAAATGTCCCGCCCAGGTCGCATGCTTGATGGAGCTTTCCGATGAGTTCGCCCATATCGGCCGAGCAGTTGCGCGCGTTGCTTGATCTGCGCCAGGCGGAAAAGCTCGTCGCGGATCCCAAAGAGGTGAATGACAGGTCACACCTCAGCTCAAAGAAATGCATTTGATCCCCGGCATGCCGGCCGAGCTGTTTTTCCCGACCGCCAACCGCACCATGCTCTCCTATCTGATCAGGCCGCTCTCGGATCAGGTCCAAAGGGCATTTCGCGAGGAGTGACCGCGTTGACTATGCGGCCAGCGCCTGCTCGGGCGGTTTCTTGGCCCCGGTCATGAAGGCGACCGCGTCGGACATGGAATGCTCCTTGGGGTCGATGACGGTGAGCCGTCGGCCGAGCCGATGGATGTGGATGCGGTCGGCCACCTCGAAGACGTGCGGCATGTTGTGCGAGATGAGCACGATCGGCACGCCGCGCTTCTTGACGTCGAGGATCAGCTCCAGAACGCGGCGCGACTCCTTGACGCCCAGCGCCGCCGTCGGCTCGTCCATGATGATGACTTTGGAGCCGAAGGCGGCGGCGCGCGCCACGGCGACGCCCTGGCGCTGGCCGCCGGACAAGGTCTCCACCGCCTGGCCGATGTTCTGGATGGTCATCAGGCCGAGCTCGGTCAGCTTGGCGCGGGCGCGCTTCTCCATGGCCGGTCGGTCGAGCATGCGCAGCCAGTCTCCCATGAAGCCCGGCCGCCTGATCTCGCGGCCGAGGAACATGTTGTCGGCGATCGACAGGGCCGGCGACAGTGCCAGATTCTGATAGACCGTCTCGATGCCGGCGTCGCGCGCCTCCATCGGCGACTTGAAGGCGATCACATTGCCTTCCAGCCTGACCTCGCCTTCGTCCGGGTGGATGGCGCCGGAGATCGCCTTGATGAGCGACGACTTGCCGGCACCGTTGTCGCCGATCACCGCCAGGATCTCGCCCGGGTAGAGGTCGAAATCGGCATTGTCGAGGGCGGTGACGCGGCCGTAGCGCTTGATCAGGCCACGGGCGGTGAGGATGGGGTCCTGGGTCATCAGCCTGCTACCTTCCTGATCCATTGGTCGACGGCCACCGCGATGATGATCAGCATGCCGATCAGCAGGTAGGTCCATTGCGGATCGGTGCCGATCAACCGCAGCCCGAGCGAGAAGACGCCGACGATGAGGGCGCCGAAGATCATGCCGAGGATCGATCCGCGGCCGCCGAACAGCGAGATGCCGCCGATCACCACCGCGGTGATCGACTCGATGTTGGCGAACTGGCCGGAGGTCGGCGACACCGAGCCGAGACGGCCGATGAGCACCCAGCCGGCCAACGCGCAGATCAGGCCCGAGATGGTGTAGACGGAAACCAGCATCCGCTTGACGCCGACGCCGGAGAGCTGGGCGGCCTCGGGATCGTCGCCGACGGCGTAGACGTGGCGGCCCCAGGCCGTGTGATTGAGGATGTACCACAGCACCGCGACGAGCAGCACCATGGCCACCACGCCATAGGTGAAGACGGCGTTGCCGATGCGGAAATTGGCTCCGAACAGCTGAAGGATTGGCGCTTGGGCGGCAATATCCTGCGAGCGGATGGTCTCGTTGGCCGAATAGAGGAAATTGGCGGCCAGGATGATCTGCCAGGTGCCGAGCGTGACGATGAAGGGCGGCAGCTTCATATGGGCGATGAGGACGCCGTTGACCCAGCCACAGAGAGCGCCGACGGCAAAGCCGCACAGGATCGCGATGGGTGCCGGCAGGCCGTAGCGGAAGGTGAACTGGCCCATCACCACCGATGACAGCACCATAATGGCGCCGACGGACAGGTCGATGCCGGCGGTCAGGATGACCAGCGTCTGCGCCGCGCCGACAATGCCGACGACCGCCACTTGCTGCAGGATCAGCGTCATGGAGAAGGCGGAGAAGAACTTGCCGCCGATCAGCGCGCCGAACACGGCGATCGACAGCACCAAGACGATCAGAGGTACAGCTGCGGGATTGGAGTGCAGGAAATGCTGCGCCTTCTCCAGCGGCGTTTTGTGATGGCTGTCGAAGCTGGCGACCGAGGTGTCGCTGGCCGAGAGAACCTTCTCGAATTCCTGCGGCTGTGCGCGGCCGCTTGCCGAGGCATCGCTCATGGCTCACTCCTCCCCGCGGGGTTTTTTCCGTGTTTTGTCGAGAGCGGCCGGGAGGCCGCTCTCACCCCAGGTTGAGACTATTGACCTTAGGTCAACCCGTCAAATCAGCCCCAGCACTTGTCCATGCCGGCCTTGGTGTCGATCGATTCGACGCCGGCAGCGGGCTTGTCGGTCACCAGGACGGCTCCGGTGTCGAAGAATGCCTTGCCTTCGGTCGGAGCCGGCTTCTCGCCGGAATCAGCGAACTTCTTGATCGCCTCGATGCCCATCGAGGCCATCAGCAGCGGGTCTTGCTGGGAGGTGGCGCCGATGACCCCCTCGGTGACGTTCTTGACGCCCGGGCAGCCGCCGTCGACCGAGACGATCAGGACGTTGCTCTCCATGCCGACCGCCTTCAGCGCCTCATAGGCGCCGGCTGCCGAGGGCTCGTTGATCGTATAGACGACGTTGATGCCCGGGTCCTTCTGCAGGCAGTTCTCCATCGCCTTGCGGCCACCTTCCTCATTGCCGTTGGTGACATCGTGGCAGACGTTGCGCGGATCGTCCTCGTCGCCGATCTTGTTGACGTCCTTGGTGTCGATGCCGAAGCCCTTCATGAAGCCCTGGTCGCGAAGAACGTCGACGGTCGGCTGGCTGGGATTGAGGTCCATATAGGCGATCTTGGCGTCCTTGGCCTTATCGCCCAAGGTGGCGGCCGCCCACGAGCCGATCAGCTGGCCGGCCTTGAAATTGTCGGTGGCGAAGGTGGAATCGGCCGCGTCGATCGGCTCCAGCGGCGTGTCGAGCGCGATCACCAGGATGCCGGCGTCGCGCGCCTTCTTGACGGAGTCGACGATCGCCTTGGAATCGGACGGCACCAGCAGGATGCCCTTGGCGCCGTCGGCGATGCAGGACTCGATCGCCGCCACCTGGCTCTCATTGTCGCCGTCGATCTTGCCGGCATAGGCCTTGAGGTTGACGCCGAGCTCCTTGGCCTTGGCGGTCGCGCCCTCCTTCATCTTGACGAAGAAGGGGTTGGTGTCGGTCTTGGTGATCAGGCAGGCGCCGACATCCTGGGCCGAGGCAGGCGCCGCGAAGGCCGACAAGGCGGCGGCCGCGGCCGCGAAGACGCAGGATTTCAGAAAAGCGGATCTGGTCACGATATTCCTCCCGGTGGATTGCTTTCGCCGACCCCTCTTCGGGTCGCAGCACCGTCACAAGACACCAAAAAAGGAAGGCTGTCAATTATTAAATCACTCTTATTTAATATTGACAGCGCTACCCCGGAGGCGGCATTGTGGCGCGCAAAATCAGGCTTCGGGAACGGAGACGTCCGGTGGAGAGCGGCAATCTCTCAGCGCGTTCCGCCGACCCGGCGGAGGGCCGCTTTCGGCGCGGCACCAACCAGAGCGGGATGCGCGACAGCAATGAGCGGCTCGTGCTGTCGCTGGTGCGCCAGCACGGCAGCCTTGCCAAGACCGAGATCGCGCGCATTACAGGGCTGTCGGCTCAGACGGTCTCCGTCATCATGCGCGAACTGGAGGAGGAAGGCCTGCTGCTGAGGCAGGAGCCGGTGCGCGGCAAGGTCGGCCAGCCGTCGATCCCGATGGCGCTCAACCCAGACGGCGCCTATTTCCTCGGCCTCAAGATCGGCCGCCGCAGCGCCGAGCTGGTGCTCATCGACTTTCTCGGCAGCGTCAGGGCATCGCTGCAGATGTCCTATCGCTACCCGGCGCCGCAGGACACGGTCGAGTTCCTGCGCGACAGCATCGCCAGGATCCGCAGCGCGCTTTCGCCAGAGCAGGACAAGCGGATCGCCGGGCTGGGCATCGCCATGCCGTACGAGCTGTGGAACTGGGCCGACACGGCCGGCGCGCCGCGCACGGTCATGGAGGCCTGGCGCTCGCTGGACATAAGGGCGGAGATCCAGGCCGAGTGCAGCTTTCCCGTCTACCTGCAGAACGACGCGACCTCGGCATGCGGCGCCGAGCTGGTGTTCGGCCAGACCGGGGGGCTGCGCGACTTCATCTATTTCTACATCGGCGCTTTCGCGGGAGGCGGCATCGTGCTCAACGGCAGCCTCTACAGCGGCCCCTCCGGCAATGCCGGGGCGCTGGGCTCGATGCCGGTGCCGGGCGGCGACGGGCAGCCGACGCAGCTGATCGACGTCGCCTCGGTGGCCATCCTCGAGCAGGCACTGCTAGCGCAGGGTCGCGACGCGAGCCGACTGTGGAATGCGCCGGAGGACTGGGGCGATCTCGGCCCGGCGCTCGACCGCTGGATCGCCTCGGCGGGCGCGGCGCTCGGCTACTGCATCGTCGCCGCTTCGGCGGTCATCGACTTCGAGGCGGCGATCATCGACGGCTGGATGCCGGCGGCGGTGCGCGCCGCGCTGGTCGAGGAAACGCGGGCCGCAATCGGCCGCATCGACATCGAGGGGCTGACCGTGCCGGCAGTGCGCGAGGGGACCGTGGGCATCCACGCGCGGGCGCTGGGCGGCGCCAGCCTGCCGCTCTCGGAACGCTTCCTGACCGGCACCAACACGCTCTCCAAGGGGCGCTGAATGGCGGCGGCGGCGGCGAGGCGGAGCGGCGGAACGGCAAGGAGCAAGCGATGATCCTGTGTTGCGGCGAGGCGCTGATCGACATGCTGCCGCGCGAAAGCCGCGCCGGCGAGCCGGCGTTTGCGCCCTATGCCGGCGGCGCGGTGTTCAACACGGCGATCGCGCTCGGCCGGCTCCGGGTGCCGGTCGGCTTCTTCTCCGGCCTGTCGTCCGACCTGTTCGGCCAGCAACTGCGCGACGTGCTGGCGGCCAGCCATGTCAGCGCCGAGCTGGCGGCGATCTCCGAGCGCCCCACCACGCTGGCCTTCGTGCGGCTGGTCGACGGCCACGCCACCTACACTTTCTACGACGAGAACACCGCCGGCCGCATGCTGACCGAGGCCGACCTGCCTGCCTTGCCGGCCGCGGTCGACGCCATGCTGTTCGGCGCCATCAGCCTGATCCCCGAGCCGTGCGGGTCGACCTACGAGGCGCTGATGCTACGCGAGCACGAGCGCCGGGTGACCATGCTCGACCCCAACATAAGGCCGGGCTTCATCCCCGACCGCGCCAAGCATCGCGAGCGCATCCGGCGGATGATGGCGATGGCCGACATCGTCAAGCTCTCGGACGAGGATCTGGGCTGGTTCGGCGAGGCGGGAACCGCCGAGGAGGTGATCGCGCGCTGGCTGGACGCGGGACCCAAGATGATCGTCATGACGCGCGGCGCGCGCGGCGCCGTCGCCTACACCAAGCGCGGCACGGTGACGGCCGAGGCACGCACGGTCATGGTGGTCGACACGGTGGGGGCCGGCGACACGTTCAACGCCGGGCTGCTGGCATCCCTGCACGAGAGCGGGGCGCTCAGCAAGGCCGCGCTGGCCGACCTGCCGGAAGAGACGATCGCCGCCGCGCTGGCCTTCGGCGTCAAGGCCGCCGCGGTGACCGTCTCGCGGGCGGGCGCCAACCCGCCTTGGCGCGACGAGCTGGAGTAGACCGCCCTTCCCCATCCGAGCGGCGTTTGCTATCCAGCAGCCCGGAAACCGGGAAAGGACCATGCAGTTCATCGACCTCAGCGCGCAGCGCGAGCGGCTCGGAGAGCGCCTGAAGAAGGCGATCGACCAGGCAGTCTCGGGCGGACAGTACATTCTCGGGCCGCAGGTGGCCGAGTTCGAAAAGAAGCTCGCCGACTATGTCGGGGTGGGGCACGTGGTGGCCTGCGCCAACGGCACCGATGCGCTGCTGCTGCCGCTCTACGCCCACGGCATCGGACCGGGCGACGCGGTGTTCGTGCCGTCCTTCACCTTCGCCGCGACAGCCGAGGTGGTGGCGCTGGCAAAGGCGGAACCAATCTTCGTGGACGTCGACGCCGACACCTACAACATCGACGTCCAGAGCCTCGAGGCGGCGATCGCGATGGTCAAGGCCGAGGGGCGGCTCAAACCGCGCGCCATCATCCCGGTCGATCTGTTCGGCCAGGCGGCCGACTACACGGCGATAGACGCGATCGCGCGCCGCGACGGCCTGCTGGTCATCGAGGATGCCGCCCAGTCGATCGGCGGCAAGGCGGCCGAGCGCATGTGCGGCAGCTTCGGGCACGTCGCCGGCACCAGCTTCTATCCGGCCAAGCCGCTCGGCTGCTATGGCGATGGCGGCGCCATGCTGACCGACGACGCTGAGCTGGCGGCACTGCTGCGCTCCTACGCGTTCCACGGCAAGGGCGAGACCCAGTACGACAACATCCATGTCGGGGTGAATTCGCGGCTCGACACGCTGCAGGCGGCGATCCTGATCGAGAAGCTGGCCATCCTCGAGGAGGAGATGGTCGCCCGCCAGGCGGTGGCCCGGCGCTACGGGGAAAGACTGGGCGACCTCGTGAAGATCGCGACCGTCGCCAGCGCGAACCGCTCGGCCTACGCCCAATACGCCATCGAGACGAGCCATCGCGACGGGCTCAAGGCGCATCTGGCGGCCGAAGGCATTCCCAGCGTGATCTACTACGTCAAGCCGCTGCACCTGCAGAAGGCCTATGAACGCTTTCCGCGGACGCCCGGCGGGCTGCCGGTGTCGGAAGCGCTGCCGCGGCAGATCCTCTGCCTGCCCATGCACCCCTATCTGTCGATCGCCGACCAGGACCGGGTGATCAAGGCCATCCGCACCTTCCTCGAAGGCCAGGCGGGGGCGACAGCGGCGGCGGAGTAGGCTTTCAGGCGGCGCCGCGGGCGATGAAATCAGGATTGGCGAAGTCGAGGCGTCCCGGCTCGCCGCGCTTGCCATAGACGAGCGGAGCACCATCGAGGGTCTGGGTGGTGCCGCCGGCGGCGCGCAGGACGGCATCGCCCGCGGCGGTGTCCCATTCCATGGTCGGGCCGAAGCGCGGGTAAAGGTCGGCTTCGCCTGCCGCGATCATGCAGAATTTGAGCGACGAGCCGACGGAGACGATCTCGGCCGTGCCGAAGCCCAGCAGGAAGGAATCGGTCTCCGGGGTGCGGTGCGAGCGGCTCGCCACGATGGCGAGCGGCTCGGAGGGCTGGCGGACCGCGATCGGCCGACGGCGGCCGGCCGTGAAACCCTCGTCGACCTCCACCCGCTCGGCAAAGCCGGTGCGGCCCAGATAGAGGCGGCGGGCGACCGGGGCGAAGACGGCGCCGACGGCTGGCCAGCCGTCGCGCACCAGCGCGATGTTGACGGTGAAATCGGCGCAGCCGCTGACGAATTCGCGGGTGCCGTCGAGAGGATCGACCAGCAGGAAGGCGTCGCCGAGTGTGGGCGGCACCAGGCCGGCGCCGCACTCCTCCTCGGCCACGCAGGCAAGCGCGGGGAAGGCTTCGCGCAGGCCGGAGAGGATCAGCCGCTCGGCCGCCCGGTCGGCCTCGGTGACCGGCGACCGGTCGAGCTTGTGGCTGACCGTGGCGCCGGCCCGGAACACGTCCATGACGACACGGCCGGCAGCGAGAGACAAGGCCTCGAAGACGGCGAGGACCGCGGCATCGTCAGATGCCGCCGCCGCCGTCGTATTGCTGATCGCCACTTTCGCGCTCACGGAGCCATGCCTCCAGCACCTCGACCAGCTCTTCGGGCGAGGCACCTATCGTCTTGAGATGGATTTCGGGCTTTTCCGGGGCCTCGTATGGCGACGAGACGCCGGTGAAGTTGCCGATCTCCCCGGCGAAGGCCTTGGCATAGAGGCCCTTGGGGTCGCGACGCGCGCATTCCTCCAACGGCGTGTCGACGAAAATCTCGACGAACTCGCCCTCCTCCATGCGCTCGCGCGCCACCTGCCGCTCGGCGCGGAAGGGCGAGATGAACGAGACCAGCACGATCAGGCCGGCGTCGGCCATCAGCCTGGCCACCTCGGCGACGCGGCGGATGTTCTCGACACGGTCGGCATCGCTGAAGCCCAGGTCCCGGTTGAGGCCGTGGCGGACATTGTCCCCGTCGAGCAGGAAGGTGTGATGGCCGGCGGCGTGCAGCTTCTTGTCGAGCAGGTTGGCGAGCGTCGACTTGCCGGAGCCGGAGAGGCCGGTAAACCACAGCACCGCAGGCTTCTGATGCTTGGCGGCGGCGCGCGCCTCGCGGTCGACGTCGAGGGCCTGCCAGTGGACGTTGGCGGCCCGGCGCAGCGGGTGGCGGATCATCCCGGCAGCGACCGTCCGGTTGGTCAGCCGGTCGATCAGGATGAAGGCCCCGGTGGCGCGGTTGTCGGCGAAGCCGTCGAAGGCGATGGGCGCCTGCAGCGACAGACTGGCGACGCCCACCTCGTTCATTGCGAGCGTGGTCGCGGCCTCCTCGGCGAAGTCGTTGACGTTCAAGCGGTATTGCAGGTCGGTGACGGTCGCCGCAGCCTGGTCCGTCTCGGTTCGCAAGAGGTGGGCCCTGCCGGGCAGCAGCGGCGCCTCGTCGAACCAGACGAGGTTGGCGGCGAGCTGGTCGGCGACATGCGGGCGGGCGTAGGGCGAGACCAGCATGTTGCCGCGAGAAAGCTCCACCTCGTCCTCGAGCACGAGCGTGACGGCTTGCCCCTCGACGGCGCGCTGCAGATCGCCGCCCTGGGCGACGATGCGCCGGACCCGCGACAGCTTGCCGGACTTGGCGACGACGACGTCGTCTCCGCGGGCGATCGAGCCGGAGGCGACGGTGCCGGCGAAGCCGCGGAAATCCAGGTTCGGGCGGTTCACATATTGAACCGGGAAGCGAAACGGCCGGTCCTCGCCCGCGGCGTCGACGTCGACTGTCTCCAGATGTTCGAGCAATGTCGGCCCCTCGTACCAGGGGGTGCTGTCGGAGCGGCGGGTGACATTGTCGCCGAAACGCGCCGCAATCGGGATGGCAACGACGGTGCGGAAGCCGAGATCGGCCGCGAAGGCCGTGTAGTCGGCGACGATCGCATCGAAGGCGTCGCGGTCGTAGCCGACGAGGTCGAACTTGTTCACCGCCAGCACGATGTGACGGATGCCGAGCAGCGAGGCGATGACGGAGTGGCGGCGGGTCTGGCGCAGTATGCCCTGGCGGGCGTCGACCAGCACCACGGCAAGGTCTGCCGTCGAGGCGCCGGTCGCCATGTTGCGGGTGTACTGTTCGTGGCCGGGCGTGTCGGCGACGACGAACTTGCGCTTCGGCGTGGCGAAGAAGCGGTAGGCGACGTCGATGGTGATGCCCTGCTCCCGCTCGGCCTCCAGGCCGTCGACCAGCAGCGCGAAGTCGATGTCGGCCCCGTTGGTGCCATGGCGGGCCGAATCGCGCTCCAGCGCCGCCAGCTGGTCCTCGAAGATGAGCTTGGTGTCGTAGAGCAGGCGGCCGATCAGCGTCGACTTGCCGTCGTCGACCGAGCCGCAGGTGAGGAAGCGCAGGAGCGACTTCTCGCCCTGGGCGGCCAGATAGCCGCGAATGTCGCCGGCGCCGGCGAGCTCCCCGGACTTCACGTGCTGCATGTCAGAAATAGCCTTCCCGCTTCTTTTTTTCCATCGAGCCGGCCTCGTCCTGGTCGATCAGCCGTCCCTGGCGCTCGGAGGTGCGGGCCGTCAGCATCTCGGCGACGATCGATTCGAGGTCGGCGGCCGAGGATTCGATGGCTCCGGTGAGCGGATAGCAGCCCAAGGTGCGGAAACGCACCAGCTTCTCCTCGACGCGCTCGCCCTCGTTCAGCACCATGCGGTCGTCGTCCTTGAGGATCAACATGCCGTCGCGCTCGACGACCGGGCGGGGCCGGGCGAAATAGAGCGGGACGATCGGAATATCCTCCTGGAGGATGTATTGCCAGATATCGAGCTCGGTCCAATTGGACAGCGGGAAGACGCGGATCGACTCGCCGGGCGACACGCGGGTGTTGAAGATCCTCCACATCTCCGGGCGCTGGTTCTTGGGGTCCCAGGCATGGCTGCCGTTGCGGAAGGAGAAGATACGCTCCTTGGCGCGCGACTTCTCCTCGTCGCGGCGGGCGCCGCCGAAGGCGGCATCGAAACCATGGCTGTCGAGCGCCTGCCTGAGGGCCAGCGTCTTCATGACATGGGTATGGGTGCTGGAGCCGTGGTCGAAGGGATTGATCCCCTGCCGCACGCCCTCCTCGTTGACGTGGACGAGAAGGTCGAAGCCGTGGCGGGTCGCCATCTCGTCGCGGAAGGCGATCATCTCCCGGAACTTCCAGGTGGTGTCGACATGCAGGAACGGAAAGGGCGGCTTGGCCGGATAGAAGGCCTTCATCGCGAGATGCAGCAGAACCGAGGAGTCCTTGCCGACGGAATAGAGCATGACCGGCTTCTGGAACGTCGCCGCCACCTCGCGGAAGATATGGATCGCCTCGGCTTCCAGCCGGTCGAGATGGGTGAGCCGTGCGAGCATGGTGAGCCTTCAAAGCAGCGCCGGTGCGCAACCGGAGCGCCGGCAGACGGGCCAGCGCGACAAGCGTCACCAATGTCATGCCACAAGCCGCCACCTCAAGGAGAGGCTGACCATTCTGGCCGAACGGGCGGGATCAATTTTCCGGGATTGGCAAGGTTTTGGGAATTTGATTTCTATGTGACATTCCGATGACTGAGACCGCCCCGTGTGGGGGAAACAGGCGCCTGGCCGGTTGAGCAAAACGGGGGATCGTCCACCTGAAGGCGTAAGGCAGATAAGATTGCGCGCCGCGTCGCCGTTCTTCTAGATTGCCGACCTGCCGGAGGTCGCGTGGTTCAAGGGCATGTCTCGTGATCCCCACCGGCGGTACCCCTCAGGGACGACGACATGCGTAGCAAATCTCGGCAGCCGTCTCGGATTGCGCTGCTCGGCCTGTTCGGGGTCGGCAATATCGGCAATGACGGATCGCTGCAGGCGATGATCGAATTCATCGCCAAGGCGCAACCCGATGCCAGCGTTCGCTGCATTTCGCCGGGGTCGGCCGCCGTCGATCGGAAGTTCGGCATCAAGAGCGTGCCGAGCCGCATCACCGACGAAGGCTCCAGATTTCGGCTCCTGAACAGGCTCCTGTTCAAGGTGCCTTCGAAAATCATCGACATGGCGGCAAGCATCGCGCTGATGTGGACCACGGACCTGCTGGTCATGCCCGGCACGGGGGTGCTCGACGATTTCGGGGAGCGGCCCCTCGGCGTTCCCTATGACGTCTTCAAGTGGTGCCTCATGGCCCGGTTGCTCGGAGCACGCGTCGCCTTCGTCAGCGTCGGGGCGGGACCGATCCGCCATCCGGTCAGCCGCTGGTTCATGACGAACGGCGCCAAGCTGGCGCATTTCCGATCCTATCGGGACGAGATCTCCAAGATCTTCATGACCGAAGCCGGCGTACGGACCTCCGACGATCCGATCCTTCCCGACCTGGCCTTCCGCCTGCGGTCGCCGCGCGTCGCCCCGCCGCGGGGCGCCGCCAAGCTGGTGGTCGGGCTCGGCGTGATGACCTATCGGGGCTGGACCAATGCGGGGCGAGCCGGCGAGGAAAAGTTCAAGACCTATATCGAGAAGCTCAGCGGCTTCGCCAAGGGCGTCCTGGCGGAGGGGCACTCGATCCGGCTGCTGACGGGCGAGGAAGGCGACAACACGGCCGTGGCGCTGCTCCGGCGGCGGCTCGACGGCGACGCGCAGGGCCGCATCGCGGTCGCAGACTGCTCGTCGCTGGCCACCCTGATGGAGGAAGCGGGCCGCACGGACGTGGTGGTGGCGACGCGCTTTCACAACGTGTTGTGCGCGCTCAAGATGGCGGTGCCGACGATCTCCATCGGCTATGCCAAGAAAAACGACGTTCTCATGGAGGAGCGAGGCCTCGGCGAGTACTGCCAGCATATCGAGACGCTGGACGTCGCGCTGCTCGACGAGCAGTTCCGCCGCCTCGTCGCCGAGCGGGACGAGATCCGTCTGCGGCTCGAACAGTCCAATGACGAGATGGCTCGCAGGATCGCGGCGCAGGATCGGATCCTGGTGAGCGCCCTCTTCGAGCATCAGCTCGGCTCGCCGGCGGGCGAGGCGCCTTCCGTGGGAAGCCGCCTGCCCGCACCCGAAGACGCGGCCTGAAAGGATTTTCCCTGAGCTAGATCAGAGCGGCCGCGGCCGGCGCGGGACCGGCACGCTGAGAAGCGCCGAAGGGCTCAGCTTGAAGGCGTAGGCAGCCATTGCCGCCGCGGTGCGCGCCGAACCCCTCAGCATGCGCTTTACGGCATCGCGATAGGCGATCACGGCCAGCCGCCGCCGTGCAAGGGTCCGCAGGCGCCGGGCGTCGGGCAGCACGCTGCCCTCCCTGGAAAAGAAGCCGTCGAATGCGGCGAAGCGCTGCTCGAGACGGGCGACCTCGCTGGAGAACCGCGTCGCCGATTGCTGGGCGGCATGCTCGCGGCGGATGCCGAGGGCCGCATCGAAAGCAACCACGTCGCCCTCGACGGCCATACGGAGCGCCATGTCGAGATCGTCGGTGTAAGGGATTTCGGGGCGATAGTGGCCGATGCGCTTCTGGACGGATGTCCTCGCCAGCACGGCTCCAAGCGCCAGGCTGGTGCCCGTGGACCGGCAGGCCTCCTCGATGAAATCATGGCCCGCCACGACGCGCCAGCCGGCCGGCGGCTCGGGCTGACGAAGCGGACGCTGCCCCTCGATCTGCACCAGGTCGGCGCCGATCGCGAAGGTGGCGCGCGGCGACGTCTCCAGGGCAGCCACGGCGAGGCCGAGCGCACCAGGGGTCAGGAAATCGTCGGCGCACAGGATCATCATGTAGTCGCCGCGGGCCAGGTCGATCGCCTCGTTGAACGAGGCCTGCGCCCCGAGATTCTCCGGGTGCCGAACCACCTCGATCCGCCGGTCCGCGGCGGCCATCGCCGCCCCCAGCTCGGCACTGCCGTCGGTGGAGGCATTGTCGATCAGGACGATCCGGAGGCCGTCGACATCCTGGTCGAGCACGCTGGCGACCGCCTGCGCCAGGTAGGCGGCAGCATTGTAGACAGGGATGAGCACGTCGACAGTCGGCATTTCTAGCTTTCCAGATGGCGTTTTCGGGCTTGCGAGATTCTCGCGAAACGCCCCTCTTCGCAATTGCCCCCGCCGGTCTCTCGCATTGCGAAAAAGGATAGAGGGTGGCCGGAAGTACTAGCCGGCCGCCCGGCTGCCGAGGCTATTTCCGCGCCATCAGGACGGGGTCGACCGTGTGCCAGGCGGGCTGGTCCGAGAACAGCCCCAGGATGTCGTCCGTCACGAATTGCGGCTGCCATGACAGGTCGGTGAGCAGCGAGCCTTCATAACGGGCTGCAATGTCGTCGGGCTTGTAGCCCATCAGCTCGAGCAGCGCCGGGGCGATGGCGAAATGGGTTCCGTTGCCGAAATGCCGGCCGGCAACCTCGGCAAAGCGGTGCTGGAGGGCGCCGTCTCCCGAGGCGACGAGCAGCGGAACCATGGCCTCCCGGCCGTCGATGTTGGTGTAGGTGCTGCAATGCGTCAGGTGGCCCGGAGTGAGGTTCTGGCCGTGGTCGGACGTGTAGATGACGGTGGTGCCCTGCCAGTCGGCCTCGCTCGAGAACTGCGCGAGGGTCCGGTCCGTCGACCAGCGGATGGCGTCGCCATATTGCTTTATGGCGAGTTCGCTGCCGGCCGGCGCAGCGGCCTGCACCGCCCCGTCCGGCTGCGGCGAGCCCATCGCATAGGGGAAATGGGCGCCATTCTTGTCGGCGTAGATGAAGACCCGGTCGCCGACGGCGATTTCGGCAAGCACGATCTTCATCACCTCGTCGTCGCGGGAATGCGACGGAACTTCACTGCCGATCTGATAGAAATTGTCGATTGTCAACAATTCGGCGGGGGTCATGTAGTTCTGCAGCCTGCCGGCACCGCGGAACTCCCCGGCCTGGCCGTCGATGAAGACGGTGCGGAATCCGGCCGCCTTGGCGTATTGCCAGACGGTTGGGCTGGTGTGCACGGAATGGACGAGGTTGCGCCGATCGACCATGAAGCGCAGCAGGGCGTTGGAGAATGCCGAGCAATTGCTGCTCGATACCGACGGGCCGAAATCGACCCAGCGGTCGCGAGCGTCGGCGAGCTTGGGGGTGAAGGGGTTGCCCGGCTCGAGGCTGACGAAGTCGCTGCGCACGCTTTCGTCGACAAGCATGACGATGGCGCGCGAGAGCGGCGCGGCGGGGGCGATCGCGACCTTCTCCCGCTCGCCGAGCGCACCGCCCTGAAGCTTGTAGGCTGCAATCGCGGCGAGCGAGAGCGGCGAGAACTGCTTTGGCATGCCCTCCGAGCCGGCCCCGCTCTTGTGGACGACGATCGCTGCGATCAGCGCGACCGGCAACACCGGCAGCACGGCCATGGCCGCCTGGATCACGGCGGGGACGCGTCGCGGCAGCGCCGGACGCATGGCGATGGCGACGACACCAAGGAAGAAGAGGGCGATCGCCGCGTGGAACGCCCCGGCGAAGAACTCGGACGCCCGGCCCATTTCGTGGCGGCTGGTCCAGAAGTTCATCAGGTCGAACACGAAGAACTCGGCGCCTTGGGCGGCGAAGTAGCCGTAGGCAAAGGCGCTGGAAAGCGCGATGGGGATCGCCCAAGCCAATCTGACCGGCCATCTCGGATGAAAGGCGGCAGCCAGCACCGCCAGGACGGAGAGCCCCCAGATGGCGGCCATCACCGCGAGGACAACATACTTCCTGCCCTCGAGAATGACGTTGAGACGCGTGCCGAGACCGTAGTTGGTGAGGACCAACAATGCGATCAGAAGCGCGCATTTGACTGCAACGACCGTCGCTCTCTTCATGGCCTCCCCCACAACAATCGAGCGGCTCTTCCATTGCCGGCTAAGCGACGAATTCTCTATTGCCGGCTAAGAGGCTTGGAAAGTGGGCACTTTGGGGGACCGCCGATAGGCGTAGGGGAAGCGAGGCGTCGCGCATCCCAAGGGAGACGCCCCCTTGGCGCATCGGCCGCCGGGAGCGCGACGCGTCCGGCTGGCAATCGCAGAGGCCGAAAGTAACGCCGCGCGGCGGTAGGCCGAGCCGCGTCGAGATCGCCAAAAGGCGTAGCCGCCCTCACTCCACGGCTGAGCGGGAGGGGGCTTTCGCCTCCTTTGTGATCCTGCGGCGGTGAGTTGACCGCAAAGGCGACCGGCCGCTCAATGCAAAGCGAGTTCGCAGCGGTCAGCTGGGAGGAATGCCGATCGCCAACGCGAAACGTCGTGGAAGGGAACGGTCATGAGTAGCCCATACGCGCCGAAGCAAGGCGGAACGCCCAACATCGCGGTCAAGTCGCTCCCCAACGCTGTGACCGCGCTGGCGCTGTGCTGCGGCCTGATCTCGATCCGCTTCGCCATCGAAGGGCATCTGGACCTCGCGCTCGGCGCCATCGTGGCGTCTGCCATCCTCGACGGCCTCGACGGCCGGTTGGCCAGGCGGTTCCATGTCTCCAGCCGATTCGGCGCCGAGTTCGACAGCCTCGCCGATTTTCTCAGCTTCGGCGTCGCGCCGATCGTGCTGCTCTATTTCTGGAGCGGCGGCGTCATGCCGGGCGTCGCCCTTCTGGCGCTGGCCGCCTTCGCGCTTGCCTCTGCGATGCGACTCGCCCGCTTCAACGTCAAGGCAGACGAGGTGCATGCGCCGTGGCGCAAGGCGTATTTCACCGGCATGCCGACGCCCAGCGCGGCGCTTGCGGTGCTGCTTCCGGTCTCGGTGGCGAACCCGACTCCGACCACGCTCTACATGGTCGCGCTCTATACCGCGATGATCGCGGCGCTCATGGTGTCGACCATCCCGACCTTCTCCGGCAAGGGGCTCAGCCTCGGCCGCGGGCGCCGCGCGCGGGCCGCGATGCTTCTCGCGGCAGCCGTGCTCTGCGTGCTGGTCTTCCTGTTTCCGCGGCAGTTCCTGGTGCTGTTCACGGTCAGCTACCTGGCCAGCATCCCGGTCAGCATCATCAACTTCCGCCATGATGCAGCGGCGCATGCGGCGGACCTCGTGGACACGACCTCGGAGCTTCCCGCCAACTGATTACCCGTCTCGCGACGCTCCGGCATCGCGCGTCCAGAAAATCTTATCCACACCCTTGCGGGGCGGCGGATAATGGGCGCGGTCGACGATGCAGGAGCCGCAGCCATGTCCCAATCCACCAACCTCGCCCTTCCCTTCATTCTCCCTTCTCAGGCCCAGAAGCACGTCACGGATTGAGAAAAGCTTGTTTTGCCAAGATGCAACTTAAGACTGTCATTTCCATATTAATGCTATCTTTGATTGTGGAAGCAGGCTGAACCACTTGAAGAAGGTACGCTGGCGTCGCAAAATTCGGGGGGCCGTTTTTGGCGCCTTGCGCCGACGTACGCAAAGGGGATCGGCAAAGTGAGTGATGAGCGTGGCGATCAGGAAAGTCGTGGACTGACTCATGCCGAGATATCGAGCGTCGTTACGTCAGTCGCCGCGGAAATCTCAATCATTCTAGGTGGTCTTCCTCAACGGGTTCGCAAGCCTACCGTTGAAATTGCGGGTGTGGCTGCCGGTGCCGCTGTGGGCGCCATCTTGGGCCTGACTAGGCAGCAACAGTTCTCGCTCAAGGAACGATCGTCGCTGGTGGCAAACGAGATCACAAATCTGATCCGAGCAAGGGTGATCGCAGCACCGATGGCCAAGCATGAACCCAGCCCGGCATCCGACCAAACTGACATGATTGATTCGGTGGGCCTTGATGACTGGGCGGGCGCTGTCGCCGGTCCAACTGAGCTCGAGCGCAAGTTTGGAATCGCACGCTCGACTCTCCATAGATGGCAGAAATTGAACGAAGTTGTGTCGTTTCGAACTGGCGGCCGGAAATACGTGTTTCCTCTCGCACAGTTTATCGATGGAAGGCCTGTGGACGGATTGAAGCAAGTGCTCCAGTCGTTTGGCCATCCTCGTCTAGCTTGGCAGTGGCTTGTCGCACCGTGCCCTGAACTTGACGGTCACATTCCATTGCGATTATTGCGAATTCACCAAGCGGATCAGGTGGTGGATGCTGCGCGGCAGAGCACACGCTAGCTTGATTTGATCCCTTTCGAAGTTGCCTGATTGATTTGCAGGTCTCTCGGCAGAGGTAGACTTGAGCATCTTATGTGCATTTCCCGGACGAATAGTTTCCGGTGTTTTTTGATGCTCTTTGCCAGCCGCAACGAGCGCGAGTACATAAGGCCCAATCAACAGACCCGCCGCCCAATTGAGCTTCCTCTCCTTGTAGTCTCGAGCGGCCCGACGGATTTGTTCGCACTGTGGGGACAGCCATTTTGGGTCTTTGTCCGAGAGACTAGACACATAGTCGGCGGGCCGCATCGTTGCAGCCGGTGACCATTGTGGCCACCACCCCTCCCCAAACCCACCTCCTTGCAGATTACGTAATCTTCGACAGACCCTCCCTTGCTTTTCGTCCTTGTGCGGTCATGCTTGAACAGGCGGTCCATTTTTCACGCTGGCGCTATCGACCATCAACCTGCCAGATTTGAAGGCCTGCTTCTGGATCGCCATCGGCTCCTTGCAAAGATTGACCAATCGCTATCATCTTGTTCTCAACTATCGATCAGTTCCGGTGAGGCTCAGACTCGCGGGGAAAGGAGCGCCCAAGCAGACCAGCTGGTGAATGCCGCGCGGTAGCAGCGCCCATGGAAATTTGGGTGAAATCGACTGAAAAACGAAAGCCCCGGCGAGTTGCCTTGCCGGGTCTTCGACCGATCAGGATGCCCTGATTAGAAGTTGCGCTGCACGGAGGAAGCCCGCCCAGTTGTTGCTGTCTTCTTCGTCGAAGCCGGCGATGTCATCGTCGGCGAAGTTGTCGGTGTAGATGATTTCAGGCGTGATCGTGAAGCCCGGGACGGGCTCGTAAGCGACGTTCGCCACAGCGGCGAAGTCCTCGAAGTCGTCCTAGGAGATCTGGACGTTGATCGTGGCCTTCGGGGTCACCTGGGCGGTCGGACCGCCGAAGATCGTGCATCAAGAATCGGCGCAATCATTATTTGACCACTGGCCAAGTTTCCACGCTCTTAGATGCGGCACTGTTACTAAAAAGAAACAGCCCGCGACCCGAAGGTCGCGAGCCAGGTCCCCCTTCTTTCAGCTCTGAAGCTG
>JBEVJH010000140.1:0-9850 GCA_040510355.1 Aestuariivirgaceae bacterium
CGGCGCTGTGCTTCCACTGGAAGTCGCTCCGGCGGCAGGTGCGGGTGCGGGGGCCGGTCGAGCCGGTGAGCGATGGCGAATCCGATGCCTATTTCCATTCGCGCCCGCGCGACAGCCGGATCGGCGCCTGGGCATCCAAGCAATCGCGGCCGCTCGAAAGCCGCTTCGCGCTGGAGAAGGCGGTGGCCGCCTATGCGGCGCGGTACGCCATCGGGGAGATCCCGCGGCCGCCATACTGGTCGGGCTTCCGGGTCATGCCGCTGTCGATCGAGTTCTGGCAGGACCGGCCGTTCCGCCTGCATGACCGGGTGAAGTTCGAGCGCCCCTCCCCCACCGCCCGATGGGCGCAGACGCGGCTCTATCCATGAAGCCCTCCGAGCAGCCGGATCGCAAGACCCTCATCCTCACCGGCGCCTCGCGCGGCATCGGCCATGCCACCGTGAAGCGGTTCTCGTCGGCGGGGTGGCGGGTCATCACCTGCTCGCGCCACCCGTTCCCGGAGAACTGCCCCTGGGAGGCGGGACCGGAGGATCACATCCAGGTCGACCTGGCCGATCCGGCGGGGCTCGAGTCGGCGGTGCAGGAGATGCGCGAGCGGCTCAAGGACCAGGACGGCCGGCTCGATGCGCTCGTCAACAATGCGGCGGTGTCGCCCAAGGGGCCGGGCGGATCACGGCTCGACGCGATCGCGACGACGATCGACGACTGGAAGCTGGTGTTCCAGATCAATTTCTTCGCCCCGATCGCACTGGCGCGGGGGTTGCTCGGCGAGCTTGCCAAAGCGCAGGGGTCGGTGGTCAACGTCACCTCGATCGCCGGCTCGCGGGTACACCCCTTTGCGGGTGCCGCCTATTCCACCTCGAAGGCGGCGCTGGCGGCGCTCACCCGCGAGATGGCGCAGGATTTCGGCCGGCTCGGCGTCAGGGTCAATGCCATCTCGCCGGGCGAGATCGAGACGTCGATCCTGTCGCCCGGGACCGAGAAGATCATCCCGCAGATCCCGCTGCTCAGGCTCGGCAAGCCGGAGGAGGTGGCGAAGGCCATCTACTTCCTGTGCACCGATGCCTCGAGCTATGTCAGCGGTGCCGAGCTCCACATCAATGGCGGCCAGCATGTCTGAGGCGAAGCTCGCCCCGGAGACGCTGGCCGCGCATGCGCTGTTCGGCGCCGATCCCGCCACCGGCGCGGCCGTCCCGCCGCTGCAGCCAGCGGTCACCTATGCGCGGGACAGCGACTATCGGCTGCGCGATCCCGCCCAGAATTACGGACGCAACGGCACGCCGACGCTGAGGCTGGCGGAGCAGGTGATCACGGCGCTCGAAGAGGCGGCCGACGCCCGGCTGTTCTCGTCCGGCATGGCGGCGATCGCGACGCTGCTCGAGACGGTGCCGCAGGGCGGCCATGTGGCGGCGCCGCAGGTGATGTATTACGGCACGAGGCACTGGCTGCAGGAGCTCGAACGCAAGGGACGGATCAGTCTCACCCTGTTCGATCCCGAGCACCCGGACGGGCTGCGCGGCGCGGTGGCGCGGGGGCGCACCGACATTGTGTGGATCGAGACCCCGATCAACCCGACGCTCGGCATCATCGACATCGCTCGGGCGGCCGAGATCGCGCATCAGTCGGGTGCGATATTGGCGGTCGACTCGACGGCGGCGAGCCCGGTGCTCACCCGGCCGCTGGCGCTCGGCGCCGACATCGTCTTCCATTCGGCAACCAAATATCTCAACGGCCATAGCGACGTTTTGGCGGGGGTGCTGGCGTCCCGCGCGGACGACAAGCGGTGGCAGGCCATCGCGGCCCATCGCACCGCCGTCGGCAATGTGCTCGGCGCCATGGAAGCCTGGATGCTGATACGGGGCATGCGGACGCTGCATCTCAGGGTGCGGAAGTCGTGCGACAACGCCATGGCGGTCGCGCAGCATCTCTCCCGTCATCCGCAGGTCGAGCGGGTGCTCTATCCGGGATTGCCGGACCATCCCGGCCATGCGATCGCAGCGCGCCAGATGAGCGGCTTCGGCGGCATGCTGGCGATGCTGGTCAGGGGCGATCTCGGGCGGACCAATGCGGTCGTCCGGCGGTTGAAGGTGATCCTTCCGGCGACATCCCTGGGCGGTGTCGAGAGCCTGGCCGAGCACCGGCGGATCATCGAGGGGCCGGACAGCCCGGTGCCGGAGAATCTCATCCGCCTGTCGATCGGCATCGAGGCGGTCGAGGACCTGATCCACGACCTCGACCAGGCGCTCGTTGGCTGATCATTGCCGCTGTCGCTCCCGCTTCCCATATGAGGCACCGGGAGCACAACCATGCTAGATGACACTCACAATCTACCCGCAGACGATGCGGCGCTGCTCGATGCCTATTCGGTGGCGGTGACCTCGGCGGTCGACCGGGTGACGCCGTCGGTCGTCCATATCGCGGTCAATGCCGGCAATGGCCGGCGTGGCGCCGGCTCCGGCTTCATCGTGGCCGGCGACGGGCTGGTGCTGACCAACAGCCATGTGGTCGCGGGGGCGCGGCAGGTGTCGATGACCCTGCATGACGGCCGCGAGGTGACCGGTCATGTGCTGGGCGATGATCCGCATACCGACATCGCGGTGGTGCGGTCGAATTCCGGGCTCGATGCCCCGGCGGTGCGGCTCGCCGATTCGAAAACGGTGCGGCCCGGCCTGCTGGCGATCGCGATCGGCAACCCGCTCGGCTTCCAGTCGAGCGTCACGGCCGGGGTGGTCAGCGCAGTCGGGCGGTCGCTCCGGGCGCAGACGGGCCGCCTGATCGACGACGTGATCCAGACCGATGCGCCGCTCAATCCCGGCAATTCCGGCGGCCCGCTGGTCAATTCGGCAGGCCAGGTGATGGGCGTCAACACCGCCATCATCCCGGGCGCCCAGGGGATCTGCTTCTCGGTCGCCAGCAACACGGCGCTGCAGGTGCTGCTGCAGGTGCTGCAGCATGGCCGGGTGCGGCGGGCGGCGGTCGGGATCGAGGGCCAGGTCACGGTGATTCCGCGCCATGTGGCCCGCCATGCCGAGGTCGCGCAGCCGACCGGCGTCAGGATCATGCGGACCCTGAGCGACAGCCCGGCGGAAGCGGCGGGGCTGCAGGCCGGCGATCTCGTCATCGCGGTCGACGGCGTGCCGGTGCTCGGCATCGACGACCTGCTCCGGGTGCTCGATCACGAGCGGATCGGGCGCAGCGTGCCGGTGGTGGCGCTGCGCCGCGGCGAGCGGCTGCAGACCACGCTGGTGCCGGTCGAGCGGCGCTAGGGGTTGCGCAGGCCTTCCTTGGTCACCCAGGCCTCGGTGTCGGCGAGGGCGCGCTCATACATGTCGAACATCTCGTCGATCTCGCCTTCGGTGATGACGAGCGGCGGGCAAAGCGCCGCGGCATCGCCGAGCATGCGGCAGATCAGGCCGTGCTTCTGGGCGAACTGGACGAACTGGAAGCCGACCAGGTGCTTGGGATCGAAGGGCCGGCGGGTCTTCTTGTCGGCCACCATCTCGGCGGCGCCGATCAGCCCGACGCCGCGCACCTCGCCGACCAGCGGGTGGTCGGCGAGCCTGGCGAAGCGGGCCTGGAAGGTCGTTGCCACCTTGCGGGCGTGATCGACGATGCGGTCGCGCCGATAGATCTCGATGGTCTTTAGCGCCACCGCGGCGGCGACCGGATGGGCGGTGTAGGTGTAGCCGTGGCCGAAGGTGCCGATCTTCTTCGATTGCTCGAGCATCGCCTGATAGAGGTCCTCCTCGATGCTGATGGCGCCGAGCGGGAAATAGGCCGAGGTGATGGCCTTGGCCATCGACACCGAATCCGGGTTGAGCTTGAAGGTCTCGGTGCCGAACATGTTGCCGGTGCGGCCGAAACCGCAGATCACCTCATCGGCGATGAAGCGGATGTCGTAGCGCTTCAGCAGCTTCTCGATCTTCTCGAAATAGCCCTTGGGCGGCAGGATGACGCCGCCCGCTCCCATCACCGGCTCGGCGATGAAGGCAGCGACCGTGTCCGGCCCCTCGCGCAGGATGATCTCCTCGAGGTCGCGGGCCATGCGGTCGGAGAACTGCTCCTCGCTCTCGCCCGCGGCGCCGAAGCGGTAGTAATGCGGGCAGGAGGTGTGAAGGATGTTCTTGATCGGCAGGTCGAAGTCGGTGTGGACGGTGGGCAGACCGGTCAGCGAGCCCGAGGCGACGGTGACGCCGTGATAGCCCTTGATGCGCGAGATGATCTTCTTCTTCTCGGGGCGGCCGAGGGCATTGTTGTAGTACCAGGTCAGCTTCACCTGCATGTCGTTGGCTTCCGACCCCGAGGAGCAGAACAGGATCTTCGAGGCCTCGCAGGGGACCAGCTCCTTCAGCGTCTCGGACAGCTCGATGGCGAGGTCGTTCGACTTGTGGCCGAACAGATGGGTGTAGGGCAGCCGCTGCATCTGCTGGGTCGCAGCCTCGACCAGCTCGCGATTGCCATAGCCGAGAGAGGTGCACCACAGGCCGGCCAAGCCCTCGATATAACGCTTGCCGTCACTGTCGAAGACAAAGATGCCGCGGCCCTCCTCCAGCACCAGCGGACCCGTCTCGCGATGGCGATAGAGGTTGGTATAGGGATGAATGACCGTTTCGATATCGCGGACCGCGAGGTTGGAGAGCGGGGCCATGAAAAACTCCTCAATAACCGTGCGGTCGTGGGATAGTCTGTCCGCCACGCAAGATCAACGGGGGGCAGCGAAAGACAGCCATGCAGCATGCCGATTTGATCCGCCTGCCGGCGCGCAACGTCGTCGACCTGCTCGCCGACGGCACCATCTCGCCTTTGGATTGCATCGATGCCCTGGAGCAGCGCGTCGCGGCGGTCGACACCATGGTGAATGCCCTCCCCACCCTCTGCCTCGAGCGGGCGCGCGAGCGGGCCCGGGCGTTGATGCAGCGGCCGGCAGAAGCGCGCGGGCGGCTCGCCGGCCTGCCGATCCCGATCAAGGATCTGACGGCGGTCGAGGGGGTGCGCACCACCCATGGCTCGACCATCTTCGCAACCGATGTGCCGGCCCGATCGGATGTGCTGGTCGAGCATCTCGAGCGGCAGGGCGCCATCGTGTACGCAAAATCGAACACCCCGGAATTCGGCGCCGGGGCCAACACGTTCAACGAGGTGTTCGGGCGGACGCTCAATCCGTGGAACACCAGCCGCTCGGCGGCCGGCTCGTCGGGCGGCGCGGCGGTGGCGCTGGCGACCGGCATGGCGTGGCTGGCGCATGGCTCGGACATGGGCGGATCGCTGCGCAATCCGGCGAGCTTCTGCGGCGTCGTCGGAATGCGCCCGTCGCCCGGCCGGGTGGCGCGGTCGCGCACCGCATCGCTCGGGGGGATGCTGTCGGTCGACGGGCCGATGGCACGCGATGTCGAGGATCTGGCGCTGATGCTCGATGCGATGGCGGGCGCCGAGCGGCGCGATCCGGTGTCGCTGCCGTCGGACGGCATCAGCTACCTCACGGCGGCGCGCGGCGGGCCGCTGCCCCGCCGGGTGGCGTTCAGCCGCGATCTCGGGGTGACGCCGGTCGAGCCCGACGTCGCGGCCGGCATCGAGGCAGCGGCCGCCAAGCTGGCGGCGGCCGGGGTGATCGTCGAGGAGGCGCATCCCGACCTCGGCGAGGCGCATGACTGCTTCCAGGTGCTCCGGGCGCTGTCCTTCGCGACAGGACTGAGGGACCTTCTCGCCAAGCATGGCGACCAGCTCAAGCCGGAGATCGTGTGGAACGTCGAGAAGGGGCTGAAGCTCACCGTCGAGGAGATCATCACGGCGGAGCAGCAGCGGGTCGCCATGTTCGACCGCACCATCCAATTTTTCGAGCGCTACGACCTGCTGCTGGCACCGGCGACCATCACCACGGCCTTTCCGATCGAGCAGCGCTATCTCGCCGAATGCAACGGTTACCGGTTCGGCAATTATGTCGAATGGCTGGCCATCGCCTATGCGATCACGCTGGTCGCCTGCCCGGCGATCTCGATTCCGGCCGGCTTCACCCAGGAGCAGCTGCCGATCGGGCTGCAGATCATCGGGCCGCCGCAAAGCGAGGCGAGCGTGCTGCGCGGCGCCAAGCTGATGCAGGACGTGCTCGATCTCGGCCCGATCACGCCGATCGACCCACGCGAGCCAGGCCGATGAAGGGGTTGATGCAGGACTGGCCACTCCTGGTCCACACGATCCTCGACCATGCCGCCTGGCTCGGCCCGCGCGAGGTGGTGACGCGCACCGTCGAGGGACCGATCCACCGCTATGGCTATGGCGATCTCGACCGCCGTGCACGGATGATCGCCAGCGCCTGCCGCAAGCATCTCGGCATCGGGCTTGGCGATGTCATCGGCACGATGGCGTGGAACACCCATCGGCACGCCGAGATCTGGTACGGGCTGATGAGCCTCGGCGTCGTGGTGCACACGCTCAATCCGCGGCTGTTCACCGAGCAGCTCGCCTATATTGTCAACCATGCCGAGGACCAGTGGCTGTTCATCGACCTGACCTTCATGCCGCTGGTGGAGAGCCTCGCCGACCGGCTGCCGCGGGTGAAGGGCACCATCGTCATGACCGACGAGAGCCATATGCCCAAGGGATCGCGGCTGCCCAATCCGATCTGCTACGAGACGCTGATCGGCGATGGCGATGGCGGGCTCGCATGGCCGCGGCTCGACGAGAATACCGCCTGCGGCATCTGCTACACCTCGGGGACGACGGGCAATCCCAAGGGCGTGCTCTACTCGCATCGCTCGACCGTGCTGTGCGCGATGATGAACTGCGCCGGCGATGCGCTCGACCTGTCGAGCCGCGACACGGTCATGCCGGTCGTGCCGATGTATCATGCCAATGCCTGGTCGCTGATCTTCGCCGGCCCGATGGCCGGGGCGAAGCTGGTGCTGCCCGGCCCCAAGCTCGACGGCGCCTCGCTTTACGAGCTCATCGCCGCCGAGCGGGTGACGTTCACGGCGGCGGTTCCGACGCTGTGGCTGTCGCTGCTCAACCATCTCGACGCCAACCCGCAATCCGCCATGCCCGATCTCAAGCGGGTGGTGATCGGCGGCTCGGCCTGTCCGGAGGCGATGATGCGGGCCTTCATCGAGCATCATGGCAGCGACGTGATGCATGCCTGGGGGATGACGGAGATGAGCCCGATCGGATCGATCAACACGCCGCGCGGCGGGCTCGAGCATCTCGGTCCGGACCAGCTGTGGCAGCTCAAGCTGAAGCAGGGGCGGCCGCAATATGGCGTGGAGATGAAGATCACCGACGATCAGGGCCGCGAGCTGCCGCGCGACGGCAAGACGTTCGGCCGGCTCAAGGTGCGCGGCCTTGCCGTAGCGAAGGCCTATATGAAGGGCGAAGGTGCGGCGTCCTTCGATGCCGATGGCTGGTTCGACACCGGCGACGTGTCGACGCTCGACGAGAACGGCTATATGCAGATCACCGACCGGGCCAAGGACGTGATCAAGTCGGGCGGCGAATGGATCTCCTCGATCGATCTGGAGAATGCCGCGATGGGCTGTCCCGGGGTGGCGGAAGCGGCGGCGATCGGCCTGCCGCATCCGAAATGGGACGAGCGGCCGCTCCTGGTGATCGTGCGCAAGAGCGGCGCGGCGGTGACCCGCGAGGCGGTGCTCGAGCATCTCCAAGGGCAGATCCCCAAATGGTGGATGCCGGACGACGTCGCGTTCGTCGAGGAGATCCCGCATACGGCGACCGGCAAGATCTCGAAGCTCGAGCTGCGCGAGCGGTTCAGGGACTATCACTTGCCGACGGCATGATACGCGCTGTCGAGGCCGGGCTCGCCATCGGTCGCCACCCTCCCCTGCTCCACCAGGTGCTCGACATGGGCGAGCGTCGACAGCGCCGCGGCGCCATGCAGCCGCGGATCGACGGCGGCGTAGATCCTGGCGACGATCGCCGGGATGGTCCGGTCGCCGGCCCGGATGCGCTCCAGCACCGCGGCCTCGCGCATCTGACGATGGGCCAGGATGGCGCGGACGAGGGCCCGCGGCTCGGCACGCGCCGGCCCGTGGCCCGGCCAGTAGAGCCGGTCGCTCCCGTCGAGAAGGCGCCGCAAGGAGGCCATGTACTGCCCCATATGGCCGTCGGGCGGGGCGATCACGCTGGTCGCCCAGGACATGACATGATCGCCGCTGAACAGCGCCCGCTCGTCCTCGAGGCGGAAGGCCATGTGGTTGGCGGTGTGTCCGGGGGTGAAGACCGCCGTGACGGTGTAGCCGCGGCCCTTGACGACGGCGCCGTCGGCAAGCGCGATGTCGGGGACGAAGTCGAGGTCGCCCGAGGCGTCGAGCGGCGGGCCGCCGACGCTGCGGGCGCGGGCCGCCTGGCCGCCGCCGTGGGGCCCGAAGGCAAGCGTCGGCGCGCCGGTCAGCTCCTTCAGCCGCCGCGCCAGCGGCGAATGGTCACGATGGGTGTGGGTGACGAGAATGTGCGCGACGGTCTCGCCGGCGAGCGCTGTGGTCAGAGCGGCCCAGTGCTCGTCATCGTCGGGGCCCGGATCGACGACGGCCACCTCGCCGCTGCCGATGATATAGCTATTGGTGCCGGTGAAGGTGAACGGGCCCGGATTGTTGCAGACGATGCGGCGGACGAGCGGCGAGATCCGCTCGGCCCGGCCGGGGACCGGAGCGAATTCGGTGTCGAAGTCGATGGCGTCCATGATGCTTCCGCTTGCCTCTTTGATTTCCTGCCAGTATAGCGAGTATCCTGTCCACGGAGGGTGATACCATGAGAGTTGGGGTTGGAGTGCTGGCCGATGCGGTCTGGCTCGGCGAAGGCCATGGGCGCTGGCTCAGGAGCATCGTGCTGGCGGTGGCCGGCAGCCTGGTGGTGGGGCTGTGCGCCAAGCTCAAGGTCGATATCGGACCGGTGCCGCTGACCATGCAGACGCTGGCCGTGCTGACGATCGGCGCGGCCTATGGGTCGCGGCTCGGCGCGGCGACCATGCTGCTCTATCTGGCGGAGGGGGCGGCCGGCCTGCCGGTCTTTGCCGGGCCGCCGATTTTCGGCCTGACCCATATTCTCGGCCCGACCGGCGGCTATCTCCTCAGCTATCCGATTGCGGCGGGCCTGGTCGGCTTCCTGGCGGAGCGCGGCTTCGACCGGAGCTTTCCGCGGATGCTGGCGGCGACCCTGCTCGGTTCAGGAGTCATCCTCGTCCTCGGGGTGCTGTGGCTGTCGACATTCCTCGGCATGGAGAAGGCGGTGGCGCTCGGGCTGATGCCGTTCATCATCGGCGACATCATCAAGGCGACGCTTGCCGCGCTGGCATTTCCACTCGCCTGGAAGCTCATCGGGCGCGGCAAGGGCGGTGCGGGCCAGCCCATGTGGTGAGGCGCATTGGTCGGAGTGAGTGGATTCGAACCACCGACCCCCTGCTCCCGAAGCAGGTGACTTGAACAGGATCGAACGACATCGTCCAGCAAACAGAGCGCAAAACTGTTGATTTTACTTCATTCTACGTTTTGTCGCGTTCGGTCCTGTCCTATACCGTCGTGTGTTGGGTGGTACCCAAATGGTACCCAGCACACGTGAGAGAATGCTCAAAAGATTCACTGACAGATGGGTCCGAAACGCGAGCACCCGAGCCCAAGAAGAGCGTACCGATTACTGGGATACAAGTAAAAATAGCATTGGGTTGGGACTGAGAGTCTCGAAGTCGGGCAGCAAGGTATGGGTGGTGATGCACCGCCGAGCGTCTGACGGCAAAAAGCGGCGCTATAAAATAGGGCGATACCCCGCCATCAGTCTCGCTGAAGCCCGAAAGGAAGCGTCGGGAACCTGGGCGAGAGTTGACCGAAATGACGACCCTGCCGGCGAGCGG
>JBEVJH010000141.1:0-8540 GCA_040510355.1 Aestuariivirgaceae bacterium
CTGCTTGCGGCCGAGCTTTCGCATCAGCTCGGCCTTGCTCTCGACCAGGATCAGCTCACCCCTGCTGATGATGCCGACACGGTCGGCCATCTGCTCGGCCTCTTCGATATAGTGCGTCGTGAGGATGATCGTCACCCCCGAGGCGCGCAGCGACCGCACCAGGGCCCACATGTCCTTGCGAAGCTCGACGTCCACCCCGGCGGTGGGCTCATCGAGGAAGAGAATCTGCGGCTCGTGCGCCAAGGCCTTGGCGATCATCACGCGGCGCTTCATGCCGCCGGACAAGGTCATGACCCTGTCATCCTTCCGATCCGCCAGCGACAACGCCTGCAGCACCTTGGCGATATGCTCGGGCGAGGTCGGCCTGCCCCACAGGCCGCGGCTGAGTGTGACTGTGTTCCAGACCGATTCGAACGCGTCGATGGTCAGCTCCTGCGGCACGAGGCCGATCATCTGCCGGGCCGCACGGTAGTCCCTGACAATGTCGTGGCCATCGACCGTGACGGTGCCGCCGGACGCCTTGACGATGCCGCAGATGATGCTGATCAGCGTGGTCTTGCCGGCGCCGTTCGGGCCCAACAGCGCAAAGATCTCGCCCTGGCGGATTTCGAGATCGATGCGCTTGAGCGCCTCGAAGCCCGTGGCGTACCGCTTGGACAGGCCGGAAATGACGATGATGGACGGCATTAGGGCGATCGTTGTGGCGGGGGTCTTATCGGCATGCAAGGGGAGCGAGACTACCTACGAAATGCCGGCCATCGAGTCGACAGGAATCTCGTTGAAATCCGCTGCGTAAAATGGCTCGCCATGATGGCGAAACGGCAGCTCGACGGCCTATCGGGCCGCATAAGCGAGCGCCTGCTCCAGGCGATCATTTCCCCAAAAGAGCTCGCCATCCGGTGCGACGAAGGAAGGCGCGCCGAAGATGCCGCGCGTCTCGGCCGTCGCAACCCGCCCGCGCAGCGCCTCCTTGACCGCGGTCTCCCGGGCGGCAGCCAGCCAGGGCTCGGGGCGGATTCCGACCGCCTGCAGGAGCCCGGCCACATCCGCATCGGCGGTGATCTCGCCGTCCTCGGCAAATTCGCGCATGAACACGGCGCGGCAAAAGGCGGGCAGCCAACTCTCGCTCGCGGCCGCCATGGCGACACGGGTGGCGGTCAGGGCGAATTGCGGGAATGTCCGAGGACGCCGCAAGGGCAAGCCGTCGGCCGAAGCGAGCCGCTCGACGTCCCTCCACATATAGCGGCCCTTCGATGGGAAGAGGTTGAAGGGCGAGGTCTGCCAGCCCCATTTGGCAAAGATCGGGCCGAGAAGAAACGGCATCCAGGCGACGTCCACGCCGGTCTTCCCGGCCAATTCGTCGATCCGCATCGCGGAGAGGTAGGAATAGGTCGAGCCGAAGTCGAACCAGAACTCCAGCCGGGCGCGGTCCTGACGGTCAGCTTCCACCTTGTTGCTCCGTAGCGACGAGCCTCAATAGTAGCCCTGATACTCCCGCCGGTGCGTCCCCTCCTGGAAGTAGTTGATCATGGTGATGAAGTCGAAGACCGGCAGGCCCGTCGCGTTCTGCACGGATGCCGCATAGGGCGGCATGAGCGAGCATTCGAGAAGAATGGCTCCCATGTCGGGATGCTGCTGCACCATCTCCTTGGCTTCCGAAATGATCTCCGCCTCGATGCGGTCGGAATCGAGCTCGCCGCCCTCCTCGAGAATCGACCAGCGGAAGTGCTCGTGGTCCTCCATGCCGCGCACCACCACGTTGATGTCGCTGCGGATGCCGGCCATCTCCAGGACCTGGTTGCCGAGCGAGCGGCGCGTCGCGGTGATGCAGCCGATCGGGCGGCCCGGCTCGAACATCATCGACAGGAACGGGATCTGCAGCAGGCTCGACATGAACACCGGCACCTTGACGGCGCCCGCCACGGCCTGCTGATACTGGACCAGAAAGCCGCAATCGCTGGAGATGCCCCGCACGCCGAAGCGCTCCAGCTCCTGCGCCGCCTCGATGATGTCCGCTTCGGCCGATTTGTCGGCGGCGAGGACGCGGTCGAAGGTCAGGCCCTTCACCACCTTGAAGAGCACGGGATAGTCATAGGTCGTGGCGTTGCCGACGTCGCCCGGAATGAAGGGGCCGCGATAGTCAAGCATGAGGATGCCGATCGCGTGGCCATAGCTGTCGGCGTCCCGAACCCGGTATTTTGGCATGTGGTGTCTCCGCCTGGTCGCGGACGAACCGTACCACGCGCTGCGCGAGGGCGACAATTGCGCCGGGCGCGGTGCTCGGCATCGCCTGGACGATATCAGCCGTAGCGCATGACGCGCTCGCAGGCCTCGATGATGCGCTGCCGGTCGGGGAAGTAGGCTTTCTCGAGCCTGGGCATCGGCACCACGGTGTCGTAGCCGGTGACGCGCTCCACCGGGGCGAGGAGCGAAGGCAAGCCACGCTCGGCCAGGATTGCGGCGATCTCGGCCCCGAAGCCGCCGGTGCGCGCCGCCTCATGCACGATCACGCAGCGACCCGTCCTCTCGACCGAGGCGAGAAGCGTGTCGGCGTCGAACGGCTTGAGGGTCGCGACGTCGATCACCTCGGCGGAGATGCCCTCCTTGGCGAGCTCGTCGCGCGCCGCACGGGCATCGGCATGCATGGCGCCCCAGGCGACCAGCGTCAGGTCGGAGCCGGCGTCCGTCACGAAGCAGCGATCGAGGGGCGCCGCCCGCCCGTCGTCCTCGACCTCCTCGCGGAACGCGCGGTAGAGCCGGGTCGGCTCGAGGAACACCACCGGATCGGGATCGCGGATCGCCGCCAGCAGCAGGCCATAGGCCTGGCGCGGCGATGACGGGATCACGACGCGCAGGCCGGGCAGGTGGGCGAGCAGGGCCTCGATGCTGTCCGAGTGATGCTCGGGAGCGCGCACGAGCCCGCCATGGGTGGTGCGGACCACGAGCGGACAGGAAAGCCGCCCGCGCGTCCTCGTGCGCATCCTTCCTGCGTGGTTGGCGAGGTTGTCGAGCACCGGATAGATGAAGCCGATGAACTGGATCTCGCAGACCGGCTTGAGCCCTTGCGTCGCCATGCCGACGGCGAGCCCGCCGATCGTCATCTCGTCGAGCGGCGTATCGATTACACGCCTGCCGCCGAAGCGCTGATAAAGCCCTTCGGTGGCGCGGAACACGCCGCCATGGATGCCGATGTCCTGACCGAAGAGCACGACATCGGGGTCGTCGGAGAGAGCCCGCGCGAGCGCCAGGTTGACCGCCTGGACGAGGGTCAGCTCAGCCATGGTCCCGCCGCACCGCCTCGGCGCGCTGGCCCCGATAGGCAGCAGGAAGCTCGGCATGAAGATGATCGAACATCGCCTGCGCTCCCTCGCCCGCCGCATCGAGATGGCGTTCGACGGCGCCGTCGATCTCCTGGGCGATCTGACGGACCATTGCCTGCTCCTCCTCGTCGCTCCACATGCCGCTCAGCTGCATGTAGGCGCGCAGGCGGCGCAGCGGACAGCGGGCCCGGTGCTGCTCGACCTCCGCGGGGTCGCGATAGCGGGTCGAATCGTCCGCCGTATTGTGGTCCTGCAGGCGATAGGTGACGCATTCGATGAAGGTGGCGCCGTCGCCGGCGCGGGCTCGTGCCAGCGCCTCGGACACCGCGTCATGCACCGCAAGCACGTCGTTGCCGTCGACCTGCAACACGGCGATGCCGCCGGCCATGCCCTTCTGGGCAAGGGTCTCGGCCGCCGATTGGCGATTGCGCGGCGTCGATATGGCCCACTGGTTGTTGGTGACCACGAAGACCACGGGAAGGGCCCAGGCGCCGGCGACGTTGATCGCCGCATAGACGTCGCCCTTGGAGGTCGCGCCGTCACCGAACACGCAGACGGCGGCGGCATCCTCCCCGCGATATTTGAGAGCGGCGGCAACGCCGGCCGCGTGCAGGGCCTGGTTGCCGACAGTGATGCAGATCGGCAGGTCGCGCCGCACCGCGGGTGCGGACCACGCCTGGCCGCGCTCGCTGCCGGCGAAGTATTGCAGCAGATCGGCGATCTCGACGCCGCGCCAGAGCTGGGCCGAGCCTTCGCGGTAGGACGGCACGAGCACGTCGGTCTCCCGCATGGCGGAGGCCAGGCCGATCGGCACCGCCTCCTGGCCGTAGGCCGGCGCATAGGTGCCGGAACGGCCGGTGCGCTGGAGGCTCACGAATTTCGCATCGAGGGCGCGCGAGAGCGACATGAAACGATAGATCCGGCGCAGGAGGGTCTGGTCGCGCGCGGCGGCGGGCAGGTCCGCGACGGCGTTGCCGTCCTCGTCGAGATATTGCCGGCGGCGCACCTCGAAGGTGGCGGCGACGGTGTCTCTGCCTGCGTTCGGCTGCACTGGCGCTCCCTCTCTCAATCTGCCGCCTCGAGACTGGCGATCACCGCCCGCAGGAAGCGCGCAGCCTCGCCGCCGGTGACGCAGCGGTGGTCGTAGGTGAGCGAGAGCGGCAGGATTCTCGCGGCGCGCGGGCCGTCCGCTGCCGGCTTCAGCCGATCGGCGATGCGGCCGCTGCCGAGAATGGCGATCTGCGGCGGTATCACGACGGGCGTCGCATGCAGGCCGGCGATCATGCCGTAATTGGTGAGCGTCATGGTCGCGCCGGCAAGCTCTCCCGGCGCAAGCGACCGCTGGCGCGCTGCTTCGACGAGGCGATCGAGCGCGCTGCGCAGATGTCGCGCATCGACAGCGCCGGCATCGCGCAGCACCGGCACGACGAGGCCGTCGGCGATGTCGACCGCAACGCCGAGGTGGAGCGCCTCGTGAAGCCTGCGGCCGCGCACGGCATCGAACCAGCCGTTGAGCGCCGGCTCGGCCGCAATCCCGGCAAGAAGCGCGCGGACGAGCCGTGCCGTCACGTCGGTGCGGCGCGCCCAGGCGCTGACATCCGCCTCTTCGTGAACGGTGGCAGGCGCGATCTCGGCCCGCGAACGCTCCATGTTGCGGGCCATGCTGCGGCGGACCCCGGACAGGGGTTGCCAGCCGCTGTCATCGGCATTCTCGGGAACGGTCGATGGCAGGTCGGTGGCGCCGCGCCTCGGGCGCGACAGCGCGCCGGCGAGATCGCGGGCGAGAACGGTGCCGTCCGGCCCGCTTCCGGCGATTCCGGCAAGGTCGATGCCGAGCTCGGCGGCCAGGATGCGCACCGCCGGCATGGCGCGCACCCGCCCGGTGGCAGCGGAAGGCCGCACCGCCGTTTCGACCGGCCCCGCACGATGTCGCCCGGTCGTGGCGGCGGCAGTCGCGACCTCGTCGTCGCCTTCGTAGCGAACAACGACATCGCCGACCTGGATCGTGTCGCCGACGGCGGCACAAAGCTTGGCGATCCGCCCTTTCCAGGGGGCAGGAACCTCCGTCACCGCCTTGTCGGTCTCGACGGAAAGCAACGGCTCGTCGGCGGCGACCTCGTCGCCCTCGGCGACATGCCATTCGACGATCTGTGCTTCATGCAGTCCCTCGCCGAGATCGGGAAACAGGAACGCCTTCATGCCGTTGCCACCGACCCTCAATCGAGCTTGGTTATGCGCGCCCGCAGCTTCGGGATGATCTCGACGCGATAGCGATTCGATTCGCAGGTCAGGAGCCATACCGACATGTTGGGTTTGGAAAGCTCGGCGTTGCGCTCAGCACTGCTTGGCTTTTCGCAAGGGAATCCCTGGGTCCTGACGGCGGTCGCCATGACCTGCAGAGCCACCGAATTGTCCTGGGCCTGGGCCGTCGGGCCCAGCAATGCCGCAACACCGACCAGCAGGGTCGAGCAGCACCGACCGTCCACAGAGGTGCCGTTCAGCGTCATCTTCTTGCTCCACTATCGTATAGATGCCGCAATGGAGGACGTTTTACTGGACTGTTTCGCGAAAGTACAGGTGAGGGTTGGTCATGGCCCGGGCTGGCCGATTTCCGCGAGCATGTCGAGGAACCATCCGGTGCCGGTGTCGAACGGCCTCGCACCCTTGATGCGCGAGAGCTCGATGGCGCGAAGCACGCCGCCCCTTTCCACATCATGGCCGATCACACCCGGCTCACCACTCAGACCGCAGGCGACCGCGAGCTGCACCATGTCGCGGATCAACCGCCGATCCTCGTCATTGGCAGCAGCCGAGCGGGCGAAGTAGCCGGATTTCTGCACCAGCGTACGGTCGGCGCCGATGAGCTTCGACAGTCGCCTCGCGAACCACTCGCCGACATTCACCTTGTCGAGCTTGACGTGGCCGAAAGCGTCGCGGTCGATCTTTTCACCGCTCGACACAAGCTCGTCGACGATGCCTGCCGCGTTGGCCCCTTCGCTGACGAAGATCGCGACGCTGCCTTTCGCGTCCATCACGCGGCGGAGGCGCCTGCCCTCCGCTTCGAGATCGATCGCAAGCTCGGGGATGTAGATGCCGTCGATCATCTTGCGCCGGCGCTCGAGGTTGAATGCCGGAAGGAACTCGAGCTGCGCAAGGCGCGCGTTCCAAGCGCGCGCCGTTGCGGCGGTCAGCCAGCCGCAGTTCCGTCCCATCACCTCGTGGACGAGGAAGGTGCGGGGACTGGCGGTCGCCTCGTTGACGATGTTGGCGAAGAAGATTGCTCCCTGCTCGGCGGCGGTCAGGGCGCCAAGCGACTGACGGATCGGCACGATGTCGTTGTCGACGGTCTTGGGAAGGCCGACGACGGTCAGGTCGTGTCCATGCGCCGCAAGATGACTCGCGAGATCTGCAGCGGTGGTCGAGGTGTCATCGCCACCGATCGTGTGCAGGATGGTGATGGCGTCGGCCTTCAGCTGCGCGGCGGCGACGGTCAGCGGACTGTCGCCTTCCTTTACGAGTCCGCGCTTCACGCAGTCGGCGACATTGGTGAGCTTGACGCGGCTGTTGCCGAGCGGCGAGCCGCCATGGGCATGCAGAATGCTTGCATGCGCGCGGACACCGGGTGTGACAGCAACAGATTTTCCCTGGAGCAGACCGGCATAGCCCCCGAGATAGCCGATGATCTCCGTCTCCGGAGCGATTTCGGTGTAACGCCCGATCAGCTCGGCGACGGCAGACGACAGGCACGGGGCAAGTCCCCCGGCGGTCAGCATGGCGACTTTGTGCTTCGGCATCGGCTCTCGCAGAAGATAGAGCAGGCGGGGCCCGGATACCAGTGCGTTGCCAGCTCGGTCGGGACCGGGAAGAGCGACGTCTTTGCCTGCTCAGAGCATTCCTGCCAAGAGCACAATGCCGGCAATGGCCATCCCGGCGCCGCTGACTTGCGCGATGCGTCCCGAATGGCGCTCGGCGACCAGGCCGGTGCCCAGACCGATGCCGATTCCGATCACATGCAGAATTCCCGTGGCGAGCACGAAGCCCAATCCATATTCGAGGCCCGCGGCATCGACTGGCATTTCGGCACCATGAGCGTGCCCATGAAACAGGGCGAAGAAGCCGACCAGACACATTGCGGCTGCGGTGGAAAGCCTGAACGGAACCGCGAGGGCCGCACCAAGGACGATAACGGAAAGAGCGATGCCGGTTTCGACGTATGGAACACCGATGCCGACGATCCCGAGTGCGCCGCCAACGGCCATCATAGCCATGAAGGCGAGCGGAACGAGAGAGATCGACCGACCTCCGCGGTGAGCGGCGTAGAGGCCCGCTGCCACCATGGCCAAAATATGATCCAGGCCGCTGAAGGGATGACTGAAACCGTGCACAAATCCTGCCGTGCCGCCGATTCCAGTGTGCGCCTCGGCCGGGCTCACGGAAGCTGCGAGAACCATGATCAGGCTCAGTAGAAGGCGTGTCATGTGCCGCTCCTTTGCTCCTGCAGCACACCCCTTGGTGCACCTCATGACCGGCACATCATTACAATGATCACGGCGAGATCTCCACCCGGAATCGAAATGGACAATTTCGCACCGCCGCGACGGCCCGACGCATCGGCCAATGAAGTCTCGCCCGAACCCTCACCTTCGCCACTTCGCCCGAGGGGAGGCGAGCGAATGATAGGCGACTGAAGGTATCTCGGACCGATGAAAGCCGATATCCTTCAGGATGTGATCATCCAGCTCCATCAGTGCACTGATGGTACGCCGGCGGCGGCGCCAGGACGAAAAGCATTGGCGAAGGCGTTGATGAGGCGAGCCACGGTATTACGCCGGTGCTTCGGACTCAACCTGGCATTGAAGGCTGCGCTTGTCATAGGCCTGCTCCTGCGATGAACCCACAGTTCCATCAGCAGTGAGCCGGTGCCTGAAAGGCGCATTCCACTGCCGCTGGTCTCTCGTGTGGGGCAAATGGAGGCGCAATATCTTCGGTTGACTTCATGGAGCGCTGAAATCGTGTTTCAATTGTTTCTGAACTCGATCCTGCATGGTGCTGGCATACGTCTCAGGATCGGTCATCTACGAGGACGACCGCTCACGAATATGTGTCCGGCGCCCCGGACCGTCTTCAGCACCTGCGGATGATCGGGGTCGCTTTCAATCTTCCGGCGCAGCCGCAGCACCCGGAGGTCAATGCTGCGGTCGAACACCTGATCGCTTCGAT
>JBEVJH010000142.1:0-3021 GCA_040510355.1 Aestuariivirgaceae bacterium
TGCCATCGCGCGGGCGGATGCCTGCCTCTATGTGGCGAAAAATGCCGGACGCAACAGGGTGGTCAGCGAAGGACAGCGGCCGCCGGACGCGCCGCCATCGCTGAGGATCGTTTCTTAGCGCCGTTCACTGAATGATGAACGCCCGCCAGATCAGCTCCCAGCCTTGGCGGAAGCCTTTTCGATCGCCGGCATCAGGTCCTGGGTCAGGCTGCGTTCATCGAAGGGGCCGACCTTCTTGTAGAGGATCGTGCCGTCCGGGCCGACGAGATAGCTTTCGGGAATGCCGTAGACGCCCCAGTCGATCGCCGCCTTGCCATTCGGGTCGACACCGATCGCCTTGTAAGGGTTGCCGAGTTCGCCGAGAAAACGCAGCGCGTTGTCGTTGCGGTCCTTGTAGTTGATGCCGACGATGGTCAGGCGGCTGTCGTTCGCCAGTTCCTTCAAAACCGGGTGTTCCTGTCGGCAGGGCACGCACCAGGAGGCGAAGACGTTGACCAGCGTCAGCTTGCCCTTCATCGCCGCATCAGTCAGGGCCGCGGTATTGGAGCCTTCCAGCGGCGGCAGCGACAGCGATGGTGCCGTCTTGCCGATCAGCGCCGAGGGGATGGCGGAGACGTCGAGCCTGTTGACATCCTGGTCGTAGAGCATCTTGCCGGCAATCGCGGCGAAGCCCGCAAACACGGCGAGCGGGATCATCGCCAGCGCGTAGCGAGCGCGGCTGCGGCGGGGTTTCAGGCCCGTTTCTTCGGTTTCAGAGGTCATCTGGCGCCTCCGGTCTCGGTAGGGGCTGCTGCGCGCGCCGAGCGGCGACGGATGCCGGAGGCCTCCAGCTCTGCCAGTTCCCTTTGCCGGGCGCGGCCATCGAGCCACACCCAGGCGATCAGACAGAGGGTGACGACGGCGGCGACGATATAGGATGCGCTGATATAGAAGGTGTGGCTCATCTCACGCGTCCCCTTCGCTCATCCGGCCGGCCATGCGGGCGGCCATGCGGCGCTGGGCAGTGACGCGGCGGCGCCAGATCTCGTTGCGCATGGCGGCCACATGCAGGGTGAAAAACAGCATGGTGAAGGCGATTGCCATGATCAAGAGCGGCCAGAGGAAGGACTGGTCGATCGTCGGGCCATCGAGGCGGACGACGCTTGCCGGCTGGTGCAGCGTGTTCCACCAGTCGACCGAGAACTTGATGATCGGGATGTTGACGAAGCCGACAAGGATCAGCACCGCAGACACACGGGCGGCCTTGCCGGGATCGTCCATGGCCCGGTTCAGCGCGATCAGGCCGAGATACATCAGGAAGAGCACGAAGACGGAGGTCAGCCGCGCGTCCCATACCCACCAGGTGCCCCACATCGGCTTGCCCCAGAGCGAGCCGGTCGCAAGCGCGATCAGGGTGAAGGCGGCGCCGAGGGGGGCTGCGGCCTTGTGGGAGACATCCGCCAGCGGGTGGCGCCAGACGAGCGTGCCGATCGCCGACAGCGCCATCACCGTATAGCACATCATCGACAGCCAGGCCGCCGGCACATGGATATACATGATCCGCACCGTCATGCCCTGCTGGTAGTCGCCCTCGCCGGAAAAGCTCAGATAGAGGCCGACGGCGAAGAGGATCGCGGTGATCGCCGCCATCCAGGGCAGGAGGCGCGCCGCGAGGCCCAGGAACCTCGTCGGGTTGGCGAGATCGCTCAATTTGGTGATCGCGAGACTTTCGGACATGGGGCTTTCTACTCGACGGGGCTTTCTACTTCGAAAGCAGGCCAGCGACCTTGCTTCTAATCAATCGGCGGCATTTCTCAAAGCCAGAGCGGCGCCTACCGGACCGATTACCGCAAAAAACATCGTGATGGCCAGCAATATCAGGAAGGGCGGCATGAACGGTGCCGGATCCTGCACGGCGGCGTAGGAGGCGCTGACGCCGAAGATCAGCACCGGGACGGCGAGCGGCAGGACGAGGATCGAGACGAGAAGGCCGCCACGGGGGAGCGCCACGGCGACGGCGGCGCCGACCGCGCCGATGAAGGTGAGCGCCGGGGTGCCGACCAGAAGCGTCAGCATGGTCGCGCCGATCGCCACCTCGTCCATGTTCATGAACAGGCCGAGAAGCGGCGAGGCGATGACCAGCGGCAGGCCGTTGCCGAGCCAATGCGCCAGGCATTTGACAAGAACAGTCAGCGCCAGAGGATGCTCCTGCATCAGGATGAGATCGAGCGATCCGTCCTCGCGGTCGGTCTGGAACATGCGGTCGAGGCCGAGCAGGGAGGAGAGAAGCGCGCCGATCCAGACGATCGCCGGGCCGATGCGCGACAGAAGATTGAGATCAGGCCCGACGCCGAAGGGGATGACGGCGACAACCGTCATGAAGAACAGCACACCGATCAGCGCACCGCCGCCGGCGCGAACGGAAAGTTTCAGGTCGCGGAGAAGGAGGGCGGTCATCGGGTTTCGTCTTTGCTGGCAGAGGTACCTGCCGTGCTTGGGGAATTGTTGGCTTTGCGGTTGGAATTACCCCCCTCTGCCCTGCCGGGCATCTCCCCCACAAGGAGGGAGATCACAAGCTGCATAACCTCCACTCCCCGAGATTTCGGACTTTTTGCAGCAAGGCTGAATGGGTCAGCGGAGTGCGCGCCCAGCTGATCTCCCCCCCTGTGGGGGAGATGCCCGGCAGGGCAGAGGGGGGCTGTCGAGGCGAGGGGATAATGATGACTCATCACCACACATCCTCCGTGACGCCCGCGAACCCCGTCATCTTCAGTTCCTTCGCATTCTCCAATCCGAGCGGCTGGTGGGTGGCGGCGAGCATCATGCCGCCCCCGGACAGATGATCCTTGATCAAAGTTGTGAACACCGCCTCGGCGCTCACATCGAGGGCTGCCGTCGGCTCATCCAGTATCCAGACGGGGCGCCAGGCGACGAGCAGCTTGGCGAAGGCCATGCGGCGCTGCTGGCCGGCGGAGAGATAACCGAAGGGCAAATGCGTGATGTCACCGAGTCCCACCGATTCGGCGGCCTCACCGACGCTCA
>JBEVJH010000143.1:0-17995 GCA_040510355.1 Aestuariivirgaceae bacterium
ACGAAATTGCCATCGCCTCTCGAAACAGGCTCAAGGCAAGGGGCGACAGGGGCACGGAATGCGGCCGGCGGTTCTTGACCCTCTTGGCGGGTATGACCCATTCCGCCCGATCGACATCGACTTCGGATCGCTCCGCGCCGCAGATCTCTCCGACCCGCTGCCCGGTGACCAGCGCAAGGCGCAGCGCCAGCTTGGACCCTGGCTGCATCCTCGTGCTGTACAGTCCCCGCCAGAATGAACGGATCTCGGCTTCTGACAGAGCGCGAGACCTGGCTTCTTCCTTCACGCGTTCGGCAATGCCGCTTGCCGGGCTGAAGGTCAGATAGTCCTCGCTCACCGCCCAATTGAACGCCTTGCGCACGACCTGCAGCGCCCGGTTGGCCTGTACGCCAGCCCCTCGATCGCGGATCGTGTTCAATAGCGCAATGATGTCTGCCTTGCTGACCTTGTTGATCTTGTAGGCGCCAATGGTCGGCCTGACATCATGGGCAAGCACCCGCCTCATCTCGGCCCTCCAGCGGGGGCCAGGAGCACCGTAATCGGTGAGGAACCGATCAAGCATCTGATCGACCGTTTCGACCTTCTTCGCTGCGCTCTTGGCCAAGGCGGGATCGGCGCCGCCGGCGACCTCAGCCCTGAAGCCGCTTGCCGCCGCCCGCGCTTCTTGAAGTCCGACATGAGGAAATTCCCCAATCGTCACCCGACGGCGCCGGCTGTCGCTTTGTCGACGATAGAGGTAGGCCCAAGACTTGGAGCCGTTGGGAGTGACGCGCAGGACCAAGCCTTTGACATCCGGGTCGGTGAAATCGGCTCGGGTCTCGACCTTGACCGACTCGATCCATCGTGTGGTGAAACGCTTCAATCCCGGCCCCGCCATCGTCTAATCCCTCTTGGGGTTCCACTCGGGTTCCAGATTTCCGAAACTCGGTGGAACAGATTGGCACCGCCTGTGCCGCTAAAACCCAATCAACAAGCCAAGATAGCTTGTGCCACAGGGTTTCACCACATTGCAGGGGGTTTTATCAACAACTGGCGGTAGGACAGCGCCTCGGCAAGGTCGACCCGGCTGATGCGGTCGCGGCCCTCGAGATCGGCAAGGGTGCGCGCGACTCGGAGAACCCGATGGAAGCCCCTGGCCGACAGCTTCATCGACTCGGCCGCCTCCTTGAGCAGCTGCATGCCGGCGCTGTCCGGCGTGGCAATGGACTCGAGCAATGCGCCATCGGCCTGGGCGTTGGACCATAGGGTATCGGCCTTGAGGCCGAGAAAGCGCGAGCGCTGGCGGGCTCTCGCCTTGGCGACGCGAGCGGCGACGGCGGCGCTGCCCTCCTTCGCGGCCGGGCGGATCAGGTCGATGGCGCGCACCGCCGGCAGCGCGATCTGGATGTCGATGCGGTCGAGCAGCGGCCCCGAGATCCGCGCCTGATAGTCCGCGGCACATTGCGGACCGCGGCGGCACGACCCCGTGCCGTCATCCGGCATGCCGCAGCGGCAGGGGTTCATCGCGGCAACGAGCTGGAAGCGCGCCGGATAGGTTACGTGATGATTGGCGCGGGCTATGGCGATCTCGCCATTCTCGAGCGGCTGGCGCAGCGCCTCGAGCACGCGCGGCTGAAATTCCGGCAGTTCGTCGAGGAACAGCACCCCATTATGCGCGAGCGCCATCTCGCCGGGCTTGGCGCGGAGGCCACCGCCGGTCAGCGCTGCCTGGCTTGCCGAGTGATGGGGATCGCGGAATGGGCGGCGGCGCGACAGGCGGCCGCTGGTCAGCTCGCCGGCCACCGAGGCGATGAGGCTGACATCCAGCATCTCGCGGGGCTCCATCGGCGGCAGGATCGACGGCAAGCGGCGCGCCAGCATCGACTTGCCGGCCCCCGGCGGGCCGACCATCAGCATGTGGTGGCCACCGGCGGCGGCGACCTCAAGCGCACGCTTGGCCGATTCCTGGCCCTTGATGTCCCGGAGATCGGGCAGGCCCTCAGGCTCGCCGGCGGTTGCGGCCACCGGGCGCGACAGCAGCTGCGTGCCGCGGAAATGATTGAGGATCTGAATGATGTTCTCCGCCGCCAATATATCGAGGTCCTCGCCGGCCCAGGCTGCTTCCGGGCCGCAGGCGCGCGGGCAGATGATGCCGAGGCCAAGGCTGTTCGCGGCCATCGCCGCCGGCAGGATGCCCGTCACCGGCGCGATCGACCCATCAAGCGCCAACTCGCCCAGCACGGCATAGCGCGCGACCGAGTCGGATGGCAGCACCGCGATGGCCGCCAGCAGCGCGAGCGCGATCGGCAGGTCGAAATGGCTGCCCTCCTTCGGGAGGTCGGCGGGCGCCAGATTGACGATGATGCGGCGGGACGGGAGCGCCAGCCCAAGCGCGGTGATGGCGCCACGGACCCGCTCGCGGCTTTCGCCGACGGCTTTGTCGGGCAGGCCGACCACCAGAAAATTCACGAGCCCGGGAGCGAACTGCACCTGCACGCTGACCGGGACGGCCTCGATCCCCTGAAAGGCCACCGTCGCAACTTTCGCCACCATGAATTGCCCCCATTGCAACCAATACGGGCACCATGGTACAAGAGGGGGAGGAAATCAAGAACGCGTGCGGGTTCATGGATAGCGGACCTTCGAATGTTGATCAGGCCTGTCGGTCTCGCTCCGGTCATCGCGCCTGCCGGGCTGGCGATGGATCGCACCATGGCGGATGAGACAGTGGTGCAGAAGTCGGGGCCAGGCTGGGCGACGTTTCAATGGATCGTCGGTGGCCTTGTTGCCGTGATCGCAGTCCTGGTGGGTGTGATCTACAACGATATGAGAAGCTCGATCAAGGAGACTGCAGACGGCCTGTCAACATTCAAAGTCGAAGTCGCGCGCCAGTTCCTCGAAGTCAGAAGCGATATTGCAGGGTTCAAAGTCGAAGTCGCGCGTCAGTTCGGCGACGTCAGAACCGATATTGCGGGGTTTAGAGTCGAAGTCGCGAAACAGTTCAGCGATATCAAGACCGATATGGAAGCGTTCAAAGGTGACGCAACGAAGCAGTTCGGCGCTCTCAAATCGGAAGCTGCCTCGGTCAAGTCGGAAGTTGCCGCCGTCAAGTCGGAAGTTGCCGCTGTCAAGTCGGACGTTGCCGCTGTCAAGTCGGACGTTTCCGCGCTCAAGTCGGAAGTTTCCTCGGTCAAATCGGAAGTTTCCTCTGTCAAATCGGAAGTTGCCGCGCTCAAAACCGAGGTCGCCACGACAAATGTCAAGCTGGACAAGCTGATCGATCGGCTTGATCGCCCGAGAACCAAATAGCGGTCGCCATCACGCCCCGGCGCGGCGGGCCTCGATGGCATCGAAGATCGCCGCGGCGATGTCGGCGCCGCCGAAGCGGGCGACCTCACGGATGCCGGTGGGCGAGGTGACGTTGATCTCGGTCAGCCAGTCGCCGATGACGTCGATGCCGACGAAGATCAGGCCGCGGGCCTTGAGGTCGGGGCCGATGCGGGCGCAGATCTCGCGATCGCGGTCGGTGAGCTCGGTCGGCTCGGCGCGGCCGCCGACATGCATGTTGGACCGCGATTCGCCGACGGCCGGGACGCGGTTGATGGCGCCGAGCGGCTCGCCCTCGACCAGGATGATGCGCTTGTCGCCCTGGCGGACCTCGGGGAGATATTTCTGGGCGATGAAGGGCTCGCGGAAGGTCTGGCTGAACAGCTCGACCAGCGCCGCGAAATTCTCGTCGGCATGGGCAAGGCGGAAGATGCCGGCGCCGCCATTGCCGTAAAGGGGCTTGAGGATGATGTCGCCATGCTCGAGGCGGAAGGCGCGAAGCTCGGCCGGGCTCCGGGTGATCAGGGTCGGCGGCGTCAGGTCGAGATAGCGGGTGACGAACAGCTTCTCCGGAGCGTTGCGCACCTCGGCCGGATTGTTGACGACGAGGACGCCGGGCTCTAGCCATTCGAGCAGGTGGGTCGCGGTGATGTAGTTCATGTCGAATGGCGGATCCTGCCGCATCAGCACCACATCGAAGGTCGCGAGATCGACCCGCCGCAGCTCGCCAAGATCGGCATGGCGGCCGCGCTCGTCGCGGACCGTGACATCGCGGCCCTCGGCCGAGAGGTGACCATCGCGGAGCGCGAGCGCCGCCGGCTGGTAATAGAAGAGCCGGTGACCGCGGCGCTGGGCTTCGAGCATCAGCGCGAAGGTCGAGTCGCCGATGATGTTGATCGTCTCGATCGGGTCCATCTGGACGGCGACTTGCATGACTCTCCTCCGTCGCGTCACGGGCGGTCGAGCTCGACGCCGAACGCGTTCTCGATATGAACCGGGATCTGGTAGGGCGTGACGAGAACGAAGTCAAAACGGCAATCGACCACGTCGCGACCGGCGATCCACCAGAGGCAGGCATCGCGGATGCGCCTGGCCTGCCAGGGGGTGACTGCGGCCATGGCGTCATCGAGGCTCTCGCGCGCCTTGACCTCGACAAAGGCGGTGAAGCGGCCACGCCTTGCAATGATGTCAATCTCGCCAAGCGGCGTGCGGACGCGGCGGCCGACGATGCGATAGCCCTTGAGGCGGAGATACCAGGCGGCCCAGCCCTCGCTTCGCTTGCCGCGGCGCTCGGCATCGCGGCGCCGCCGGCTCGACAGCGGTGCGTTCACGGATCGTCGCCCCGTTGAATCGCGATGGCGCGCCGGTAGACATCCTGGCGGGGAAGCCCGAAACGGCGGGCGACGGCGGCGGCGGCCTGCGACGCCGGGCTGTCGGCCAGCGCGATGCGCAGGGCGGCATCGATCGTGATCGAGTCATGCGGCTGGGCAGTGGTATCGGGCGGCGCAACCAGCAGGCAGAGCTCGCCCTTCAGGCCGCCGCGGGCCGCGATGGCGGCGGCGAGCGCGCTCGGGGTGCCGGACAGGACCTCCTCGTAAAGCTTGGTGATCTCGCGGGCGATGACGGTCTCGCGTTCGCCCAGCACGGCCGCGAGATCGGCAAGCGTGGAGGCAATGCGCGGCGCCGTCTCGTAGAACGCGAGCGTTGCCGGGATGGCGGCCAGCTGCACGAGTGCGGTCCGGCGGGCCGCCGATCGGGGCGGCAGGAAGCCACAGAACATGAAGCGATCGGTGGGCAGGCCGGACATGGCGATCGCGGCGAGCGCCGCGCTGGCGCCGGGGACGACCGTGACGTTCAGGCCGGCGCTCCTGGCGTCGCGAACCAGCTTCCAGCCGGGATCGGAGATCAGCGGCATGCCGGCATCGCTGACGAGCGCGATGGCCGCGCCCATGCGCAGGTCATGGAGAATTCCTGGCCTCACCTTCGCCGCATTATGGTCATGATAGGGTTTAAGGGTTGTCGAGATCTGATAGCGGTCGAGCAGCTTGGCGGTGACACGGGTGTCTTCGCAGAGTACATAGTCGACGCTCGCCAGGGTAGCAAGGGCGCGAAGGGTGACATCGGCCAGGTTGCCGATTGGGGTGGCAACCAGATGAAGACCCGGCGCGGGGCGCGGCGCCTCGAACGTGCTTGCGGGAATGCGGAAGGCCGGTGACGCGTCTGGCTGCGTCGCTGCGGAGGAAGACTTTACTGGGGACGATGGGGGCATGACAGCTTTTGTCGCGGATCGGATGGGCCTAGATTAGCCGCGTTCGGTGCCCATGAGAATCTGGATGACTGCGTCGCGCCCGGGGGGACGTTTAATTGCATAGGCGGAACCGCGAGGGGACAGGTGAGCTCCGCAGTCATCGCGTTCGAATCTGAAAGATACCGGCCAGGTGTTCTGGCATGGCTGCGGGTCGTGTGGATCGCCGCCGTCACGCTCATGCTTGGCGCCTGCTCGACGGACATGGGCAGCCTGTTCTCCGACAACTCCGGGCGTAGCGCCGCGGTGCCGGGGGGCATTCCGCAGGCCTCGGCGTCGGGTGCCAAGGTGGCGCTGCTCTTGCCGCTCGGCGCGTCCGGCGAGCCGGCGCGCATCGCCACCGCGATGAAGCAGGCGGCCGAGCAGGCCCTGATCGATGCCGGCAATGCCGGCGTAACGCTCATCACCAAGGACACCGGCGGCAATGCTCAGGGCGCCCAGATGGCGGCCGAGGCGGCAATTGCCGAGGGCGCCGAGCTGATCCTCGGTCCGCTGCTCGCCAATGAGGTCCAGGCGGTCGCCCCGGCGGCGCGCGAGCGCGGCGTGCCGGTGATCGCCTTCTCATCGGTCAGCGCCACGGCGACGCCGGGCGTTTATCTGATGAGCTTCCTGCCCGAGGAGGAGGTCGCCAACCTGGTGCGGCACGCGACGACGACCGGAATCCGCTCCTATGGCGCGCTGATTCCCAAGTCGCAATATGGGAGCATCGCCGAGCGCGCCCTGATGGTGGCGGCAAAGAATTACGGCTCGGCGGTGCCCGTGGTCGAGCGCTATGCGCGGACTCCGGACGGGGTGGCCGATCCGGCCAAGAAGCTGGTCGAGGCGATGAACGGCGCTGACAAGATCCAGGCGCTGATCGTTCCGGAAGGCGGCTCGATGCTCGGCACCGTCGCCAGTGCGCTCGGACAATCCGGCTTCAGCCCGCAGGGGGTCAAGCTGATGGGCACCGGCCTGTGGGACGATCCGGTGACCAGCCGGACCGCGCTGATCGCCGGCGGCTGGTATGCCGGGGTGGCGCCCGACCTGGTGGCGCAGTTCGACCAGAAATACAAGGTGAGCTACGGGTCGGCCCCGCCCCGGATCGCGAGCCTTGCCTATGATGCGGTCAGCCTCGCCGTCGCGATGGGCCGCAGCCCGCCCGGCCAGCGCTTCACCGCGCAGCAGATCACCAATCCGGAAGGCTATCAGGGGGTCAACGGCTTGTTCCGCTTCCGGCCCAACGGCCTGATCGAGCGCGGCCTGTCGATCCTCGAGGTCACGCCCGACGGCCCGAAGGTGATTGCGCCGCCACCAGCCCGCTTCTCGGCCGGCTATTGATCGGCGCGGCATCCCGGAGCAATTCGCGAATCACCGCATTGAGAAGCTGGCGTCCGGCCGCCGTGGCGCTTGCGCGATCCGGTGTCAGGTCGAGCAGCCCGTCCGCGGCAAGCGCCCGCAGCCGGCCGCGATCGACGCCGGCGGCAGTCAGCGCAGCCGCCGGAACGCCTTCCGTCAGTCGCAGCCCCATGAGCAGGCGCTCGCTCGCCTCCTCGCTTCCGGTCAACGACTCGTCCTCGACAATGCCATGGCCTGCCTGCCCGACCCGGCGCAGCCAGGATTCGGGGTGGCGCTCGGTCGAGAGGGCGCGACGGCTGCCGTCGATCGTCAGCCGGCCATGGGCGCCGGGACCGACGCCGGCATAGTCGCCATAGCGCCAATAGAGGAGATTGTGCCGACATTCATGGCCGGGCCGCGCATGGTTGGAGATCTCATAGGCGGGAAGGCCGGCCGCCGCGGTCATCTCCTGCGTCGTCTCGAAGAGCGCCGCCGCCAGATCGTCGTCAGGGATGCGCAAGGCGCCAGTGGCGGCGAGCCCCGCAAAGGCGGTGCCCGGCTCGATGGTCAGCTGGTAGAGCGACATGTGGCCCTGCTGCTCGCCGAGCGCCTGGGCAAGCTCGCGGCGCCAGGCATCGACGGTCTGGCCGGGGCGGGCGTAGATGAGATCGAAGGACACGCGCGGAAACAGCCGGGCGGCGAGGCGGAAGGCTGTCAGCGCCTCCGCCGCCGAATGCTGACGGCCAAGCGCCCTGAGCGCGCCGTCGTCGAGGGCCTGCACGCCGACAGAGGCGCGGGTGACGCCGGCCGCACGGTAGCCGGCGAAATTGCCGCTCTCGGTGCTGGTGGGGTTCGCCTCCAATGTGATCTCGGCGTCCGGTGCGACCTGCCAAAGGCGGGCGATCGCCTCGATGACGGTGCCGACGGCCGCTGGCGGCATCAGCGAGGGCGTGCCGCCGCCGAAGAAGACGCTCGACACGCGACGCGGTCCGGTCTCGCCGCGGAACCAGGACAGCTCGCGGATGAGCGCTGCGGCGAACGCCTGGGAGTCGACCGGTGCATGGCGGACATGGGAATTGAAATCGCAGTAGGGGCATTTGGCGCGGCAGAACGGCCAGTGGACATAGACGCCGAAAGCCTCGGGAGCGTCCGGCCTCATGGGGCGTCGGCGGTGCCGATGCGCTGGCGCAGGCCGGCGAAGGCGCGGGCGCGGTGGGACATGGCATGCTTGTCGTCGGGCGCCATCTCGCCGAAGGTCAGCGGCGCGCCGTCGGGTTGAAACATCGGGTCGTAGCCGAAACCGCGGGAGCCACGGGGCGGCCAGACCAGCCTGCCATCGATGCGGCCCTCATAGACCTGGACTCCGCCGTCGGGGAAAGCGAGGCAGAGCACGCAGGTGAAACGTGCGCGGCGCCGGTCGGGCGTCGTCGCGCCCAGCGCCTTCAGCCGGTCGTCGATCAGCTCCATGGCGCGGTGGAAGTCGCGCTCCGGTCCGGCCCAGCGGGCCGAGTGGATGCCGGGCGCCGCGCCCAGCGCGTCGACGCTGAGCCCGGAATCGTCGGCGAGCGCCGGGCGGCCGCTCGCCATGGCGGCGGCGCGGGCCTTGAGCACGGCATTGGCGGCGAAGGTGGTGCCGGTCTCCGCCGGCTCGGCAAGGCCGAGGCTCGCGGCCGCAACGGCCACGATGCCGTGCGGGCGCAGGAGATCCTCGATCTCGACGAGCTTGCCGGCATTGTGGGTGGCGATGACGACCTCGTCGCCCGGCACCAGGCGCCGCCTGTCGCCGCTCCCCCAGATCCGCGGCTCGGCAAACTCGATGCTGTTGCCGGCCGGATCGCGCAGATAGATCGAGCGGCCACCTTGCGGCCATTCGAAATCGGCCTCGATGGCAAGGCCGACCGCCTCGAACTTGCGGCGCCAGCCATCGAGCTCGGCGGCGTCGGCGGCGAAGCAGAGATGGCCAGGCCCGCTCGCCCCATGCGGCGGCACCGGCAAGGCGAGATTGGCGCCGCCTCTGGCGGTGGCGTCGGGATTGAACAGCAGAACCGTGCCCGGACCGCAGCGGAAGAAAGCGTGACGGCCGGGCTCCCTGGTCATTCGCTCGAGGCCGAGCAGGTCGCCGTAGAAGCGCTCGGCCGCCTCGAGGTCCTTGGCATAGAGGACGCTCTCGAGCACCTGGGCAGGCGGCGTCATGGTCATCCGACAGCGCGCTCCTGCAGGACGACGAGCTCGGCAATGCCTTTGCGGGCGAGCCTGAGGAGCTCGAAGAAACTCTCCTCGGAGAATGGCGCTCCTTCGGCGGTGCCCTGGATCTCGACGATGCCGCCGTCGCCGGTCAGGACGAAGTTCGCGTCCGTCCCGGCGCCGCTGTCCTCCTGGTAATCGAGGTCGAGCACCGGCACGCCGCCGACAATGCCGCAGGACACCGCGGCGACCTTGGTGCGCAGCGGCGTGGTCCTGAGCAGCTGGCGCTGCAGCATCCAGGCGATGCTGTCATGGAGGGCCACCCAGCTGCCGGTAATGGCGGCGGTGCGGGTTCCGCCATCGGCCTGGAGCACGTCGCAGTCCACCACGATCTGGCGCTCGCCGAGCAGCTTCAGATCGGTGACGGCGCGCAGCGAGCGGCCGATCAGGCGCTGAATCTCGAGGGAACGGCCCGACTGCTTGCCGGCGGCCGCCTCGCGGCGGGTGCGCTCGCCGGTCGAGCGCGGCAGCATGCCATATTCGGCGGTGACCCAGCCCTGGCCGAGCCCCTTCATCCACGGCGGCACCTTGTCCTCGACGGTTGCGGTGCACAACACCTCGGTATGGCCGAATTTGACCAGGCACGACCCTTCGGCATGGCGTGACACGCCGCGCTCCAGCGCTACGACCCGCATTTCGTCTGCCCGGCGCCCCGACGGTCTCATGATCTCTCGTCCTGTCGCTGTCCTCGGGCCGCTTCTACCTGCCGGCTCCCCCCGGTGCAACCCGCGTTGACGTGGCGGAGTGCTGTTCCTACCTTAGCCCTCAACCTCCAGGACAGGCAGCGCATGGCGATCGACGAGAAACTTTCGGGATTGGCGGCCCTCGATCAGAGGTCGCGGGAGATTTTCCGGCGGCTGGTCGAGACCTATCTCGAAACCGGCGAGCCGGTCGGATCGCGCACCATCTCGCGCATCCTGCCGTCCAGCCTGTCGCCGGCATCGGTGCGGAACGTCATGGCCGATCTCGAAGATGCCGGCCTGATCTTCTCGCCGCATACCAGCGCCGGTCGGCTGCCGACCCAGCTCGGCCTGCGCTTCTTCGTCGATGCGCTGCTCGATATCGGGCCGCTCGATGCCCAGCAGAAGACGGCGATCGACGCCCGGCTTGGAAAGTTCGACCGCGGCCACCGCCTGGAGGACGCGCTGACCGATGCCACCAACCTGTTGTCCGGTCTGTCGCAATGCGCCGGCGTGGTGATCACGCCGAAGCACAACCCGCGCCTGAAGCATATCGAGTTCGTGCCGCTGTCGCCGCAACGGGCGCTGGTGGTGCTGGTGGGCGACGACGGGACGGTGGAGAACCGCAGCATCGAGGTTCCAGCCGGGCTGCCGGCGTCGACCTTCACCCGGGCATCCAATCTTCTCAGCAGCCGGCTCGAAGGCAAGACCATCGCCGAGATGCAGCGCTATATCCACGAGGATGCCGACGTCATCCGGCGCGAGCTCGACGAGCTGACCGCCAAGGTGGTCGAGGCGGGCCTTGCGACCTGGTCGGGCGAGGAGGCCGACGAGAAGCGGCTGATCGTGCGCGGGCAGGCCAATCTGCTCGAGAGCACGGCGGCGCTCGCCGATTTCGAGCGCATCCGCCGGTTGTTCGAGGATCTCGAGGAGAAGCGCGAGGTGAGCCGGCTGCTCGGTCTGGCGGAGGCCGGCGAGGGGGTGCGGATCTTCATCGGCGCCGAGACCAAGCTGTTCTCGCTGTCGGGGTCGTCGCTCATCGTCGCGCCCTATCGCGACGGCGAGCAGCGGATTGTCGGGGTTCTCGGGGTGATCGGCCCGACCCGGCTGAATTACGGCCGGATCATTCCGATGGTCGACTACACGGCCAGGGCGGTCGGCCGGCTGCTCACTTGATTTTTCGCACGTTTGCGGCAGATATCCCCTGCTGAACGCCCCATCCAAGCAGTCACGGATCCATACACGATGATCGACACCCGCAAGCCTGGCGCCAATCAGGACGACGACCCGCTCGCTGACGATCCGCGCGCCAGGAAGGCCGGCGACGCCGGCGAGACCGGCGAGGAGATCTCGGTCGACGCGCTGCTGCGCGGCGAAGCGGAGGCCGGCCGCGAGGCGAGCTTGCGCAACGAGGTTGCCGAGCTCAAGGACCGGCTGCTCAGGGCGATGGCGGACACCGAGAATGTCCGCCGGCGCGGCGAGCGCGAGAAGGCGGAGGCGACGCTCTATGCCGCCAGCAACTTCGCGCGCGACCTTTTGAGCGTCGCCGACAACATGGCGCGGGCGCTCGAGGCGATGCCCGAGCAGCAGCGCGAGAAGGCCGACGATGCGACGCGCAACCTGCTGGCCGGCATCGACCTCACTTATCGCGAGCTGATGCAGGTGTTCGAACGCTACAACATCCATCGCGTCGATCCGCTGGGCGAGCGGTTCGATCCGCATTTCCACCAGGCGATGTTCGAGGTCCCGGATCCCGACGCGCCGCCCGGCACGGTGGTCCAGGTGGTGCAACCGGGCTATCGCATCGGCGAGCGGGTGCTGCGGCCGGCGCTGGTCGGCGTTGCCAAGCCCGGCTCGCGAACAGGACCAGGGCGAAATGGCCGCGGCGCCTGATCAGGAGTCCCGCGGCAAGGTCACGCGGCGCAGCGTGAGGTTGATCCTGCCGCCTTCGGGCAGCAGGCTCGATGAGCCGGACAGAATGCGGTCCACTCCATGATAGCAGAGCCGGCTCGCTCCGCCCATGATCACGACATCGCCCGAAGCGAGCCTGACGGAGCGGGTGGGACCGCGCCGGGTCGGGCCGCCAAAGCGGAACAGGGCGGTGTCGCCCAGCGACAGCGACACCACCGGGGCAGCAAGGTCCGCCTCGTCCTCGTCGCGATGAAGCCCCATGCGGGCGCCGGCACCATAATAGTTGACAAGGCAGGCCTCGGGATCATGAGGATATCGGCCGAGCTTGCGCCATATGTCGAGCAGGGTGTCGGGCATCGGCGGCCAGGGCTCGCCGGTGACCGGGTGGTGCGTCTGGTAACGGTAGCCGACACGGTCGGAAACCCAGCCGAGAGGGCCGAGATTGGTCATGCGAACGCTGAAGGGCTTGCCGGTTTTCGGCATCACCGGGGTGAAAAGCGGGGCGCGTCGGATGCGCTCGCGCAGCGCCGTCAGCAGCGCCAGCTGGGCATTCCGATCGAGTACGCCGGGGTGGTGAACCAATCCTTCTGCCATGTTTTCTGCTGCTTCGGGGAGCACGACAACTTGATGCCCAGGAGAATACCCTTATATAACCCCCGGAAACCCGAGGGGAACCGGCACATGGACGGCAGGACCTTTCGGCTCCAATTCGACGAAGACGGAGGCCTGCTCCCCCGCCAGCCGGGGCAAAGGGCGCCTTGCGACAAGGGCTTTAGAGACGGCCTGCCAGGAGGAGAAAATCATGGCTAACAAAGTCATCGGCATCGACCTCGGCACCACCAATTCCTGCGTGGCGGTCATGGAGGGCAAGCAGCCGAAGGTCATCGAGAATGCCGAGGGCGCGCGCACGACGCCATCGATCGTCGCCTTCAACGAGGACGGGGAGACGCTGGTCGGGCAACCCGCCAAGCGCCAGGGGGTGACCAATCCGGAGAACACCTTCTTCGCCATCAAGCGGCTGATCGGCCGGCGCTATGACGACCCGATGGTCGAGAAGGACAAGAAGCTCGTTCCCTACAAGATCATCCGCGCCGACAATGGCGATGCCTGGGTCGAGGCGCGCGGCAAGAAATATGCCCCCTCGCAGATCTCGGCCTATGTGCTGACCAAGATGAAGGAGACGGCGGAGCGCTATCTCGGCGAGCCCGTCACCCAGGCAGTGATCACCGTTCCGGCCTATTTCAACGACAGCCAGCGGCAGGCCACCAAGGATGCCGGCAAGATCGCCGGCCTCGAGGTGCTGCGCATCATCAACGAGCCGACGGCGGCGGCGCTCGCCTATGGTCTCGACAAGAAGGAGGCCGGCACCATCGCGGTCTATGACCTCGGCGGCGGCACCTTCGACATCTCGGTGCTCGAGATCGGCGACGGTGTGTTCGAGGTGAAGTCGACCAATGGCGACACCTTCCTCGGCGGCGAGGATTTCGACATGCGCATCGTCGACTATCTTGCCGACGAGTTCAAAAAGGAGAGCGGCATCGATCTCCGGCGCGACAAGCTGGCGCTGCAGCGGCTGAAGGAAGCGGCCGAGAAGGCGAAGATCGAGCTGTCGTCCTCGACCCAGACCGAGATCAACCTGCCCTTCATCACGGCCGACCAGACAGGGCCGAAGCATCTCGCCATCAAGCTCACCCGGGCCAAGCTCGAGGCGCTGGTCGACGACCTGATCCAGCGGACCGTCGAGCCGTGCAGGCAGGCCCTCAAGGATGCCGGCGTCACCGCCGCGCAGATCGATGAGGTCGTCCTCGTCGGCGGCATGACCCGCATGCCCAAGGTCATCGAGACGGTGCGCCAGTTCTTCGGCAAGGAGCCGCATAAGGGCGTCAATCCGGACGAGGTGGTCGCGGTCGGCGCCGCCATCCAGGCCGGCGTGCTGCAGGGCGAGGTCAAGGACGTGCTGCTGCTCGACGTGACGCCGCTGTCGCTCGGCATCGAGACGCTGGGCGGCGTGTTCACCCGGTTGATCGAGCGCAACACGACCATCCCGACCAAGAAATCGCAGGTGTTCTCGACGGCCGACGACAATCAGACGGCGGTGACGATCCGGGTGTTCCAGGGCGAGCGCGAGATGGCGCAGCACAACAAGCTGCTCGGCCAGTTCGATCTCGTCGGGATTCCGCCGGCGCCGCGCGGCGTGCCGCAGGTCGAGGTGACGTTCGACATCGACGCCAACGGCATCGTGTCGGTGTCGGCCAAGGACAAGGCCACCGGCAAGGAGCAGCAGATCCGCATCCAGGCGAGCGGCGGCCTGTCCGACGCCGAGATCCAGAAGATGGTGAAGGATGCCGAGGCGCATGCGGCAGAGGACAAGCAGCGCAAGGAGCTTGTCGAAGCGAAGAATCACGCCGAAGGTATGGTCCATTCGACGGAGAGGTCGCTTGCCGAGTTCGGCGACAAGGTCGCGGCCGCCGACAAATCGGCGATCGAGACGGCGATCAGCGAGCTGAAATCGGCGTTGGAGACCGAGAACAAGGACCAGATCGAGCAGAAGACCAACGCTCTCGGGCAGGTGGCGATGAAGCTCGGCGAGGCGATGTACCGGCAGAGCCAGGGCGACGGCACGCCGCCGCCCGGGGCCGACGCCGGAGCCGGTCCGCAAGGGAAGTCCGACGACGGCGTCGTCGATGCCGACTTCGAGGAAGTCAAGGACGACGACCGCAAGTCGGCCTGATGTGAGGAAACGGGACCGCCCTCGGGCTCATGCCGGCGCGGCAGGGTGCCAGGGGCGGTCCTTCATATGCAAGCAACGGCTCAATCGCTTGAATCGGATTCGGTTGGCCCAGGCGGGGAACTTATGGTGAAGGCCGGAGAGGCCCATGGCCAAACGTGACTATTACGACATTTTGGGCGTGTCGCGGGGTGCAGGCGAGAAGGAGCTGAAATCGGCTTTCCGTCGCCTGGCGAAGCAATATCATCCCGACGCCAATCCCGGCGACACGACCGCCGAGCACAAATTCAAGGAGATCAACGAGGCCTATGATGCGCTGCGCGATCCGCAGCGGCGGGCCGCCTATGACCGCTTCGGCCATGCCGCGTTCGAGAGCGGCGGCATGGGCGGGCATGCGGCGGCGGGCGGCTTCGGGCCGGAATTCGCCTCCTCGATGTCGGACATTTTCGAGGACCTGTTCGGCGAGTTCATGGGCGGCGGGCGCGGCCGCGGCGGACGGCGCGGCGGCACCCAGCGCGGCTCGGACCTGCGCTACAACATGGAGATCAGCCTGACCGAGGCCTATGCCGGCAAGACGGCACAGATCCGGGTGCCGACCTCGGTGGCCTGCGAGCAATGCAAGGGCTCCGGCGCCAAGCCGGGCACCAATCCCAAGACCTGCCCGACCTGCAGCGGCCAGGGCGCGGTGCGCACGTCCTCGGGCTTCTTCACGGTGGAGCGGACCTGCCCGACCTGCCAAGGGCGCGGCCGGGTGATCTCGGACCCGTGCGGCGCCTGCTCCGGGCAGGGGCGGGTGACCAAGGAGCGGACGCTGTCGGTCAACATTCCGGCCGGCGTCGAAGACGGGACCAGGATCAGGCTCGCCGGCGAAGGCGAGGCGGGCGTGCGCGGCGGGCCGGCCGGCGATCTCTACATCTTTCTCAGCGTCAAGCCGCATGAGTTCTTCCAGCGCGACGGGGCCGATCTGTTCTGCCGCGTGCCGATCTCGATGGCGGCGGCGGCGTTGGGCGGCGAGATCGAGGTGCCGACCATCGACGGCAAGCGGGCGCGGGTGCACATCACCGAAGGCACGCAGACCGGCAAGCAGTTCCGGCTCAAGGGCAAGGGCATGCCGGTGCTCAGGTCCAACCAGCATGGCGACATGTATATCCAGACGACGGTCGAGACGCCGGTGAACCTGACGCGCAAGCAGCGCGAGCTGCTCAAGGAATTCGACCGCGAGGCCAAGAACAACTCTCCAGAATCGGCCGGCTTCTTCGCCCGCGCCCGGGCCTTCTGGGAAGGCTTCGGCGGGTAGCGGTCGGTTGAGCCGGCCGCAAGGAAATCCGACGCGCTGTCGCGAACGGCACAGGCGTGATTCTTCAGCCATGCCATTCATGAGCTTTCTCAACGGGGGAGACTCATGGACAGATTTACAAATATTTCGACTTCGACCGTGCGCCCGCGAATCCAGCGGTCGCTGCCATCAAGTTACAAAGAAGCTCAAGCCTTGATCAGTGCGGTGATGGGCCGCGTCAAGGGGGCCGAGCCCTTCTGCATGAACCCGCACAATGCTTACGAGCTCGATGAACTGTTCAAAGCGCCGGGCTGTATCTGTCACTCAACAAGGCCGCGGAGCACAACGGGTCTGCAGAAGATGCCATTCATTTCTTTCAGAAGATCGCGCAATATTTGAAGCCTGCCAGTTCTGATCCCACTGAGAGGCCCGAATCCGATTTCAGGAATGGCAAGGACGAATTAGGCGGCAGCCTTCTCGACTGGGCGGTTCGCAGCAACAACAAGAGACTTGTCGACTGGCTGCTGGCAAGGAAATTTCCCCTCACCGTCGATCCGCCGCGCACGGCGAATGACGCAACTTTGGTTCGGCCGACACTCAACTGGGCGATCGAAAGCAGCGACGATCGCCAGCTTCTTACGACGCTGTTCCGGAATGCCAAGACGCAGCGCGTGATCGACCTGCCGGACCGGACGGGCGAGACGCCGCTGACCCTGGCGTGCAGGCTCGGTCACGTCGAGACGGTCAGGCTTCTGATCCAGGAAGGCGCCGACATCAACCAGGTGAACCGCAACAAGCAAAAGCCGCGGGACGTGGCGAAGGGAGAGGTGGCCGAGCTTCTCGACGCCGAGGTCAAGGCACGGGCGGATCGGGGAGAGCGTGAGCAATTCGAGGAGAGCGCGTTCCTCCCAATACCCGAAATGGATTCGATATTGGGGTTCACCGGCGTGCCGGAGGTCTATGACGGCATCTATCCGGTGGCCGATTCGATCTCGCTCGAGGAAGCGGAGGATCTCTATCGCCGTCGCATCGACGATGAGAGGAGGTTCTGGGAAGACGACGACAACAAGTAGCGATATCCCTGACAGGATTCCGCAGGCAGAAGGAGGTGATCTTCTTCGGTTCTCCTCTCTTCAGCGCCGATCGCCCCTTGAATTTCCGCGTAATATGTGTAATTTACATAGATTACGGAGGCAAGCATGGCAGTGGCACGAAGTGTACCAGCGACGGAGTTTTCGCGAAATTTCGCTCGATATCGTGATGAGGCGATAGAGGCCAAAGTCATCAATGTAACGAGTCATGGCCGGGTGATCGGAGCTTATCTCTCGGCGAGTGAAGCAGCGCATTACGAATTGCTCAAGCGGCGGGAGAGACAGTCGCTCATCGTTGGCGAACTTCCGGAGGATGTCGTCGAAGCCATCGAGGCAGCAAAGTATGGCGCAGAGCCCGAATGAGCCTTCCGTCACCGAAGCCGGGGCTGGTGATCCACTATAATTTTCTCTGGAGCAGCGAGCAGGAACGGGGAGCAATGGAGGGGGCGAAGGATCGGCCCTGTGCTATCATTGTTGCAGCACGCAGGGACACCAGCACAGACATTCAAACAATCGTTGCCCCCATCACACACCGGAAGCCCGATGACGAGGCGGCGTCGATCGAAATTCCAGCTGCGATTTGCAAAAACCTCGGACTCGATAGCGGACGGCATTGGATCCGCCTCGACGAATTGAACCGTTTCGCCTGGCCCGGATATGACTTGCGGCCCATTCCAGGAAGCTCAGGTCGGTTCCATTATGGAATGCTGCCACCTGCACTCTTCCAGCAATTGCGCGACGGAATTCTTTCGAGACAAAGAGCCAAGCGGGTTATTTCTCGGGACAATGCGTAGCTCCTCACGACCGGAAGCATCGCGCCGGTTGGTGGCGGCGTCCTGTTGGGGAAACCTTTTCTCCGCGCGTTAATGGAGGGCGCTGCGTTTCTCGAGTTGCGGCTGGTTCGTCCGGATCGCCTCGACGGTGGCCTTGATCGAATCCAGCTGATGGCCGAAGCCTGCGAACTGGCCCCTCATCTCGGCCACCTCTTCGGCCACCGCGTTGACGCGATTCGCCACGTAACCGAGCGCCCCCGCGCCGAGGAGCACCGACACGGCGAACACCCCGGTCATCAGATTGAGCCGGTTGTTGATGCCCGCGATCGCGATCCCGACCTCGCGAAGCGTTTTGAAATCCTCTGCA
>JBEVJH010000144.1:0-13181 GCA_040510355.1 Aestuariivirgaceae bacterium
CGCCCCGACTTTCCAGCCATGCTCGGTCTGTCGCTCGTCATTCCTGTTCTCGGTCCGAGAGCCGATTATATAGGTGCTGCGGCTCGGGAGGGGAGACGGATTTCGCTCCATGAGGCGCTATCGCCGTCATGGAATGCTGTTGAAAACGCAAAACGCCCGGCCGGGGCTCACCCCAGCCGGGCGTCGTCAAGCGTCAGGTAGTGGTTACTTCGGGCCGCCGACCCTGTTGGTGAACTGCGCAATCTGCGCCTCGAACGGCCTGTAGGCCTCCTTGGCGGCCGCTGCGTAAAGCTCGTTGAACTTGTTCATCTGATCGACAAAGCCCTTATAGGTCTCCTGGGCAACGCGCTGCTGAACGGCCAACGCACCATCCAGCGACTTGGCAGCCATCATCTCCTGAAAGGCTGCCGTGCCCTTCTCGAACGACTTCTTCGAGTATTCGGCAGTCTCGGCGGCCACAGCCTGAAAGCCCTTGGTCATCGCGGTGGCGGAGGCCACCCAGGCCTCGAAACCCTGCTTGCCGTAGTCCTGCACGTCCTCGAACGACTTAATCATCGTCACAATCTCCTGCTGGGGGCAGACCGGATACCATCCTCCGCGTCTGGCAGGGGATATAATGCGTTGCACAAATTTTCGTCAAGCCTTTTTTGCAGTGCACAATAAGACCGGAATGCGACGATTTCGTACCTAGAAGTCACAGCCCTGAGAAAAAACGGAAATTCCGGCTCTGCAGGCCTCGCCCGGGTCGCCGAATCATTGCAAAAGGTAATGTGAAACTTGGCTGACATTTATTAGCCAAGGTTTTTACGTCTTGTTAGGAATCAGTTGCGAAGCTGATTTCCAGGGCAGAGCGGGAGGCTGTCCTTCGAAACAAGGCCATCGTCTGTTGCGTGCTGATCAGGTGTAACCAACTGTCCAGCGCTCAGGGGTGATGGTCGCGACGTCTGCGCCTCGCTCGGGATACGAGGCCATGAGGGGACCAGAAGGAATCTTGTGGTGCTGGTGAAGGTGTGCGCGTCTTCAGGGCGCTCGGGGGCGTGGCGTTGTGCCCGCATCTATCTGATCGTTCCTGCCTTGCTGCTGGTTGCCGGCCTCATGGCCGAGCCCGCCCAGGCGGCTAAAAAACGCTCGGCAGCTTCTGCCTATCGGCCGGCTTTCTCCGCGATGGCGATCGATGCCTATTCGGGCAAGCCGCTTTACGAGCGCTCCCCCGACGAGCCGCGCTACCCGGCCTCGCTCACCAAGATGATGACGCTCTATCTGGTGTTCCAGGATCTGCAGGCCGGCAAGATCAACAGGAACTCGCGCTTCACCGTCTCGGCCTATGCCGCCTCGCGCGCCCCTTCCAAGCTCGGCCTCAGGCCCGGTCAGACGATCCGCGTCGAGGACGCGATCCTGGCGCTGGTGACCAAGTCGGCGAATGACGTCGCGGCGACGATCGGCGAGAATCTCGGCGGCTCGGAGGCCAGGTTCGCCGAGCGCATGACGCGAACCGCCCGCTCGATCGGCATGACGCGGACAACCTTCCGCAACGCATCGGGGCTGCCCGACGAGCAGCAGCGCACCACGGCGCGCGACATGGCGACCCTTGGCTTGCGGCTGCAGCGGGACTTCCCGAAGGAATTCGCTTATTTCTCCCGACCGTCCTTCACCTTTGCCGGGCGGGTGGTCCGCACCCATAACCGTCTGCTCGGCCGCATGCGGGGGGTCGACGGCATCAAGACCGGCTACACCCGCGCCTCCGGATTCAACCTCGTCACATCCGCCGGTCGCGACGGCCGGCGGCTGGTCGGCGTGGTGATGGGCGGCGCCTCGGGCGGGGCGCGCAATCGCTATATGGCGGCGATGCTGGAGACCGCATTCCCGAAGGCCGGCAAGGGCAAGGTCATTGCGCTTGCTGCCGGCAAGCCGCCGGGCTTCAACGCGGCCGCCGCGGTCGCGGTCGCCGCAGCGACGGGCGATACCCCCGCGCCGAAGATGAGACTGGCAGGGGTTCCGGTCCCGAAACCCAAGCCCGAGACCGAGGAACCGGACATGGCGCTGGTGCCGGCCGAGGTGGCGGCAGACTCCGGCGAGGACGAAGAGGCGGTGGCCCAGGATTCCGCCCAGGTTGCCGATCAGCCGGGGGGAGATGCCGTCAGCCGGCCCACGGAGACCCCGCCCAAACCAATGGAGCTGGCAGCCGCTGCACCCGCGGAGCCGCCAGCGGAGGCGCCGCCAACGGAATCATCCCCGCAGGGCGACTTCGGCACCACCGGCCTCAACCCCATCGATCCCAGCGAGGACGCGGTGTCGGTCGGCAAGAGCGACAGCCTGTTCGTGATGCGCCAGACGGTGCCGGTGCCCGCACCGGGCAAGACGATCACCACCGTCAAGCCGGCCAGGGCGTCGCTGGCGGCCGCCCCGACGATCGAGCCGGCGAGCCTGACGCGCGGGGCGGCGGAGGATCTCTCGGCGCATTCGGCGACCTGGAACATCCAGATCGGCGCATTTCCATCCTCCAGCGCGGCGCAGGAGCGCATCGACGCCGCCCAGGCCGCCGCTGGCGATCTCCTCTCGGGCAAAGTCCCCTTCACCATGCCGGTGAGCCGCGGCAACGACACGATCTTCCGGGCGCGCTTCTCGGGCTTCGACGAGTCGCAGGCGCGCGAGGCCTGCAAGCGGCTGAGCCGCAAGGGCGTCGGCTGCTTCCCGCTCGCGCCGCACAGCTAGGCGCCGAGCAGGACGTCCTTTGCCTGATTGATCTTGGCGGCGAGATAGTCCGAGCCGCCATGGTCGGGGTGATAATTCTTCATCATGCGCCGGTGCGCCGCCCTGATCTCCTCCTCGCTCGCCCCTTCGGAAAGGCCCAGCACCTGCAAGGCCTCCTCCCTGCCCATGGCGGTGCGGCCATTGCGCCCATAGCGGCCGCTGCCGTTCGAGGAGCGGCCGGCGCCATCGCCCTGCCCGCCACCGTGGCGGGCGGCCCAGGCCTCGCGCCAGGCGGGATCGCGGCGGTCGAGAAAGGCATCGAGCAGGACGCCGCTCTGATCGTTCAGGGCGAGCGCCTCCTCCCGCAGATCGAGCAATTCGCGCAGTTCCATCGTCCCGAGCTCGCGACCCTCGAACCGCCCGGAAAGGACCCGGCCATCCATGTTGCCGGTATCATGATCGAGCTCCATGGCGAGCAGCGAGGTCGAGACGCGCGACTTCTGGCCCGGCGTCCGCTGCTGAAAGGCGAATGGGTGAACCCCGAGAAGGCCGAGGCCGAGCAGGAACAGCGGGATGGCCACCGGCAGAAAGCCGCGCAGCGCCAGGAAGCCGGAAGTGCCGAGCAGCACCGTCGCCGCCGAGCGCCGCAGCACCAGCGCGAGCTGTCCCGGATTGAGCTTGGTGAAGGCGTTGCCGGCAGCGACCAGCAGAGCCAATCCGACTATCAACGCGAGGACATAGGGCATCTTACTTCAACTGCTCCAGCAGCAGGGCGCCACTGCCCGAGCGCCGCGAATAGTCGGTGAGGGCCTGGCGTCCGCCGGCCGCATAGACGGCGACCGCCGCCAGCAATTCGCGCAGCTGGCGTGCCGAATTGGTGTCGAAGCGCGACCAGGCGCCCCGTGTCAGCCGCGAGATTTCCTTGAAGGCCCGCTCGGCAGCCAGATCGTGACCTTCCTGGAAGGTGAAGACCGGGACACCGAGCAGGCCGATCTCGCCGGCCTTGGCGCAAAGATCGTCGATCCGCTCCTCCATCGCGTCGCCGACAAGGACCGCAGCATTGATCCGCCGGCTGCGGCCCTCTTTCAGGATATGGGCGAGGACGCGGGCAATCTGCGTGTTGCCGCCACGGCACTCGACCGATGTCATGAACCGGGCCAGGCCCTCCGGCTCGCTCACCCATTTCGAGGCGCGGCACTCGCCGAAACCCCGGAAATACACGAGCTGCACGTCGAGACCACCAATGCGGGAAGTCTCGTGGAACATCTCCGACTGGATCTGCAGCGCCTTGTCCCAGGTGGGCTGGCGGCTCATCGTGGCATCCATGGCAAAGAGCAGGCGGCCCCTGCCCTCGCCACGCGGCACGGCCGGTTGCATGCTGCGAACGGTTTCCAGGAATTTGGAGACGTCCCCGTCGCTCGACGGTGCCGTCGGGCCCGCTACAGGAACATTGCGCTTGTCATCCGCCATCGACGATCCACCCTTCTAAGGACGACGGGCATATAGATGAGATCGGGCATGCGCGCCGAAAAGATGATCGGCAAATTTTTTGACAATTCAGCCTTAGCGCCCGGCATCGCCCTCCATGGACATCAGCGCGGCATTGCCGCCTGATGCGGTCGTGTCCACCGAAACCACCCGCTCGATGGCAAACCGATAGAGATAATGCGGACCGCCGGCCTTGGGTCCGGTCCCCGACAGGCCTTCGCCGCCAAAGGGCTGGGCACCGACCACCGCACCGATCTGGTTGCGATTGACGTAGATGTTGCCCACGCGCACCCGGCTGCGCACCTCCTCGACCGTCGATTCGATCCGGGTATGGATGCCGAGCGTCAGACCGTAGCCGGTGCGGTTGATGGCGTCGCAGACCTCGGACAGCCGATCGGCGCGATAGCGGATGACGTGCAGGATGGGGCCGAACACCTCCCGCTCGAGGATGTCGAGCCGCGGCAACTCGAAGGCGGCGGGCGCAACGAAGGTGCCGCGCTCGCACTCCGGCGCGAGGCTCAGATCCGCAATGGTGCGGTATGAGGCGCGCATCCGCGCCTTGTGGGCCTCGAGCGCCACCCGCGCCTCCTCGTCGATGACCGGGCCGACATCCGTCGAATAGTCGAGCGGATTGCCGACCGAGAGCTCGTGCATCGCGCCGGCAAGCATCGGCACCAGCCGGTCGGCGATGTCCTCCTGCACGAAAAGGATGCGGGCGGCCGAGCAGCGCTGACCGGCGCTGTCGAAGGCCGAGGCCAGCACGTCGCGCACCGCCTGCTCCGGCAAGGCCGAGGAATCGACGATCATGGCGTTCATGCCGCCGGTCTCGGCGATGAACGGGATGATCGGGCCGCGACGCTCGGCCAGGGCGCGGTTGATCAGATTGGCGGTCTCGTTCGAGCCGGTGAACGCAACGCCGTTGATCCGCGGGTCGGCCAGGAGCTGGCGGCCGATTCGCCCGCCATCGCCGGGAAGAAGCGCCAGCGCGTCGGGCGGGACGCCGGCGCTGTGCAGCAGCGTCACGGCGCGGTGAGCGATCAGCGGCGTCTGCTCCGCCGGCTTGGCGATCACCGCATTGCCGGCGGCAAGCGCGGCGGCCGCCTGGCCGGTGAAGATCGCCAGCGGAAAGTTCCACGGGCTGATGCAGGCGAAGACCCCGCGGCCGGCCAGGCTCAGCTGGTTCCGCTCGCCGGTCGGGCCGGGAAGCGTCGTCGGCCCGGCAAACTGGGTGCGAGCCTGCTCGGCATAATAGCGCAGGAAGTCGACGGCCTCCCGAAGGTCGGCCATGGCGTTTTCCAGCGTCTTGCCGGCCTCGCGCACCAGGAGGCCGACCAGCCGGTCGGTGTCCTGCTCATAAAGGTCGGAGGCGGCCTCGAGGATCGCCGCGCGTGCCTGGCCGCCGCGCCTGTCCCAGTCGGCGGCGGCGGCAGTGGTGGCGACGAGAGCCGCCTCGACCGCGGCCTCATTGGCCTCGGCAGCCTCGCCTACCACCACGGAGCGGTCATAGGGAGAGGTGACCCGGCGTCGCGCCATGCCGGGCAGCGCCTGGCCGGCAACCAGGGGCCCGGCGGTCGGCCGGTCGGATTTGGCGAACTTGGTGACGGCATCGGCCAGTCGCTCGCGGGTCGGCAGATCCCACAGCGGCAAGCCGCGGCTGTTGCGGCGCGGGGCAAAGATGGCGCTCGGCAAGGGGATGCGGTGATGCGGGATCGACGGGAGCCGCTTCACCTGAAGAACGGGATCGGCGACGATCTCATGGATCGGCGCCTTGTCGTCGGCCAGCCGGTTCACGAAGGAGGTGTTGGCGCCGTTCTCCAGCAGGCGCCGCACCAAATAGGCGAGCAGATCCTCATGGCTGCCGACCGGGGCATAGATCCGGCAGGGCTGGTTCATGCCGGCCGGATCGACAATCTCGTCATAGAGCGCCTGGCCCATGCCGTGGAGGCGCTGGAACTCGAAGCGACGGTCGTTGCCGGCCAGCACCGCGACGGCGGCGACAGTGTGGGCATTGTGCGTGGCGAATTGCGGATAGAACACGTCCCGGCGCTCGAGCATGAGCCTGGTGCAGGCCAGATAGGAGACGTCGGTCGAGACCTTGCGGGTGAACAGCGGATAGCCGTCATAGCCGGCATCCTGGGCGCGTTTGATCTCGGTGTCCCAATAGGCGCCTTTGACCAGCCTGACCGGAATTCGCCGGCCGGTCGCGGCGGCAAGCTCGGCCAGCCATTCGAGGACCGGGTAGGCCCGCTTGGAATAGGCCTGGACGGCGAGGCCAAGCCCGTCCCAGCCGGCGAGCGAGGGGGCCGCCGCCAGGCGCCCGAACAGCTCGAGCGACAGATCGAGCCGATCGGCCTCCTCCGCATCGATGGTGAAGCCGAGATTGCCAGCGCGGGCCTTGACCGCCAGGTCCTCGACCCGCGGCAGCAGCTCGTGCACCACCCGCAGTCGCTGCTTCTCGGCATAGCGGGGATGAAGCGCCGAGAGCTTGACCGAGATCGAGGGCCGGGCAAACACGTCGCCCGCCTGGCGCTTGCCCGCCGCCGAAGCGATGGCATCGAGGGCGTCACGATAGCTCGCGGCATAGCGGTCGGCATCCGCCATGGTCATCGCCGCCTCGCCCAGCATGTCGTAGGAGAAGCGGTAGCCGTCGCGCTCGAGCGGGGCGGCAACCTGCAGCGCCTCCGCAATGGTCCGCCCCAGGACGAATTGCTTGCCCATGATGCGCATGGCCTGACGCATCGCCTGGCGGATGATCGGCTCGCCCGAGCGCGACACCAGCCGGCGAAGATAGCTCGCGAGATCGGTCTTGGTATCGTCGCCGAGCTCGATCATGCGCCCGGTGAGCATCAGACCCCAGGCTGAAGCATTGACGAACAGCGATTCCGACTGGCCGAGATGCCGGCTCCAGTCGCGGCCGCCGATCTTGTCGGCGATGAGCTTGTCGGCGGTGTCGGCATCGGGGATCCGCAGCAGCGCTTCGGCGAGGCACATGAGGACGACCCCCTCCTCGCTCGACAGGGAATATTCCTGCATGAACTCGTCGATGCCGCCTTGCTGACGCCGGCCCTTGCGCACGGCCTGCACGAGCTTCCGGGCAAGCTGGTCGACGGACGCGGCCTGGTCGTCCGAGAGCGCAGCACGCTGCGCCAGCGCGGCAACGGTCGTCGCCTCGTCGGCCAAGAGCTTGTTTTCGATTGCCTGCCGGCCTGGAAGAAGAAGCTTGTTCACGTCCTGGTCCCGATCATTGATTGACTATGGGTGTGCTCCGTTTCCACAACCTATGCAAGCGCTAGTCGGCGGGCGGCCAGCGCCGTCCGCGAGAAAGAGTTTGCGTCGACAAGGGAGAGAAGGGAAGGTTGGCAAAATTTTTCGCCGCCTCGGAGACCGCTTCCGGTGGAGATCATCAACACCGTCGAGCAATTGCGCAGGACCGTCGCCGCCTGGCAGGCCCGGGAGATGCGGACCGCCGTGGTGCCGACCATGGGTGCGCTGCATGCCGGCCACATCGCGCTGGTGCAGCAGGGCTTGCGGCTTGCCGATCGCGTCGTGGTGACGATCTTCGTCAATCCCAAGCAGTTCGCGGCGAATGAAGATCTTGGCAAGTATCCCCGTGATGAAGCCGGCGACCGCCGCAAGCTGAAGCAAGCCGGCGCTCACCTGATCTATGCTCCGGCGACTTTGGAGATGTATCCGGAAGGATTTGCCACCGAGGTGATGACTTCAGGGCCGGCCAAAGTCGGTTTGGAGGACCGTTTCAGGCCGCATTTCTTCAACGGCGTGACCACCGCCGTCGCCAAGCTGTTCATTCAGGCCGGCTGCGACTACGCCATGTTCGGCGAGAAGGACTACCAGCAATTGAAGGTGGTCACGCGAATGGCGAGCGACCTCGACATTCCAACCGTGGTGATCGCCGTGCCGACCATGCGCGAGAGCGACGGCCTCGCCATGTCGTCGCGCAATGCCTATCTCGGCCGCGAAGAACGGGCGCTGGCACCGCTCATCCACCGGGAGCTCGAAGCCGCCGCCGTCGCCATCCGCAATGGCGCCGCGCCGGCGCCGGCGGCGGTAGCAGCCGCGCAGGCGCTGACCCAAGCCGGCTTCCGGATCGACTATGTCGAAGCGCGCAATGCCGACACGCTGGCCGCGCTCCATGCGATGAGCGATCCGGTGCGCCTGCTCGCCGCCGCCTGGCTCGGCGCCACCCGGCTCATCGACAATATCGGTGTCTGAATTTCAGATCCCGCGCAGCAGCACGCGCCGGCCATCGCCCTGGAAGCCGAGCGCCCGGTAGAAGCGGTCGAGCCCCTGGCCGGCGCCATGGGTGGTCACGGTCACCGCCAGCGACCTGGCACCCTTGCGACGCGCCCACGCGATGCATTCCGCGACAAGCTGCGAGGCGAGCCCCTGCCCGCGCGCCGACGCCACGACATAAAGATCGCCGATCTCGGCCTGCCAGCCGAACTCGATTCCGAAATTCATCGACAGGGTTGCCACCGCGACCGGCAGATCATCGGCCCAGGCCAGCAGCATCACGCAATGGTCCTCGAGCGCAGACATGCTCCGTGCATGTCTCGCCACCGTCTCGGGCGGGGTGTCGAACTGCTCCTCGCGAAAGAACTGCTGCAGCAGCCGGCAGGCGGCGGCGAGCTCATCCTCGCCGGCGACCTTGCGGATCACCGCCGTCATAGCAGCCCGAGGGCTGCCAGCTCGGCGCGAAGCTTCGCCGGCAACGCCGCATCGGCCGAGCCCTTGATGTCGGCCGGTGCGTCCTCGGCCTCGAGATAGCGCCAGCCCTGGAAGGCCCGGCGGGGCTGCGGCTGGACGGCGACCAGCGCCGGATCGAATACCAGCTTGCAGCGCTCGATCTCGTCGTCGTCGACGAACGGCTCGATCGCGGTGATGCGCTGGCGCACCAGGATCAGGCCGCGGATCACCCAATAGATCGAGCCGCCAGCGAGAATCTCGGCGGCGCGGCGCGGCATCATGCGCGTGACATGGTAGACCCGCTTCTTCTCCTTGCGGCGCCGCCTCTGCCAGTCGGCAAGCTCGGGCACCTCGTCCACGCCGACACAGAGCTTCACCAGGTGAAGGGTCAAGCCTCATCCTCGTCGCTTGTCAGGGTCACCAGAACCTTGCCATCCTGGACCTGCTCGCCCTCGCTGACCAGCACCTTGTCCACCGTGGCCTCCCGCGCCGCGGCGAGGGTATGCTCCATCTTCATGGCTTCGAGCACGATCAGCCGCTCGCCCCTGGCCACCCGCCGTCCCTCGGAGGTCAAAACGCGGACAATCCTCCCGGGCATCGGCGCCTTGATCGAGGCGCCGCCGGCCAGCGCCTCGGCATCGCGGGCCGTCAGATCCTCCGCGACGAGCTCGATATGGCCGGCCGGCGAGGCCACCAGGATCCTCCCCTCGAACAGTGCCATGTGACCGGCGAACGGACCGGCGCTGCTGGCGAAGGCGAGGCGGCCGCCCTCATGCCGGACATCCTCCACCGCCAGGTCTGCCGACAGCGCGCCGTGGCGGATGTGATGGCGCCGCTGCGCCGGACCGAGCCAGGTGATGTCGGCCAGCGTCTTCTCGCCATTGACGATCAGGTGAAGTCGGTCGCGGCGTTCGAGCCCGGCCAGCGCGAAGCCGCTGAGCGCGGCATCGGCTCTGCCGGCGCCGAGCCCGGAATGCAAGGCGAGCCAGGCTTCGACGCCGGCTGCCAGCAGCCGCGGGTCGAGCGCGCCGGTGACCAGCTCGGCAAGCCTGCGGCCGATGAAGCCGGTGTCGACGGCGCCGGCGACGAAGTCGGGGTGGCGCGCCAGCCGGGAAAGGAACGCGCGGTTGCTGCGGATGCCGAGGAGCACCGTGTCGTCGAGCACCTCCGCGAGGTCGCGCAACGCCTCCCGCCGCGTCGGCGCGTGAACGATCAGCTTGGCGATCATCGGATCGTAATGGGGCGTGATGACGTCGCCCTGCTCCACCCCGGTATCGATCCGCAGCCCCGGCGAGCCTTCCGGCCACGACAGCCGGCGAAGCCGCCCGGCCTGCGGCAGGAATTCGTGATCGGGATCCTCGGCATAGAGCCGCGCCTCGACCGCATGGCCGATGAGCGCGAGCTCGCCCTGGCGGAACGGCAACGGCTCGCCGGCCGCGACCTTGAGCTGCAGCTCGACGAGATCGAGGCCGGTGATCGCCTCGGTGACCGGGTGCTCGACCTGGAGGCGGGTGTTCATCTCCATGAAGAAGAAGCCGTCGGGCACGAGGCCGCGGCTCGAATCGACGATGAACTCGACGGTGCCGGCACCCTGATAGCCGACCGCCTCGGCGGCCATCACTGCCGCCTTGCCCATCGCCTGGCGCATCTCGGGCGTCATGCCGGGGGCCGGCGCCTCCTCGATGACCTTCTGGTGGCGACGCTGCAGCGAGCAGTCGCGCTCGAACAGATGGACGGTGTTGCCATGCGAGTCGGCGAACACCTGGATCTCGATATGGCGCGGCGCGCTGACATAGCGCTCGATCAGCACCCGCGGGTCGCCGAAGGCGCTTTGCGCCTCGCGTTGGCAGGATTCGAGCGCCGGCAGGAAGTCGGCCGGATCGGTGACGAGGCGCATGCCCTTGCCGCCGCCGCCGGCGACCGCCTTGATGAGCACCGGATAGCCGGTCTCGGCGGCCATGTGCTCGAGGAAATCGGCATCCTGGTCGGCGCCCATATAGCCCGGCACAACGGGCACGCCGGCATCGCGCATCAGCGCCTTGGCGGCGTCCTTGAGGCCCATGGCGCGTATGGCATCGGGCGGCGGCCCGACAAAGACGACGCCGGAAGACCGGCAGGCTTCGGCAAAGGCGACATTCTCCGACATGAAGCCGTAGCCCGGATGGATCGCCTCGGCACCCGTCCTGGCCGCCGCCTCGAGAATGCGATCGGGGCGGAGATAGCTGTCGCGCACGCTCGCGGGACCGATCGCCACCGCCTCGTCGGCGAGCTTGACATGCAGCGCTTCGGCATCGGCCTCGGAATAGACCGCAATGACCCGCATGCCGAGGCGATGGGCGGTGCGGGTGATCCGGCAGGCGATCTCGCCGCGGTTGGCGATGAGGACGGAGGAGAACATCGCGCCTTTATGTCACCGGCTCTGCGGCAGGGCAACCGAGGGAGGTGCAGCGAATAGCCTGTCGCCCTTTCAGTTGCGGAAAAACAGATAGTAGATCACGGCAAGCGCGACCGCGATGAGGATGAGCCAGAGGACCAGGTGGCCGCTCTGATTGGTCGGCTCCGACGGCTCGTCGTCTTGCGCATCGCGGCGGGCACGCTCGGCATCTCGGGCTGCCGTCATGGCGATCGAGGCGCTCGCATGGGACGGCGGGATGGGCGATGCCAGGGGCTCGGGCGAGCCACCGGAAGGAATCGCCGGCGACGCGCCGGCCTTCTCGCCGCTCTCGACGATCGCGACGAAGCGCGAGAAGAAATCGTCCGCCATCTTGCGGGCGGTGGAATCGATCAGCCGGTTGCCGATCTGGGCGAGCTTGCCGCCGACCTGCGCATCGACGTCATAGCTGATCAGGGTCGCGCCGCCCTGGTCGGCCAGGCGGATGTCGGCGTCACCTTTGGCGAAGCCCGCCGCCCCGCCCTTGCCCTGGCCGGTGATGCGGTAGCTGACCGGCGGGTTCAGGTCGGAGAGTTGGACATCGCCCGTCATGGTGAGGCTCACCGGGCCGACCTTCGCCTTCACTCTGGCGGAGAAACCATGGTCGGAGACCTTCCGCATCTCCTCGCAACCGGGAATGCATTGCTTGAGCACGTCGGGATCGTTGAGGGCCTTCCACACATCCTGCTGCGGTGCCTGGATCAGCTTCTCGCCCTGCATCTTCATGATTTTGGTTCCGCTCCTGGCCGGGGCTTCGAGGGGTCAGTCTGCAACCTGGCTCCCCTCTGCCATAAGGCGATCACGATGCTCGATGAAACGGCGCTCGGCAATGGCCTGGCGGATCCCTGCCATCAGCTCCTGATAATAGGCGAGATTGGCGATCGACAGGAGCATCATGCCGAGGATCTCGCCGGATTTGACCAGATGGTGCAGATAGGCGCGCGAATAGCGCGACGCGGCGGGGCACGCGCTTGTCTCGTCGAGCGGCCGCGGATCGTCGGCATGCTTGGCATTGCGCAGATTGAGCCGGCCGTTGCGGGTGAAGGCCTGGCCGTGCCTTCCCGAGCGCGTCGGCATCACGCAGTCGAACATGTCGATGCCGCGGGCCACCGCCTCGACGATGTCGAGCGGCGTGCCGACGCCCATGAGATAGCGCGGCCGCTCCTCCGGCAGGAGCGGCGCCGTGACCTCGATGGTGGCGAGCATCTGCGCCTGGGTCTCGCCGACCGCAAGCCCGCCGATGGCATAGCCGTCGAAGCCCATGGCGACGAGGCCTTGGGCAGATTCGCGGCGAAGCTTCGGATGGATGCCGCCCTGCAGGATGCCGAAGCACGCATGGCCGGGCTGGTGGCCGAAGGCCTTCAGCGAGCGCTCGCCCCAGCGCAGCGACAGCTGCATCGCACGGGCGCATTCGGCCTCGGAATGGGGAAAGGCCAGGCATTCGTCGAGCTGCATCTGAATGGTCGAGCCGAGCAGATGCTGAATCTCCATGGCGCGCTCGGGCGTCAGCTCGTGGCGGCTGCCATCGACATGCGAGGCAAAGGTCACGCCATGCTCATCGATGCGTCTCAGCCGCGCGAGCGACATCACCTGGAAGCCGCCGGAGTCGGTGAGGATCGGGCCCGGCCAGCCGATGAAGCTGTTGAGACCGCCCAGCCGGGCGATCCGCTCGGCGCCGGGACGGAGCATCAGATGATAGGTGTTGCCAAGAATGATGTCGGTGCCGACCGCGCGCAGCTCGTCGAGGTGAACCGCCTTCACGGTTCCGGCGGTGCCGACCGGCATGAAGGCCGGGGTGCGGATCGCCCCGCGCGACGTATCGATGCGGCCCAATCGTGCGCCGCTGTCCCGCCCGACCAGCCGAAAG
>JBEVJH010000145.1:0-4319 GCA_040510355.1 Aestuariivirgaceae bacterium
GGCGGCCATCGCGAAGCCGGTGCCGACGCCGAGCGAGCCGAGCGCCCCCGGATCCATCCACTGGCCGGGCCGGCGCGGCCGCACCGCCTGCGCCGAGATGGTGACGACATCGCCGCCATCGCCGATATAGACCGTGTTCTCGCCGAGGAATTCGTTGATCTCCCACGCCAGCCGGTAGGGATGGATCGGCGAGCGGTCGGACCGGAACAGCGGCATCAGCTTCTCGGTCGCCACCGCTTCGGCCTCGGTCAGCTGCTTCATCCATTGCTGCCGCGCCTGGCGCTTGCCCTTGTCGATCTTCGCGGTCGCAGCGTCGAGCACCGCGCCCAGGATGGCGCCAGGGTCGCCGACCAGCCCGAGCGTGATGTCGCGGTTCTTGCCGATGGTGCGGTAGTCCATGTCGATCTGGACCAGCGTCGGCACGTCGATCCGCTTGCCATAGCCCATGCGGAAGTCGAAGGGCGTGCCGACGATGACGATGACGTCGGCCTTGGAGAAGGCGAGCGACCGCGTCCGGTCGAAATGATGGGGGTCGCCCGGCGGCAGCAGCCCGCGCGAGGCGCCGTTGAAATAGCCCGGAATGTCGAGGCCGCGCAGCAGCGCGATCGCCTCGTCCTGGCCGCGCGCCGTCCACACCTGCTGGCCGTAGAGGATGGCCGGCCGCTCGGCCTTGACCAGGATGTCGGCGAGCGTCTCGATGTCGCGCGGGTCGCCGACAGAGCGGGTCGAGGCGCGGTAATGGCCGGGCTTCGGGATCACCGCCTTGTCGAGCGCGACCTCGCGGTCGAGCACGTCGCGCGGGATCTCCAGATAGGCCGGCCCCGGCGCGCCGTTGAAGGCCTCGCGCGCCGCCATCGCGATCATGTCGGCCACCCGCTCGGTCGAGAACACGCCGGCGGCGAATTTGGTGATGGGCTGCATCATCTCGACATGCGGCAGGTCCTGCAGCGAGCCCATCTTGTGCTGCGACAGCGACGACTGGCCGCCGATATGGAGCACCGGGCTCTCCGACCGGAAGGCGGTGGCGATGCCGGTCACCGCATTGGTGCAGCCCGGCCCCGCCGTCGTCACCACGCAGCCGAGCTTGCCGGTCTGGCGCGCATAGCCGTCGGCCGCATGCGCCGCCACCTGTTCGTGGCGGACGTCGACGATGCGGATGTTCTCGTCGATGCAGCCGTCATAGATGTCGATGATATGGCCGCCGCACAGCGTGAAGATGGTGTCCACGCCCTCGCTTCTCAGGGCCTTGGCGACGAGCCGGCCTCCCGAGATCACATTGGTGTCGAGGCTCTTCCTGTGCAGTGTGTCCGTCGCGGTCGACATGGATGGGGCGCCTTTCCTGTAAGTCTTCTTCGTTCAGACCTGAAATGCCTAGGCGCCCGGCTTGGGCGCCGTCTCGCGGTGCTCGCGGTCGATATCGGTCCAGGTGCGCCGGACATGGCTGTGGAGCCGCATCGTATGCTCGCGGACCTCCCTGCCGGCGCGCTCGGCGTCGCGCGCCTCGATCGCCTCGATGATCTGCATATGGTCCTCGACCGAGCGGCGCACCCGGTCGCCCTCCGCCATGGCGCGCTCGCGAATGGCGCGCATATGGAGGAACAGCCCGTCGGCGATGTCCTTGAGCAGCCGGCAGCGGCCGAGCTCGAGGATGCGCTGGTGGAAGGAGATGTTGGCTTCCGAATATTCGTCGATATGGGCCGGCAGCTCGTCCTTGCGGTAGGGCGGCAGCGCGCTCCTCAGGCTGGCGATCTCCTCGTCGCTCGCATGCGCGCAGGCGAGCCGCGCCGCCATGCTTTCGAGCGCCGCCCACACGGTGATCATCTCGAGGATCTCCTCGAGCGACTTGCGCTTGATGAAGACGCCGCGCCGCGGCTGGATCTCGATGAAGCCCTCCTGCTCGAGCCGGGCCAGCGCCTCGCGGATCGGCGTCCGCGAGATCCCGAGCTGCTCCGACATCTGGCGCTCGTCGAGGCGCAGATCCGCGCCCTCGTCATAGATGTTCATCGCCGTGATGCCGTTCTTCAGCACGTCGTAAATATGCTCTTTCAGGCTGAAATTGCCGCCGACCGGCTTGAGCTCGAGCTTGGAGCCCTTGGCCGGTTGCGCCTTGGTCGCAGTCAGGGTCGTGCCGGGCGTCATGGGCCCCTGGTATACCAAAGCCCAGAGATTAACGCAAGGGTGGGGAAAGACCCCCTTTTAGCGAATAGCGAATAGCGAATAGCGAATAGTTGGGTCGGAGCTCGGTGAGATCGCGGTCACCCTTTTCTATTCGCTATTCGCTATTCGCTCTCTTCTATCCGCTACCCCCCATCGCCGGCACCACCAGCCTCGCCACCAGGCCCGGGTGGTTGTCGTCGAGCTCGAGGCGGCCGCCATGCAGGCGTGCGACCGACGCGGCGAGCGACAGGCCGAGGCCGGAGCCGGGCAGCGTCCGGCTCTCGTCGAGCCGGGTGAAGCGCTCCTTCACCCGCTCGCGATCGTCGACCGGAATGCCGGGGCCGCGGTCGGCGACCTCGATCCGCGCCTCGCCATCCGCCGCGCCGACCGAGATCGCGACATCCGGCCGCCCATCCGCCCCCAGCCCGTATTTGATCGCATTGTCGAGGAGATTGGTGAGCGCCTGGGCGACCAGCTGGCGGTCGGCGCGGATCATGATCGGCTGCGCCGCCTGGAGCGTCAGCCGGCCGCCCGCCTCCTCGATCGTCGGGTCGTAGAGCTCGGCGATGTCGGCGGCGAGCTCGGCCGCGTCCATCGGGGCGATGCCCTCCCGCGCCTCGCCCGATTCCGCCTTGGCGATCGACAAGAGCGCGTTGAAGGTGGCGAGCAGCTTGTCCGATTCATCGATGGTGCGCTCGAGCGCTAGGCGATAGTCGCGCTCGTCGCCGGTGCGCAGCGCATCCTCGGCGCGCGCCTTGATGCGGGTGAGCGGCGTCTTGAGGTCGTGCGCCACATTGCTCGACACCTCGCGCATCCCCTCCATCAGCCGCTCGATCCGGTCGAGCATCGCGTTGAGCGCCGCCGACAGCCGGTCGAGCTCGTCGCCGGTGCCGGTGAGCGGCATCCGCTGCGCGAAGTCGCCCTCCATGATGGTGCGGCTCGCCGCCGTCAGCCGCTCGATCCGCTTGAGGAAGTTGCGGCTCATCAGCAGCCCGCCGGCGAGCCCCAGCACCAGCGCCAGCGTCAGCCCGCCGATCGTCGAGTTCTTGATGATGCCGTCGAACCGCCGCCGCTCCTCGACATCGCGCCCGACGATCAGCCGGAAGCCGCCTTCGAGCTCGGTGTAATAGGCCTTGGCGCGGTGGCGCGCCAGCGACCGGCCCTCCTGATTGGCATAGTCGAACTCGATCCAGCCATGCTCGCCGGTCGCCTCGACCGGCAGCCCCGGCAGGTTGCCGGCGAGCCGCCGCCCCACCGGATTGGTGAAGATGTAGACGCCCTGGTTCTCCTCGGCGGTCCGCAGCATCACCTGCTCGAGCACCCCCGGCAGCCCGTTCTGGCGATAGACCTCGGCGATCGCCTTGACCTCCGAGCCGATCGCATTGTCGGTCTGGTCCTCGAGCAGGCTCGCGGTCGACCAGTACACATAGGCCAGCACCGCCCCGACCGACAGCGCGAAGATCACCACATAGATGGCGGCCAGGCGAAAGGTCGACGTGCGGACGAGGCTGCCGAGACCGGACCTAACTCGCACGGATCGTATATCCGGCGCCCCGCACCGTGTGCAGCAGGGGCTCGCCGAACCCCTTGTCGATCTTCGAGCGCAGCCGCGAGATATGCACGTCGATGACGTTGGTCTGCGGGTCGAAATGATAGTCCCAGACATTCTCGAGCAGCATGGTGCGGGTCACCACATTGCCGGCATTGCGCATCAGATATTCGAGCAGCTTGAACTCGCGCGGCTGCAGCAGGATCGGCTTGCCGGCCCGCTGGGCGGTGCGCGCCAGGAGATCGATCTCGAGATCGCCGGTGCGCAGCCGCGTCGGCTGCGGCTCGGCGGCAAGCCGCCGCGCCAGCGTCTCGATGCGCGCGAGCAGCTCGGTGAACGCATAGGGCTTGGCGAGATAATCGTCGCCGCCGGCCCGCAGGCCCTTGACCTTCTCGTCGACATCGCTGAGCGCCGACAGGATCAGCACCGGCGTGTGGATGCCCTCGGCCCGCATCGTCCGGATCGCCGCCAGCCCGTCGAGCCGCGGCAGCAAGCGGTCCATCACCACCACGTCATGCACCCGCTCGCGGGCGAGCGCGCCGCCCTCCGCCCCGTCCCGTGCATGATCGGCGACATGACCGGCCTCCGTCAGTCCCTTGATCAGCCAGGACGC
>JBEVJH010000146.1:0-9821 GCA_040510355.1 Aestuariivirgaceae bacterium
TCCCACACCGACATGACGACGAAGCACAGGAGTATGAACAGGAAGAACGCGGCCGTCGGCCAGGTCCAGGCCATCCATGACAAGCCGGAGAACGCGTCCAACATCGCGCCGTTCCTCCTCGTCAGACCCGCCCGAGGGCAAAGCCCTTGGCGATGTAGTTGCGCACGAAATAGATGACCACCGCGCCGGGGATCAGGGTGAGCGATCCGGCGGCGGCAAGCAGCCCGAGCTCATAGCCCGACGTGCTGGCGGTCTTGGTCATCAGGGCAGCGATGGGCTTGGCCGCGACCGAGGTCAGCGTCTTCGCCAGCAGCAGCTCGACCCAGGAGAACATGAAGCAGAAGAAGCAGGCGACGCCGATGCCGGCCGCAATGGTCGGCATGAAGATGCGGATGAAGAAGTGCCAGAAGGAATAGCCGTCGACATAGGCGGTCTCATCGAGCTCCTTGGGCACGCCGGACATGAAGCCTTCGAGAATCCACACCGCCAGCGGAATGTTGAACAGGGTGTGGGCGAGCGCCACCGCCCAGGGCGTGTCGAACAGGCCGACCGCCGAATAGAGCTGATAGAAAGGGAGCGCGAACACCGCCGGCGGCGCCATGCGGTTGGTGAGGAGCCAGAAGAACAGGTGCTTGTCGCCGAGGAAGCGATAGCGCGAGAAGGCATAGGCCGCGGGGAGCGCGACCGCGACCGACAGGATGGTGTTGATCACCACATATTCGATCGAGGCGATGTAGCCGTTGTACCAGGAGGGATTGGTGAGGATGACCTTGTAGTTGTCGAAGGTGAAGCTGTGCGGCCACAACGTGAAGCCGCCGAGGATCTCGTTAGTGGTCTTGAACGACATGTTGAGCAGCCAATAGATCGGCAGCAGCAGGAAGATGATGTAGATCGTCGGAACCAGATAGCGCGCACGCATGGTCATCTCGCCTCGTTCCGTGTCATCAGCGTGTAGAACAGCCAGCTCAGCAGCAGGATGATCAGGAAGTAGATGATCGACATCGCGGCCGCCGGACCCAAGTCGAATTGACCGAGCGCCGTCTTGACGAGGTCGATCGACAGGAAGGTCGTGGAGTTGCCCGGGCCGCCGCCGGTCAGAACAACCACCTCGGTGTAGATCATGAAGGAATCCATGAAGCGCAGCAGGATGGCGATGGTCAGCACATAGCGGAGCTTCGGCAGCTGAATATAGCGGAACACCGCCCACGGCCGCGCCGCATCGATGCGGGCCGCCTGGTAATAGGCATCGGGGATCGACACGAGACCGGCAAAGCACAGGAGCACGACGAGCGAGGTCCAGTGCCAGACATCCATCAGGACGACGGTGAACCAGGCCGCCACCGGCTGGCGCGTATAATTGAATGGGATCCCGAGCGCATTGATCGCCTTGCCGAGGAGCCCGATCTCCGGCAGCGCCATGATGTTCCACATGGCGCCGACCACGTTCCACGGAATGAGGAGCGGCAGCGCCATCAGAACGAGGCAGACCGACACCCAGGGGCCGCGCCGCGGCATCGCGAGAGCGATGGCGAGTCCGAGCGGGATCTCGATGGCGAGCACGATGGCGGTGAACAGGATCTGCCGCAGCAGCGCTTCATGGAAGCGGCTGGAGTTCAGGATCTCCTGGAACCAGCGCACGCCGGACCAGAAGAACACATTGTCGCCGAAGGACTCCTGGAACGAGTAGTTGACGACGGTCATCAGCGGGATCACGGCATTGAACGCCACCAGCGCCACCACCGGCAGGACGAACAGCCACCCGAGCTGGTTGACGGTCTTTCTCACCTCACCACCCATCCGTCCTGATAGAGCCGCGTGTGATCGGCGGCGAAGTGCACGAAGGCCCGGCCTTCAGGGACCGTCTCGCCCTCCCGCACCAGCAGCTTGATGGTGCTGCCGGCGACGCGCGACTCGACGATCTGGTAGCGCCCGGCATCGAGGACCTTGACGATGTCCACCGGGATGCCGTCCGGGGCCAGGCGGACGAATTCCGGACGCACGCCGAGCTCCAGCATCTTTCCATTGCCGCGATAGGCTGCGGCGTTGGCGCTGTCGACCTGGCGGCCGGCGAACATCGCGACACCGTTCTCGACCTGGCACGGCAGCACGTTCATGCCCGGCGAGCCGATGAAATGACCGACGAAAGTATGCTTCGGATCCTCATAGAGCTCGACCGGCGTGCCGATCTGCACGATCTCGCCGTCCTTCATCACCACCACCTGGTCGGCGAAGGTCAGCGCCTCGGTCTGGTCGTGGGTCACATAGATCATGGTGCGCCGGATGCGGCGGTGAAGCTCGCGCAGCTTCGAGCGGAGCACCCATTTCAAATGCGGATCGATCACCGTCAGCGGCTCGTCGAACATGATGACGTTGACGTCGGAACGGACGAGGCCGCGGCCGAGCGAGATCTTCTGCTTGCCGTCGGCGGTCAGCCCCGAAGCACGCTGCTTGAGCGTCGCCTCGAGCTCGAGCATGGCGGCGATCTCATGCACGCGCGTATCCACCTCGGGCTCCGGAACGCCACGATTTCGCAAAGGAAAGGCGAGATTGCCGTAGACCGTCATGGTGTCGTAGATGACCGGGAACTGGAACACCTGGGCGATGTTCCGCTCCTGCGGGCTCTTGTCGGTCACATCGACGCCGTCGAACAGAATGCGGCCCTCGGTCGGCCTGAGCAGGCCGGAGATCAGATTGAGGAGCGTGGTCTTGCCGCAGCCGGAAGGGCCGAGCAGCGCATAGGCCCCGCCATCGGCGAGCTCGAGCGTCATGCGCCGGAGCGCCCACACCACCTCGCCGTCGGCCATGGTGCCGTAGGTGTGCCGCAGGTCCTCGAGCGTGACCCTAGCCAAGCGCACCTCCTGCGATGAGCCGGCCTTCCGCGTCGAAGAAGAAGCTCTCGTCGACATCGACATGGAGCCGGGCGGTGCTGCCCACCTCGAAGGGGTGGATGCCGTGCGACTGCGACACCCAGGTGCGCCCGTCGAGGTCGAAATGGACGATGCTCTCCGAGCCGGAGAGCTCGGTCACCAGCACCCGCCCCTCGATCGGCGCCAGCCGCGCCCTGCCGGATGCAGCGGTGATGTGATGCGGACGGATGCCCCAATTATACGACCCGTCGGGGATTGTTGCGCCGACCTTGCCGGCCGGCAGCCGGACGCTTCCGCCGATCACGATCTCGCCGCCCTGCTTGACGATCGGCGCGACATTGATCGGAGGATCCGAGAAGACGCGGGCGGTCGTGATGTCGTGCGGGTGGCGATAGATGTGAGCGGTGGGCCCGTACTGCGTCACGCGGCCTTCATGCAAGGTCGCGGTGTTGCCGCCGAACAGCAGGGCCTCGATGGGCTCGGTCGTGGCATAGACCACGATGCAGTCGCGCCCGGCGAAGAGCTTGGGCAGCTCGTCGCGCAGCTCCTCTCGCAGCTTGTAGTCGAGATTGGCGAGCGGCTCGTCGAGCAGGATGAGGTCGGCGTCCTTGGCGAGGGCGCGGGCGATCGCCGTGCGCTGCTGCTGGCCGCCCGACAGCTCGGTCGGCTTGCGGTCGAGCAACGGCGTCAGATGAAGGAGGTTGGCCGTGCGCTTGACCCGAACATCGATCTCGGCCTGCGGCATGCGTGCCACCCTGAGCGGCGAGGCGATGTTCTCGTAAACGGTGAAGTTCGGGTAGTTGATGAACTGCTGGTAGACCATCGCGACATTGCGCTTCTGCACCGGCACCGTGCTGACGTTCTTGCCGCGAAAGAACACCTCGCCGGAGGTCGGCCGCTCGAGACCGGCCATCAGCTGCATCAGCGTCGTCTTGCCGGCGCGCGTCGTCCCGAGGAGCACGTTGAAGCTGCCCTCGGCGAAGGAGAGATTGGTCTCGTGGATGTGAATGTCGGCACCGACCCGTTTGACGACATTCTTCAATTCCAGGGACATGACGATGCGCGAAGCTTTCTCGTGCGGCGACCGCCGGCAAGACCGGCGCGCGACCCTCCGGAACGCGCCCTGAGGCGTGTCCCGAAGGGCAGGCCGAGTGGTTACTACTGCTTCTCGGTCCAGCGCTTGATCAGCTCGTCATAGGCGATGGTCTGGCCCTTCTCCTTCTCGTTGGCGAGCTTGGCGGCAGGACCATTCGGCTTGCCGAGCCATTCCGAGGGATCCTTCTCCGGATTGAGCCGCGGGCCACAGCCACCATAGGTCTTGTTGGCTTTGTCGGCCGCTTCCATGCGCGCCATGATCTGGTCCATCTCGCTGGCCAACCGGTCCATCGCCTGCTGCGGCGTGAACGTACCGGAATTGACATCGCCGATCTGCTGCCACCAGAGCTGGGCGAGCTTCGGATAGTCGGGAACGTTGATCCCGGTCGGCGTCCACAGCACGCGGTCGGGCGAGCGGTAGAACTCGACCAGGCCGCCGAGCTTGGGCGCCCGCTCGGTGAAGGACTTGTCGCGTATGTCGGAGTCGCGGATGATCGTCAGGCCGACATGGCTCTTCTTGAGCGACACCGTCTTCGACACGGTGAACTGGGCATAGAGCCACGCCGCCTTGCGCCGGTCGACCGGAGTCGAGTTGAACAGCGTCCACGAGCCCGCATCCTGATAGCCGAGCTTCATGCCTTCGACCCAATAGGGCCCATGCGGCGAGGGAGCCATGCGCCACAGCGGCGTGCCGTTCTCGTCGGCGGTGTTGTTGCCCTCGCTCTTCGGCTTCACCATGGTTTGGGTGAAGGCGGTGTACCAGAAGATCTGCTGGGCGACATTGCCTTGCGCCAATGCCGGCAGCGACTGGTAGAAGTCGAGGTCGGCGGCTCCCGGAGGCGCATATTTGCGCAGCCACTCGTCCCATTTGGCGATCGCGTAGACGGCGGCCGGGCTGTTGGTGCCGCCGCCCCGCGACACCGAAGCGCCGGCCGGGTTGCAGGAGCCTTCCTCCATGCGGATGCCCCACTCGTCGATCGGGCGGCCGTTGGGCAGGCCCTTCGAGCCTTCGCCGGCCATCGACAGCCAGGCGTCGGTCATGCGCCAGCCGAGGTCGGGGGCGCGCTTGCCATAGTCCATGTGGCCGTAGATGCGCACGCCGTCGATCTCCTTCACGTCGTTGGTGAAGAAGTCGGCGATGTCCTCATAGGCCGACCAGTTGACCGGCACGCCGAGCTCGTAGCCGTATTTGGCCTTGAACTTGTCCTTGATATCCTGCCGGTCGAACCAGTCCTTGCGGAACCAGTACAGATTGGCGAATTGCTGGTCGGGCAATTGCCACAGCTTGCCGTCAGGGCCGGTGGTGAAGGATTTGCCGATGAAATCGTCGATGTCGAGCGTCGGCAGGGTGACGTCCTTGCCTTCGCCGGCCATCCAGTCGGTGAGATTGGTTGCGCTCTGCAGCCGCGAATGCGTGCCGATCAGATCCGAGTCGTTGACATAGGCGTCATAGAGATTGCGGTTCGTCTGCATCTGCGTCTGAACCGCCTGGACGACCTCGCCTTCGCCGAGGATCTGGTGGTTCACCTTGATGCCGGTGATCTCCTCGAAAGCCTTGGTCAGCTTTTCCGCCTCGTAGCGATGGGTCGGCACGTCCTCCGACAGGACGTTGACCTCCATGCCCTTGAAGGGTTCGGCGGCCTTGATGAACCACTCCATCTCCTTCATCTGCTGGTCTTTCGACAGGGTCGATGGATGGAACTCGGAGTCGACCCATTTCTTCGCGGCCTCCATATCCGCGAGAGTAGGGGTCGCCCCAAGCGCAATCAGCAGCGCGGCCACTGACGCCGTATGGCGGATCGACATAACGCATTTCCTCCTTCAGGTTGCGCCTTGAGAGATGAACCTGCCCTGCAGAGGCGCATTCATTCTGCGGGCAGTCTCAAGAAGTCCGGCAATGTAAGCGGCGAGGGCAGAACGTTCCTCCGGCAGGAGCCTAAGCCCGAGCTTGGATCGCCGCCAGAGCACGTCGTCGGAATTTTGCGCCCATTCGTTCTCGACGAGGTAGTTGACCTCGCGAGAGCTGAGGCCGGAGCCGAAATCCTCGCCGAGGTCCTCCGGTTTTCGGGCACTGCCCAGAACGTCAGCGGCACGCGTCCCATAGGCATGGAACAGCCGGCGCACCGTCCTTGGTGGGAGGAACGGGTAGCTTTCGGCGAGCGCGCCGATGCGGGCCTCGACCTCGTCATGCGGGAAATCCCCACCGGGAAGCCTGGCGGCGGCCGTCCATGCCGGCGACATGCCGGGGAAGAACCGCGCGAGCTGCTCCAGCGCATGCTCGGCGAGCCGGCGATAGGTGGTGATCTTGCCGCCGAACACCGTCATGAACGGCGCGGCGCCAGGCGGGGCGTCGAGCTTCAGAATATAGTCCCGGGTGGCGTCGGAGGCCTTGGACGCGCCGTCGTCATAGAGCGGCCGGACGCCGGAATAGGTCCAGCGAATGCGGTCGCGGCCGATCGGCTGGCGCAGATAGGCGCTGACCATTTGGAGCAGGTAGTCGGTCTCGCCATCGCTGATCGCGACGGCGGTTGGATCACCGGAGAAATCCTCGTCGGTGGTGCCGATCAGCGTGAAGTCGACCTCGTAGGGAATGGCGAAGCAGATCCGGCCGTCGGCATTCTGGAAGATATAGGCGCGATCATGGTCGAACAACCGATCGACCACGATGTGACTGCCCTTGACCATGCGGATGCGCGCCGGTGCATTGAGCCTTGCCACCTCCTGCATGACCTGCGACACCCATGGTCCGCCGGCATTGACGACGGCGCGCGCCGTGACCTCGCGTCGTGAACCGCTGTCGACATCGAGCACGGTGAGCCGCCAGCTCTCGCCTTGCCGCACGGCCGCGAGGCATTTGGTGCGGGTGTGAATCGCTGCGCCGCGCTCGGCGGCATCGACTGCGTTCAGGATGACGAGACGCGAATCGTCGACCCAGCAGTCAGAATATTCGAAACCGCGCACGAATTCCGGCCTGAGCGCCCGCCCTGCCGCGTCCTTCGTCAGGTCGAGCGTGCGGGTGGGCGGCAGGATGGCCCGGCCACCGAGGTGGTCGTAGATGAACAGGCCGAGCCGCAGCACCGGCCATGGCCGCAGCCCCTGATGATGCGGGAGGACGAAGCGCATCGGGAGGACGATGTGCGGCGCCGCCTTCAGCAGCACCTCGCGCTCGACCAGCGACTCGCGAACCAGTCGGAGCCGCAGATGCTCGAGATAGCGCAGCCCGCCATGGATGAGCTTGGTCGATGCCGAGGAGGTGGCACCGGCAAGGTCGGCTTGCTCGAACAGGACGACGCGCAGACCTCGGCCGGCAGCGTCACGCGCAATGCCGCAGCCATTCACCCCGCCGCCGATCACCGCGAGATCGTATGACGTGCTGGACGTCTTTTCCTCCCCCTCGCAAGCGCAACCAGTCTGGTTTCGATTTTTGCTTGTGCGAAAAAATCCGCGTGCGTCTTGCGAGTAAACTCACGCTATATGAAAACAAACGAAATGCAAATGAAAACGCCCGGTCAATCCAGCGGCAGTTCCTGCTGTCCTTCCGGTCCGGTCACCACCTCGACCTGGACCTCGCTCTTGCGGCAGGCGGTCGCCACCAGCTCCGGCAGCGCCCGGTCGGTGACGAAGATGTCGATCTCCGAAATATGGGCGATGCGGACCGGCGCCGAGCGGGTGAATTTTATGGCATCGGCCACCAGTATGACCTTTCGGGCGTTTTCGATGATCGCCTGGGCGGCACGCACCTCGCGATAGTCGAAATCGAGCAGCGCCCCTTCCTCGTCGATGGCCGAGACGCCGATCACCGCGTGGTCGACCTTGAACTGGCGGATGAGGTCGATGGCCGCCTCGCCGACGATTCCGCCATCGGCGCGGCGCAGCAGGCCCCCGGCCAGGATCACCTCGATCCCCGGCGATGGCATCAGGATGCTGGCGACATGGATATTGTTGGTGATGACCAGGAGACCCTCATGGCGGGTCAGGTGGCGCGCCACCTCCTCGGTGGTTGTCCCGATATTGATGAACAGCGAGGAATGATTGGGAATGAGGCTCGCGGCGCGCGCCGCAATCCGTTGCTTTTCCGCCTCGGCCATCTTGCGACGGGCCTCATAGGCGACATTCTCCACGCCCGAGGCGAGAACCGCCCCGCCATGGGTGCGGGTGAGAATCCGCTGGTCGCACAGCTCGTTAAGGTCCTTGCGAATGGTCTGTGGCGTGACCCCGTAGCGTGTGGCAAGCTCCTCGACGGTCACCCGCCCCAGCTGGCGCGCCAGGGACACGATCTCCTGATGCCGGAAATTGATTGCCATTGGAGGTGCTCGCGTGGTGTCTTCGGTGGTTAGAGCATCATGCTTCATTTTCAGGGAGAGGCGGGCTCCCGTGTCAAGCAGGAGAGATCTCCATGGCGTTCGAGGAACTGAAGGCGCAGATCGGGGCACTGCTCACCGGGCTCGAGGACCAGCCCGAGGACAAGCATGAGCTTTACGAGCTCATCCGGGAGAAGTTGGCCCAGATGCGGGCCATGGGGATGCCGCTCCCCGACGACCTGGTCGAGCTTGAGGCCAAGCTCGAGCGGGAGTTTGAAAGCGCTTCGTCCGGCGGCACGTCGCGCTGAGCAACCCGAAGGCGAGCCCCAGCAGCAGATAGAAATGGCGCCAGTGGTCGGTGTCGATCTGCCTTCCCTGGGCGATGATCAGCGCCAGCGGGGCGGCGACCGCAATGGCATGATTGCGCCATGGTGATGGGCTGAGCACGATTTTCCAGCAGGCGCCCAATGTCGCGGCGATGAGGAGGAGATAGGCGAGCCCGCCGAGCCAGCCATAGGACGCGAAGGCATTGACATAGACATTGTGGGGGTCGCTGCCGAAGGTCAGGTAGAAGCGTTGCGGACCAAGGCCGTTCGGCCTCTCGAGAAGCAGCGGGATGGCATTGAGCTGGTTTCCGAAACGGCCGGTCTCGCCGACATCATAGGTCTGATAGAGGCTCCAGCGCTCGACGAAGATTTCACGGATCGGCTCGATCGTCAGCGCGAGAGTGGCGAGCGCCGCCACCGACACCGTACCGACCGCGGTCGAGATCAGAAGCCGGCTGCGCAACCTGAGGTCGGGCGTGGTGATGAAGGTCAGTCCCGCCATGACGAGGACGGAACCCGCGGCGACTCCCCAGCCGCCGCGCGAGAAGGAGAGGAACAGGCCGGCCAGCAAAAGGAGCAGCGCTGCGATCGACAGGAAGGGTCGGCGCGCGGCCCCGGTCATCAACGACTGCACGAGAAAGACGATCGGCGCGACGAGGAAGGTCGCGTAGACATTCGGGTCCTTGAAGGTGCCCTGGGCGCGTCCGATCGGCGCGAATTTCGCGGCCATGCCGGCGACATCGAAATAGCCGAGGATTGCCGGCACCGAGGCGAGGAGCGCCGCCGTGATCCAGGCGCTGCGGATGATCCGCATGCGCCGGGCCGTATCCTCTGCGACCAGTGCCGCGAAGAAGACGGCATTGAGTGCCATGAAGCAGGAGATCGCGACGAAGCGCTCGCCGACATCATCGCCGAGATGGGGAACGAGGCTCGCCGCGCCGCCGAGATTGTAGAGCAGCAGAAAAACCACGAGCGGGGCCGCCGCGCCGGTCAGACGCAGACCGAACGGCAGGAACACGAACACCAGCAGCGGAAACAGCATCTCGTAGGGCGACGGCTCGACGAGAACGAGGAACCCCGAAGCGATGAAGATCCACAGCACTGCGTCCTGCAGGAGGCGAAGCGGCACTGCCGCCTCGGCGCTAATAGGCATTGTCGTTCCTGAGTAGCGCAAACGGTGTCGCGACAATGATGAAGAGATCGAGCATCAGCGACCAGTTCTCGATGTAGTA
>JBEVJH010000147.1:0-13171 GCA_040510355.1 Aestuariivirgaceae bacterium
GTCACCCGCAGCCAGCAGGAGCGCGTGCTCGGCTATATCGAGGCCGGCAAGAAGGAAGGCGCCAAGCTGGTGAAGGGCGGCGGCGTGCCGTCGGGTCTCGAGAAGGGCTGCTATGTCGAGCCGACGCTGTTCACCAATGTCGACAACAGCATGAAGATCGCCCGGGAGGAGATCTTCGGCCCGGTGGGCGCCGTCATCACCTTCAGCGACATCGACGATGCGATCGCCAAGGCCAACGACTCGATCTATGGTCTGGCGGCGAGCATCTGGACCAAGGATCTCGACACGGCGATCCGTGCCGGCCGCGACCTCGAGGCGGGTGTCGTCTGGGTCAACTGCTTCGACCATGGCGACATTACCCAGCCCTGGGGCGGCTACAAGCAGAGCGGCTCAGGGCGCGACAAGTGCCTCGAGGCGATGAGCCAGTACACGCAGACCAAGTCGGTGTGGATCCATCTGGGATCATGATTGGCTGAGATGAGCGCGCTTGCTGCGGGAAATGTCGCCGTCGTCACCGGTGCTGCAAGCGGCATCGGCCTGGCGGCGGCGCGCCGGTTGGCGGCCATGGGCCTCATGGTCTGCATGGCCGATCGCAGCGAAGCCGCTCTTGCGGCTGCGGCCAAGGAGATCGGCCGCAATGCTACACCGCTCGTCGTCGACGTCGTCGACCCCGACGCAATGCATCGTCTGGCGCGGGACGTTGCCGATCGGTTCGGCCCCGTATCGTTCCTGATGAACAATGCCGGAGTCGGCGGCGGCGGCGATGCCTTGTCGAATCCGGACGGCTGGATGCGGGTGATCGGCGTGAACCTGCTCGGGGTCCTGCATGGCGTCCAGGCCTTCGTGCCGGCCATGGTGGCGAGCGACCGGCCGGGCATCGTCGTCAATACCGGATCGAAGCAGGGCATCACCCAACCGCCGGGCGACACGGCCTACAATGTCAGCAAGGCGGCGGTGAAGGCGTTGACCGAAGGGCTGGCTCACACGCTGCTGCAGCAGACCCAAGGACGGGTGAGCGCGCATCTGCTCATTCCCGGCTTCACCTTCACCGGCCTCACGCGGGCGAGCGAGAAGCCGCCCGGTGCCTGGTCGCCCGAGCAGGTGGTCGACTTCATGTTCGAGCGCATCGCAGCGGGCGACTTCTATCTCCTGTGCCCGGACAACGAGACGACGCGAGAGATGGATGAGAAGCGCATTGCGTGGGCGGCCGGCGACATCATCGAGAATCGACCGGCTCTCTCGCGCTGGCATCCGGACTGGCGGGATGCCTTCGGCAAGCATATGCGCGGCGAGTGACGTGGATCAGCCTGCCACGACGAGCCGGTAGCCTGCGTCATATTCATCGAGAGTGAGCAACTCGGCGTAGCGGGTTTGCCACGCGCCGGTCTCAAGATCGCGCTGCAGGTCCTGCAATCCTGCCTCGACGTTGCCGATCGCCCAGAAGGACGAGCTGCCGGAGCGCGTGTAGGGATCGAGATAGGCCTGAGGCCGGCGCCAATAGGCATAGAGGAAGCCGTCGCTGCAATCGTGCGGCACCGGAACCGGCGTGATCTGCACGGGGCCGAGCCACCGTTGGTAGTCGGACATCGCCGGCATCTGGGTCTCGTCCAACGCCGCGAGCTCGGGGAGGTAGTCGGTCAGCCACGGCCGGTGCGCCGGATCGAAAGTGAGCAGGACGATCCGGCCGCGGGTCACGCGGCGCATCTCGCGCAGGCCTGCCTCCTTGTCGGGCCAATGGTGGATGGTCAGGATTGCCATCGAGGCATCGAAGCTCCGGTCGTCGAACGGCAGATCGTTGGCGCTGGCCTCTATCGCCTCGGCCGCAGCCGGGCTGCGCCTGCGGATCATTTCCCGCGATGGCTCGACGGCGACGAGCGACCGACCGGCCGGCTCGTAGGAGCCGGTGCCGGCGCCGACGTTCAGAACGGTGCGCGCCGAGCCGAGCGCGCCGTCGATGATCTTCGCGATCCGGCGATCCGGCTTGCGAAGCTCCGCATAGTTGCTGCCGATGACGTCATATTTCGCACTCATCGCGCTCATCTCCCGGCGGTCGCAACAGGAAGCGACTGTGGACAATCGCAAGTGATCTGTGCTGTTCGCATGCCTACTTCCACCGTCCACTGCCTGAAAGCGGGGCAATTACTGCATATCTACCGAACAGCCTGGAGCCCATCTGCAACAAATTTGGAGGACATCGATGCAAGAGGCCCTCATCGTCCAACGCGAGACACACATCCCGGCACCTCCCGCCACGGTTTTCGCGCTCCTGACAGATCCGGACAAGATCCTGCGCTGGATGGGCACGGAGGCCGAGGTCGAGCCGCATCCCGGCGGTCTCTATCTCGTCAACGTCACGGGTGCCCGGGTGGCGCGCGGGGCGTTCCGCGAGGTGGTGCCGGTGCACCGGCTGGCCTACAGCTTCGGCTGGGAGAACAGCGACGATGTGCCGCCCGGATCGACCCTGGTCGAGATCGACCTGATCGAGAAACCGGATGGAACCTTGCTTCGGATGACCCATACCGGGCTGCCCAGCGCCAAGGAATGCGCCAGCCATATGGAAGGCTGGACGAACTATCTGGGACGCCTGGCCACCGTTGCGGCCGGACGCGACCCGGGTCCCGATCCGTTCCATGGCCGCAGCGGCTAGGCGCGACCGGTTGTCGGGGAACGGATCGGCGTGCAGCGATTTCTAACTCGCGAGAGGGCAAACCCGTGGAAAATGGAGGCGTGATGTCTATTCGGAAACTCGCAATCCTGGCCGGCACGATCGGGCTCCTGTCATCGCCGGCGTTCGCCCAGTCGACGCAGGACTCGAACACCTATCCGGAATCGATTCCCGATACGCCGCAGGCGGGGAACCTCGCAGGCCAGCAGGATGATCTCGACGTGACCGGCCCGACCGGTGCGATCCTGGAGCCGGGACCGGCGCCCGATGCGCTCGACATGCCGGGCTATGACCCCGAGGGCGGCCCCTATGACGAGATGCCGCCCGGCATCGGCGAGGAGCCTCCAGGCCCCGGGCCGAATGACCAATAAGCGCTGCGACGAGCGGCCGTCATCGCCAGCGGCGGCGGCCCTCTCGGTCACCGTGGCGTGCGCAGCAGGAACAGGCCGGCCGCGATGACAAGCGCCGCGCCGGAGATGGTGCCGACCCCGGGCAGCACGCCCCAAATGACGTAGCCGAACAGGACCGCCCAGAACAGGCCGGTATATTCGAAGGGCGCAACGAAGGACGGCTCGGCCAATGAATAGGCTTGGGTGAACAGCAGGATGGCGGCTGCCGCGGTGGCGCCGATCAGGCCCATCAGCAGCATGTGGAATGCACTCGGCATGGCCCAGGCGGCTGTCAGATAGCTCAGGCTCGGATGGGCGGTGCTGTGCCATGCGCCGCCACCGAACACAGCGCCGAGCATTGCCGCCACCACCAGGAAGGCAAGGTTCTGGTAGAGTCCCATCACCAGAGTCGAGACACGCGCCCCGAGCGGCCGCGTCAACATGTGGCCGAGGGCATAGCAGGCGGTCGAGGCGAGCATGATGAGCGATGCCGGCTCGAAGACGCTGCTGCCCGGCCGGATGACGATGAGGACGCCGATGAAGGCGACGATCATGGCGAGCCATTGCCGCAGCGGCACCGGCTCGCCGATCACCGGACCCGACAGCAGGGACAGGATCATCGGCATCGAGAAGTAGATGGCGGCGGCATCGGCGAGGGTGATCGCCGCGAGACCGACATAGAAGAGCGCGCTGGCGAGGGCGAGCATGAGGCTCCTGAAATAGAGCAGCATCGAGCCGGAAGCGGCCAGCGCAGCCTTAAGCTCGTGGCGCCGGAGCGCGAGAAGAACCAGGAAGGGTAGCGCCGCCGCCGACCGCAAGAACTGCATCTGATGAAACGGGTAGTCCGTGCTGATGAGCTTGATGATGGCGTCCTGGGTCGAGCTCACCGCGACCGCCAGAACCAGAATGCCGGCCGCCTTCATTCGCTGCCGCGGCAGGCGTGAAGCGTCAAGAATGCCGGCGGGCTTGCTCAGGGCTTGTCCAGAAGATCGTTGAGGAAGGCATGAATCGGGCTGTGAACGGTAGCTGTTCTCCGTTCCTGCTGGCAAGTCGGGCAGAGATCGAGTCGAAGACAAGCGCTATTTCCGTCGGTATATTCCGCTCGGCCTTTTGCGGCTTCGACCAGGGAAGATTCTCGATGAAGATCAGTGCGCGCAACATTCTCAAGGGCAAGATCGTCGATGTCACCAAGGGAGCGACGACGGCCCATGTGCGGATCGATATCGGTGGGACGGTGGTGACCGCCTCGATCACCAATGCGGCGGCCGACGAGCTCAAGCTCAAGAGCGGGCAAAACGCCTATGCGGTGATCAAGGCCTCGGACGTGATGGTCGCCGTCGATTAGGGCTCGCTACTTCGCCGGCAGGCCGGCTTTTTCGAGGTCGGCAAGATAGGCTGCGAGATAGGGCTCGGCGAGCTGCGGGATCTGGCCGGTCGGCCAGCGCGCCTCCTCCGCGACTGTGTAGGTCGGCTGTTTCTGCCGAAAGGTGTCGATGACCTTGCGGGCCGCGTCGAGCCTGTCCTTCCGCGCATAGGCGGCGGCGAGGACCAGGCAGTCCTTGCACGGCTCCTTGCGACGCCCGAGCTCGGCAACGGCATCGTCGATGCGGCCGGCATTGTAATAGGCATATGCCAGGACGTTGTGCCACCAGTCGGGGCCGTTCGGGTCGCGCTTGAACACCGCTTGGGCAAGCTCGATGGCACGCTCCGGCTTGCCGGCGCTGATCAGGACGTCGGCGAGGTCCATATGGGAGAGCGTGTCGTTGGGCACGAGCTTCACCGCGAGCTCGGCCTCGCGGGCGGCGTCAGGGAACTTGCCCTGCAGGCGGTAGCGGCAGGCCGACAGCCAGTGGAACAGCCAGCTCTCGAGCTGGGTGCGCAGCTGCAGGGCACTGGCCTCGTTGAGCAGGCGATCCATCTCCGCGACATCGGCCATCGGCTGCTTGCTGTTCTCGTTCAGCACGTTATGGCAGAAGCTCGCGGCGAGCTTGACGCGCAGCAGAGCGGAGTTGGGGAATTTGACGAGGCCCTCGCGCCAGATGGCACGCGCCTTGGCGACATCCTCGGCGTCCCAGCGCATGAACAGCTGGTGACCGCGCAGGTAATAGTCATATTCGTCGAGGTCGATGCCGGCCTTGCCCCAGGCGCGCCGCTCCTCGTCCTGGCGGATCTGTCCGGTCAGGCCGGCGATCGAATTGTACACCTGGGTCGCCACCGCATCCTGAAGGGCGAGCGGATCACCCTCCTCGTCGAAGCGCTCCGCCCAGACATGGTCGCCCGAGACGGCATTGATCAGCTGGGCGGTCACCCGAACCTTGTCGCCCGAGCGCTTCACGCTGCCCTCGACCACGTAGTTCACGCCCAGATCATCGGCGACCTGCTGAACCTTGACCGGCTTGTCGTAGACGAAGCTCGAGGTGCGGGACACGACGCGAATGGCCGGGAAGGTCGCAAGGGCGGTGATGATGTCCTCGGCAATGCCGGCGCCGAGATAATCCTGCTTGGGGTCGCCGCTCATATTGCCGAAAGGGAGAACGGCGAGGGCCGGCATCGTGGAGGCGGTCGCCGCCTGCCGGCTCTGCGGGACGAGATACCAGGCGCCGGCCAGAACGAGCGCCGCCAGGGCCACCATGGCGGCGGCGACCAAGGCCCATGGCGGCGGACGCACCCGAACGGCCGATTTGACCGGTCCGCCATCGAACCGGATACGATAGGTCTCGACCGGCTCGGCGATGTTCTTGACCTTTTGATCGCCCATCGGCTCGAAGGTGAAGGCAAGCTTCTTGGCGACCTCCTTGGCGACCTTGCCGGAGACACAGATGCCGCCCGGATCGGCGAGCTGCTGCAAGCGGGCGGCGACATTGACGCCCTCGCCGAAGCGATCATCGCCTTCGACGATGACCTCGCAAAGATTGATGCCGATGCGAAGCTCGATCCGCTGGTCTTGCGGCACATGCTCATTTCGTTCGCGCAGGCCGCGCTGGAGGGTGACGGCGCATTCCACGGCGTCCATGACGCTCGCGAACTCGGCCAGCAGCCCGTCCCCCATGAGCTTGAAGATCCGGCCGTGGTGCTTGAGGATCGCGGGCTCGATCAACTCGCTGCGGTGCTGGCGCAGGCGGTCGAAGGTGCCCGCCTCGTCGCGCTCCATCAGAGCGGTATAGCCCACGACATCGGCGGCCAGGATCGTGGTTAGCCGGCGTTCCAATGACCTCTCCGGGCGGATGTTGCGCGCCCATAGCCTACCTCGATTGCAGAAGACGCGGAACCGCCTGCTTCAGGCGCTCCCCATATGCGGTCGCAAGACCCCAAGGAGGCTTCCCATCCATGACGCATGCACACAAAAGCCACCTGATCCCGATCGAGCGCAATCCCAACCGGGTCCGGGTTCACTTCAACGGCCGGGTGATTGCCGACACCCGATCGGCCTTGACTCTGCATGAGGGGAGCCTGGCGCCGGTGCTGTACATTCCCCGCGCCGACGCCGACATGACCCTTTTCGAGCGAACCAGCCACCGCACCCATTGCCCGTTCAAGAGCGACGCCAACTACTATTCGCTCAAGGTCGACGGTCGGACCTCGGAGAATGCGGTGTGGACCTATGAGGACCCCCTCCCGGGGGTTGTGGCGATCAAGGACCACTTGGCCTTCTATCCAGGCCGGGTGGACAGGATCGAGGAATTGCCAGTGTAGGCAGTTGGCAGATCGGCAGTCGGCAGTCGGCAGCCGGTTGAGCACTGCCCTACTGCCCATTGCCTATCTGCCTACTGGCTTTTTCGGCTCGCGGTGGTATCCCTGGAGCCCAAATGATTTCGAAACAGGCAAAATATGCATTGCGGGCGCTTATTGGCCTGGCTCGGGCGGAGCCCGGCCGGGCGGTGCTGACGGCCGATCTGGCGACGCAGCAGCGCATCCCGAAGAAGTTCCTGGAGCAGATCCTGCTGTTGCTTAAGCGCTCCGGCCTGGTTCAGAGCCGGCGCGGGGCGCTGGGCGGCTATGTGCTGATCAAGCCGCCGCAGGATATCCGCTTCCTCGACGTGCTGCGGCTGGTCGACGGACCGATCGCACCGCTGCCGTGCCTGAGCGTCACCGCCTATCGCCGCTGCCTCGACTGCCCCGACGAGGCGTCCTGCGAGATGCGGCAAGCCTTCCAGAAGGTCACCGAGGCAATGCGCCGGGTGCTGGAGGAGACCACAATCGCCGACGCGCTGGCCGCCGGCGACGCCGATTCGGGCGAGCGCTTGCGCCAATTCGCCGTCGGACAGCGTTGAGTTCGTTCAAGAATCCAGTTTGTTCGTAAGAACGAACGAATCCGGTTGACAATCTCTACCAAGTTTGTCGAAATAGCAGGGTCGGCGGACGGAGAGTGCAATGCTCAAGCTGAAGGCCCTGCTCATGTGTCTCTTTGGATCCCGCAACCTCGCCCGGATCGATAATTCCCGTCAGGAGTTGATCCTGCCGCCTCTCGAGCTGACCCGGGGAGAGAGGAAGGGCCGTCGCGCCATGTTCAGCGGCGGCTGAAAACCCAGTCTTCCACCCTTCGTCATAACCCGGGTCTGTCAGGAACTCTGCCAGCCGCCGCGCTCTCTCGCGGCTGTCACCAACAGGAGGTTGACCCTTGTTCAAGCAAAGTCTCATCGCACTTTCACTTGCGAGCGTCATGTCGCTTGCCGCGCCGGTCAAAGCCGACTCGACGCTGCTCAACGTGTCCTATGATCCGACGCGGGAGTTCTACAAGGAATTCGACGCCGCCTTTGCGGAGAAGTGGCGCGCCGACACCGGGGAAACGGTCAGCATCAAGACCTCGCATGGCGGCTCGGGCAAGCAGGCCCGGGCGGTGATCGACGGGCTCGATGCCGATGTGGTCACGCTGGCGCTGGCGGCCGACATCGACACGATCGCCAAGGCGGGCCGGATCGCCCCGGACTGGCAGAAGCGCCTCGGCAACAACAGCGCCCCTTATACGTCGACCATCGTGTTCCTGGTCCGAAAGGGCAACCCCAAGCAGATCACGGACTGGGACGATCTGGCGAAACAGGGCATTCAGGTGATCACGCCGAATCCGAAGACGTCGGGCGGAGCGCGGTGGAACTATCTCGCCGCCTGGGCCTTCGGCGCCGCCAAGGCGAATGGCGACCAGAGCAAGGCGCAGGCCTTCGTGGCAAGCATCTTCCACAACGTGCCGGTGCTCGACACCGGGGCGCGCGGCTCGACGACGACCTTCGTCCAGCGCGAGATCGGCGATGTGCTGATCACCTGGGAGAACGAGGCGTTCCTGGCGCTCGAGGAGCTGGGCAAGGACAAGTTCGAGATCGTGGTGCCATCGCTGTCGATCAAGGCGGAGCCGCCGGTGGCGGTCATCGATGCCAATGTCGACCGCAAGGGCACGCGCAAGGTCGCCGAGACCTACCTCAACTTCCTCTATTCGCCGGACGGGCAGAAGCTGGCAGCCAAGCATTTCTATCGGCCGACCAAGCCGGAGTCTGCGGATCCCGCCGATCTGGCGCGCTTTCCCAAAGTCAACCTGGTGACGATCGACGATCCGCAGTTCGGCGGATGGACGAAGGTGCAGGCGGAGCATTTCGGTGAAGGCGGGATCTTCGACCAGATCTACAAGCCGACAAACTGATACGCATACATATGGCCGGTCGGAGGGGTTGGGTTCCGCCAGTCAGACAAGCGAGCGCCATCCCGGGCTTCGGGCTGGCGCTCGGCTATAGCCTGACCTGGCTGTCATTGATCGTGCTGGTGCCCCTGGCGGTGCTGGTGTTTCGCGCGCTCGAGCTCGGCCCCGCCGAGCTCTGGCGGATCGTCAGCGACGAGCGCACCCGCGCGGCATTGCGCGTCAGCTTCGGGCTCAGCTTTCTTGCCGCTATCGTCAATGCGTTCGCCGGCCTGGTCGTCGCCTGGGTGCTGGTGCGCTACCGCTTTCCGGGACGGCGGCTGCTCGATGCGCTGGTCGACCTGCCCTTCGCGCTGCCGACCGCCGTCGCCGGCATCGCGCTGACGGCGCTCTATGCGCCCAATGGCTGGCTCGGCGCCCTGCTGGCGCGGATCGGCGTCAAGGTCGCCTATACGCAGCTCGGCATCTTCATCGCGCTGGTGTTCATCGGCCTGCCCTTCGTGGTCAGAACGCTGCAGCCGGTGCTCGACGACATCGATCACGAGGTCGAGGAAGCGGCGGCGACGCTCGGCGCGGGACGTTGGCAGACGGTGTTCCAGGTGCTGCTGCCGACCATCTTCCCGGCATGGCTCACCGGTTTTGCCCTAGCGCTGGCCCGCGCCGTCGGAGAATATGGGTCGGTGATCTTCATTGCGGGAAACATCCCCTATGTCAGCGAGATCGCGCCGTTGCTGATCATCATCCGGCTGGAGGAGTTCAACTATGGCGGCGCCACGGCGATCGCCACCGCCATGCTCGCCATCTCGTTCGTGCTCCTCCTGATCATCAACCTGCTGCAGGGCTGGACACGTCGCAGGCTCGGCCATGTCTAAGCACCGCGACGTCACCCAGGAAGCGCCGCTGGTCCGCCTGCTGCTCATTGTCGGGGTGGCGCTGTTCCTCGGCATCTTCCTGGTGCTGCCGCTGATCATCGTGTTCGTCGAGGCCTTCCGCAACGGGTTCCAGACCTATGTCGGGGCGCTCGCCGATCCGGAATCGCTCGCAGCGATCCAGCTGACACTGCTCGTCGCGGCGATCGTGGTGCCCGCCAATCTGATGTTCGGCATTGCCGCCGCATGGGCCATCGCGAAATTCGAGTTCCCCGGCAAGAGCGTGCTCAACACGCTGATCGATCTTCCCTTCTCGGTCTCGCCGGTGATCTCGGGGCTCATCTACGTGCTGCTGTTCGGAGCGCAGGGCGTGCTCGGCCCGTGGCTTCAGGAGCACGACATCAAGATCATCTTCGCGGTGCCGGGAATCGTGCTCGCCACCACGTTCGTCACCTTTCCGTTCGTGGCGCGGGAGCTCATTCCGCTGATGCAGCAGCAGGGCACGCGGGACGAGGAAATGGCCCTGTCGCTCGGTGCCTCGGGGTTCAAGACCTTCCTGAAGGTGACCTTGCCCAACATCAAATGGGGGCTCTTGTATGGGGTGCTGTTGTGCAATGCGCGCGCCATGGGCGAGTTCGGCGCGGTATCGGTGGTGTCGGGCCATATTCGCGGACTGACCAACACGATGCCGCTGCAGGTCGAGATCCTCTACAACGAATATTCCTTCGCCGCGGCTTTTGCGGTCGCGTCGCTGCTTGCCATGCTGGCGCTTGTCACGCTTGCCATCAAATCGCTGCTGGAATGGCGCTACGGTGCCGAGCTTGCCGCGCGCAAGCGGCGCCCTTGAGGGATCGATGGACCTTCGCATCGTAAACGTCGTCAAGGCGTTCGACCGATTTCCGGCGCTGCACGGCGTGTCGCTCGATATCCGCTCGGGCGAGCTCCTGGCGCTGCTCGGGCCTTCGGGCTCGGGCAAGACAACGCTGCTGAGGCTGATCGCCGGACTCGAGGTTCCGACCTCGGGCGAGATCTGGTTCGGCAACGAGAACGCCTCGTCACTGAGCGTCAGGGCGCGCAATATCGGCTTCGTGTTCCAGAGCTATGCGCTGTTCCGCCATATGACGGTGCTCGACAATATCGCATTCGGCCTCAGGGTGCGGCCGCCGGCGTCGCGGCCGGCCGAGGCGTTGATCAGGAAGCGGGCGCTCGATCTTCTCGAGCTCGTTCAGCTGCCGGGCATCGCCGAGCGCTTCCCCTCGCAGCTTTCCGGCGGACAGCGGCAGCGGGTGGCGCTGGCACGGGCGCTGGCGATCGAGCCGCGGGTGCTGCTGCTCGACGAGCCGTTCGGCGCGCTCGACGCACAGGTCCGGCGCGATCTCAGGCGCTGGCTGCGGGAGATTCACGACCAGACCGGACACACCACGGTGTTCGTCACCCATGACCAGGAGGAGGCGCTGGAGCTCGCCGACCGGGTGGTGGTGATGAGCAATGGCAGGATCGAGCAGATCGGCAATCCGGACGAGGTCTATGACGAGCCGGCGAGCGCCTTCGTCTATGGGTTCATCGGCGATTCGAGCAGCCTGCCGGTAACCGTCGAGCATGGCGAGGCGGTGTTCGATGAGCGGAAGCTCGGTCTCAGGTCGCCAAACGGCCGCGACGGCCAGGCGATGCTGTGCTTCCGGCCGCAGGAGGTCGATCTCGTGGCGGAGTCGACCGGGCTGGCGGGACGCGTCAAGACGGTGCGGCGCGTGCTCAATGTGCGGCGGGCGGAACTCGAGGTCGGCCGGAAAAAGCAGACGGTCGAGATCGATATCGGGAACGACATGGATTTGCGCCGCGGCAGCGCGCTGAGCTTTCGGCCGCGGCGCTTCAAGCTGTTCCCGCTGGATGGCGCAGCGGTCTAGCCTGCGTCAATGGCGATTCGCTTGCGCCGCCTTGGCGCGGGTCCGCACGTAGCGCCTGGGCACGGTGATGCTGCGCAGGCGCGAGGCCTCGTCCGAGAGGACCGAAAGCTCCTCGTACCGGCCGGAAGACTCCAGCCGTTCAAGACATTCGGCGACCAGCGTCTCCAGCCAGATCGCCCGCGGCGGCGCGCCGTGCCCTTCGAAGGACCCGCATGCAACGGACGAGCTCGCGGGTGATTCCGATCAGCTGCTCCTCCGGTATCTCGCAACTGCCGCAATGCGGCAGATCTCCTGTCTGCTCGGTCATCGTCGTTCCCCGATCAAGCAGCGACGGGCAGCGACATCATCCATGCCGGATCGGCGAAGATCGAGCCGGTGAGGTTGTTGCGGGCGCGAATTTCGTCGATGATGCCGGCGGTCGTCTCGCAGAGGCCGGCGACAGTCATCACGTCGCCGATCCGCCGCGGCTCGCACAGCCGCTCGAAACCGCAGCCGGCGCGCCGCAGAATTGCGCTCCATGCGCACGTCGTAGACGGAGATCACGAAATCGACACCCGCTGCCCGCGACGTTTCCAACAGAGCGCAAAGCAGAACACCGGTGACCGTGCTCAAGCCATTGGGCAGATGGCCGAGCAACTCGGTATCGGCAGCGAAACGACTGCTTTCGAGGACGCGCGGGCTGCGGACGATCGAGTCCGGCGCCATCAGCTCGCTGAAGACATCGGAGAGCATATGCGGTCCGGTGGTGGGAAGAAGGCGCAGGCTTGCCAGCACATTGCGCTTCTCGTCGGTCTCGACGACGTAAAGCGGGTTCAGTTCGTCGAATCGATCCGTCTCGCGACTGTCGCGTACCTTGACCTCCCAGCCGAGGCGGTCATTGAAGACCTTGGCTCTGAGACGGAACATCTTGTCGAGAAGATCGGCATTATTGCCGGGATGGGCGCCTTGAATGAGTTGGATCATCGGTGAATCCCCTGGTGTTGGAGGGGGCATAGTCATGGCTCAACTCTCGCCCATCAATACGGTCAAATGACCGGGTTCAGAGAGCACCGATGCGAATTGCCTTGGCCACGCATTGAGCTTTGCTATGACAGCGAAGTTTCGTCATTGCATTCTCTATGTAAAAGCGAACGGTCCTGTCGCTGAGTCCAAGTATCAATGCGATCTCCTTGGTGGTCTTGCCTTCGGCCGTCCACCAAAGCATGTCGCGCTCGCGCTGCGAGAGTTCGCGAATGTCGATGGCATTCTTGAACCCCTCGAGCGCCATGACCTGCTGATGAAAGTAAAAGGCGATCAGCAGAAACTCGCGAATGTTCCTCTGCTTGAATTCTTCCCATTCGGGATCTGCAAGATCGGTGTTGACCGTGAAGACGGCCAGATCGCCCGAGGCGCCCCTGATGGGAATCGACAGGCCCTGCTTGTGCACGCCGTAGTCCCGCGCCTCGCCAAAGAAGCGGGCGGCGGCAGGACGCAGCGGCGGCAGATTGCGCCAGTCGAGCGGAAGGATTCCCTTCATCGATTCGGGGAGCACGGGATCGATGCGCTGGTAGTTGCGCGCGCGGTAGCGGTCGACCCAGGCCTTCGAATAGGTCGAGATGACGAACACCGGCCGGTTCTCTTCCGGGCTCGGAACATTGACCCCGAGATAGGCAAGGTTCTGCACGTCATAGTGGGCCGCAAGCTTCTCGAGAAACCGATGAGCATCGCTGACCGACCGAATC
>JBEVJH010000148.1:0-7784 GCA_040510355.1 Aestuariivirgaceae bacterium
ATCCAACTAAAGTGCGACGCATGAGGACCCCTCCTGTGCTTTGGATGAACCGAGTGGGCCACGAGAACGAACATTCCGCAAGTAAGACCGAAGTGTTTTTCTTCGATTTGGCCCAAGGCGTTGCGCATAAGTCACAATTCTTGACCCGCAGGAGCAGAAAACCTCGGTTTCCGACCTGAAGCAGCAGTCTCGATCGATCTTGCGGTTTGCATGCAATGGTTGTTGCTCGGGTGTGAATTGTAACCGATGGGTTTTCGGCTTTGCCGGTGATTCCAACCCTCTGGCCGAGTCCGATTCGCAAAGCCCGGCGTCCACGCGCCATGGAACCCGACTCTTCGCAGCCGGTTGCCAATGATGGGAAGTGCTTGATCGAAGGTCATGGGCGTCGCTTCGGGCAAATGTGAGATCATCATAAACGGACAGCAATCGCAGGAGCTTGCCTATGCGATGGAGCTCGATGTCAGCCCAAGGCACGGCAATTATGGCTTCCTTCACGGTCCCGCCGAGGTCCTGCTGCAGGCCCAGCGGGCCCCCCGGGTCGAGCTCGATCTGGGCGAACAGGGTGTGATCAGCATAGCCGTATTGCAGGTGTCCCCCATTGGCCTGGCATTGATCAGCATCTTGGAAAGGTAATTCCTCAGACTCGCCTGAGTGATAGACCTGAGAAGAGCTTGCCCGTTAAGCGCGATCAACAGGGTTTGACCGAAAGTTTCCATTCGTTTCTGGCAGTTGCATTGTGGCTGACGTAGTATGCGCCGCAAAATGCGGTGAGGAGTTTGGTTTATGAAGATCATAAGGAGTTTGGCGATGATCGCCTGCGTCGCGATCATGGCCTGCGTTGCCGCGGCTGAGGCGTCCGCGGAGCAGCGCAACTGGTTCGGTCCAAGCGGCAGGCGTTCGATGTTCTGGGGCGGTTTCTTTGCGCCGCAGCCGACATTCTACCCGCCGCCGCGCCAGCGCTATTACCGTTCACCGTCGCGCCGCAGCGTGAACCGCGATTCGCGGCCACGGGCGAAGGTGGTGCGTGCGAACCCCTCCTCTGCCAAGCGGACACGGCGCACCGCGGCGCTGGCCGGCGCCACTTCCGCCATTCCGGCTGCGGCGGTCGGCGGGCGGGTCACCTGTGAGCGCGCCCAGGAGATCGTTGCCGAATACGGCTTCACCGAGATTCAGCCCGAGACCTGCGAGGGGCGGACCTACGATTTCAGCGCCACCCGCGACGGCAAGCCCTTCTCGATCAAGATCGTGGCGGCCGATGGCGAGCTCGCCGAAGTAAAGAAACGATGAGCCGCCGGCGGCGCCCTGACCGTCGCAATCGATGACCAGCATCGGATTTCCGGCCTCCTGTCGATTCCGGCAGGAAGCCGGGCCTGCTACGTCATGGGGCATGGTGCCGGCGCCGGCATGGCGCATCCCTTCCTCGCCGGTCTCGCCGCCGAGCTCGCCGCACAGCAAATTGCCACCCTGCGCTACCAATTCCCCTATATGGAGGCGGCGCGCAAGCGACCCGATCCGCCGGCGCTCGCCCATGCCACGATTCGTGCGGTGGTTGCCGAGGCGGCCAGGCGGACAGCCGGCCTGCCACTCTTCGCCGGCGGCAAGTCCTTCGGCGGCCGGATGACCTCTCAGGCCCAGGCGCTGCAGCCGCTCGAGAGTGTCAAAGGCCTGGTCTTTCTCGGCTTTCCCCTTCATCCTGCCGGCCGCCCGGCAACCGAGCGCGCCCGGCACCTCGCCGACATCGCCATCCCCATGCTGTTTCTCCAGGGCACGCGCGACCAGCTCGCCCAGCTCGACCTCCTGGGTCTCGTCCTCGCCCAATTGGGAAGCCGCGCCCGCCTCGAGACAATCGCGGATGCCGACCACGGCTTTCACATGCGCGCCGCCAGCGGCACCACCGATCGGGAGGTGCGCCAGTCCCTTGCGCGGTCGATCGCCGCCTGGATCGCGCAAATCCTTGCCGAGCGCCCCGACGAACGGCGGCGGGTCGCGCCATGACCGGCATCGAGCAACGTCTACGCAATCTCGGCCTCGAGCTGCCGCCCGGCGCTCGTTCGGTCGGCAACTACCTGCCCTATGTGCGCACCGGCAACCTGGTCGTCAGTGTCCAGGGCCCGCTATGGGGCGACGAGCTGCGCTTCCAGGGTCGCCTCGGTCGCGACCTCACTCTCGAGCAGGGACAGGCGGCGGCCCGCCTCGTGATGCTCAATCTGCTGGTGCAGCTTCGCGACGCTTGCGACGGCGATCTCGACCGCGTCCGGCGTTGTGTCCGGCTCGGCGGCTTCGTCAATTCGACACCCGAGTTCAACCAGCAGACGCTGGTGATGAACGGCGCTTCCGACCTCCTCATCGCGGTCCTCGGCGACCGCGGTCGCCATGCCCGCTTCGTCGTCGGATGCTCGAACCTGCCTTTCGACCTTGCTGTCGAGATCGAGGGAATGTTCGAGGTCGAGTAGCGGTGGCAGCAGGCATTAGGCAGAGACCGAGAGCGCTGCCCTTCCCGACTGCCTACTGCCTCATGCCCGGCGACTGACGTCGCAAGTTTGGCGATGATCTCATTCTTGGCTCATGCTCCAGAGCTTGGCGCATGGCGGCCATCATCTTACCATGAGTCATCCTCACGCTCCTGACGCTGCAACTGTCGAGGACGGCATGATTGCGGCGGCGCCCGCGAGCGGAAGAGGCGACTTCCGGGCGTAGGCTCCCCCGAACGTGCTACGAGGGGCCTGACATGATTTTGTATGGGGTGGTTGCGATTGCCGCCTGCTTCGCCGTCATTATCGCAAGCGCGGATTTCTATATCAGGGCGCGATTCGAGGTCGAGCGCTGGAAGGCCCGTCGACGTCGTCTGGCATGACCGTCGATCACGGAATTCACAGCAAGTAGAGCACGATGCTGCAAAGCGTGGTGCTAGGCTGCAAAGCGTGGTGCTACCCTTGCGGCTCGCCTTTGGCCGCGAGGCGCTTGGCCGCCCGCGCGGCCGCGCGCGTCTCCGCCGCCTCCTTTTTCAACCGAAGCTTGCGAAGGCGGGCTGTCTTCTTGTGAAGGGATTCTTCGACAGGCTGGTACTCGGACATGGCGAGGATGCGATCCTCTGCCGCCGCACGCAAGCGTTTCAGCCTGGCGTACGGGGTCTCCTTGGACACCTCAGTCATCGGCTATTCAACTCTCGTCACGGACCATTGAGAGATAACACGCACTTCCCATATTTGCCAGAAGTGTCGAAAATAATTCAAGCTTTTGCTATCATGGCCGAAACGTGGCGCATTGAGAAGATTGTCATGAACAAGGCCTGCTATTCCCAAATCCTGGTCGCCGTTGTCGCCCTCTCCCTGATGGCTGCAGCACCCTCCACCCTGCGGCTGCACGCCGCCGAAGGATCGGCGCCGGCAGCACCGGCCGCCGAGACGCCGCCTCAGCTTGGCGACGGCAAGAGCCAGGGCTGGGAGGTCAAGCCGCCTTGCGTGCTGAGCAACATGTCAACTTGCCCGCCCGGCACGGAAGATTTCGACTCGCTCGACCTCATGCCCCTGCACCTCCTCGGGATACCCGAGGGCTATCGCTCGACCGTCAAGCCGAAAGGGGTTCACTGATCCGAGCCGTCCGGCTCTTCAGCGGACCGAAATCATCGGTTTCGACTTGGGTCTTGCAACGGTCGCAAGTGATGAAGCACTTGCGGCCTGTGCGTTCGCATGCGGGCCGGCAGGCCGGGCAATCGCAACCATGTGAGTCTTGGTCGTACATTTGCTGCCTCGGGAATCGGACCTACAGGAACAAAATACGCCTGTGGCATTCTTGTTGCACCGAGGGAGTCGTGGTTTTGCGGCTAGAATAGGGGGTTTAGCGACGAAAGCATCGCAACTGTGACCCCCTTACAACACCGACTCAGTTGCGCTGCCGCAACTGGACGACGGCGGCGCCCGGATTGACCAGCCGCCCGACCAGATCGAGCAGCTGCTCGCTGAAGAACGGCTTCTCCAGCACCGGGGTCCCAACAAACACCGATGGCAGCGTATCGAGGCCGTAACCGGTCACGAAGGCGAAGGCGATGCCCTTGGCGGCAAGCGCCCCGGCCAATTCGTCCACCGGGTCGCCATCGAGATTGGCATCGATCAGCGCCGCGTCGAAGCCACCCTGCTCCACCAGCTTAAGGGCGCCTTCCAGCGTTCCTGCCGGCCCGACCACCGAGTATCCATGGGCGCTGAGCGTCCCCTCGATGTCCATCGCGATCAGCGGCTCGTCCTCTACGATCAGAACCCGCTTGGCGACGAGATTGCGTTGACCGAGCTCGCGGGCCGCCAGCTCCTCCAGGCTGGAGCCGACCCCCGACAAGCCGAACCGCCGCCCTTCGGTTGCCGTCATGTCGGGCAGCGGCACCGTGATCAGGCAGGTGATGCCGTGCGCCGCAAACTGGATGCGGGTCTCGCCGCCATGGCTTTTCAGCGTGCGCTCGATGAGACTCATCCCGAAGCCGTAGGATTCCGGCACCATCACCGCCGGTCCGCCCCACTCCTTCCAGCTCAGCACCAGGCTGCGGCGCGGCTCCGTGTGGATCTCCCAGCCGATCTCCAGCCGCCCGCCCGGCACCGACAGGGCGCCATGTTTGCGGGCATTGGTCGCCAGCTCGTGCAGCACCATGCCGAGGTGAAGCGCAAGCTGGGCATCGAGCGACACCCGTGGCCCCGACGCCGAGATCCGCCGGTCGTCGCTGCTCGCCAGCAGAACCTGCTCCCGAATCAGGTGATCGATTTCGGCATTCTGGAAATGGGTCTCGGTGAGCAGGCTATGCGCCTTGGCCAGCGCATGCAGCCGCCCGGTGAAGCCCTGGACGAAATCCTGGGGTTGCAGCGCCCGCGCCAGCGATTGCGTGGCGATCGCCTGAACTGTCGCCATGGTGTTGCGCACCCGGTGATTGAGCTCGTCGACCAGCAGGCGCTGCTGAATCTCGAGCCGCCGCCGCTCGGTGACGTCCCGGGCGACCTTCGAGGCGCCGATGATCGTCCCATGCGGGTCGCGCAGCGGCGACACCGTGAGCGAGATGTCGAGCCTGCGCCCGTCCTTCGCCACGCGCACCGTCTCGTAATGATCGATCATCTCGCCCCGGCTCAACCGTGCCAGGATGTCGCGTTCCTCGCCATGGAGCTCGGGGGGAATGATCTTGGTAATCGGCTGACCGACCATCTCGTCGGCGGTATAGCCGAAGATCCGGCCGGCGCCGGTATTCCACGAGGTGATCCGGCCTTCCAGGGTCTTGCTGATGATGGCGTCGTTCGAGGTCGAGACGATCGCCGCCAGCCGTGCCAAATCGATATCCGCCTCACGCCGGTCGGTGATGTCGATCAGGAGATTGATCGCCCCGACCACCGCCCCCGTCTCGTCGGTCAACAGGCTAGGCCAGGGTTGGAATCGCACTTTCCGCCCGTCCGGCCGCTCGAGGATGGACTCGGCCCCGCGCACCGGCCGGCGATCCCGCAGCGTCACCGCCATCGGGCAGTCTTCGTGGGCCATGGGCTTGCCGTCGGCGTGATAGAGCCGCCAGGAGCCGCACCATTTGGCGCCAGGCTCCGGGTGGTTGCCCCACATTGCCGCCGCCGCTTCATTGTAGAAGACGATGCGACCCTCGGCGTCCGTCATATAGATCGCCACCGGCAACGCTTCGAGCAGAGCGGTGCCGGCAACTCTGTCAATTGTCGTCATGATCTCCGAAATTAAGCGAAATTAAACGAACCACAATGCATGAGCACGGTTCCGGGTTCCCAAAAATAGGCAGTAGGCAGTAGGCAAAAGCCAGTGAGCTGTGCTCTTCCCCTCTGCCTACCGCCCAAAACCTAATGCTTGGCGCGGGAGGTCAGGCCCGTTTCCAGGGCGGTCGCCTCGACCATGGACTCGAAGAATCCGGCGTCGAGGCGCTCCAGCATGGCGCGGCAGAAGCCGTCGAGTGGGCCTGCCGGCACGCCTTGGCGGTCCCGGACCTGCTGGGCGTCGATATGGGCGCCGAGCGCCAGCTTGACCATCACCCAGAATTCGATGTTGACCACCGGCGTCAGCGACACCAGGCGATTGGCAAGCGCGGTCATCTCCTCGTCGAGGTCTGCCGCCTTCGCCTTGGCGATCTCGGGATCGCCCTGCGCTGCCTCATAGAGCTCGGCCATGAGTCGTTGAAATCGATCAGCCAAGCGAACGATTTCCGAATCGTGGGGTGCCTTGCCTGCGCTCATAAGCAAGAGCTAGCATGCGATGCACTCCACCTTCGACCCATGGTCGAGATTTTTCCCAAGCTTTTGGGCGTCGGCCTTCAATAGACCGGCGAGCCGTCACCCTGCTCGACCGGCTCGTCATATTGCTCCTCCGACGGACCATAGCCATTGTTCGGTCCGATCGCCGGTGCCGCATAGGGCTGCCCGCCATAGGGCTGGCCGCCGTAGGACTGCCCGCCATAGGGTTGCCCGCCATAGGGCTGGCCACCATAGGGCTGAGCGGCATAGGGCTGGCCACCGGCATAGGGCTGGCCGTAGGGTTGCCCGCCATAAGGCTGAGCCGCGTAGGGCTGCCCACCATAGGGTTGCCCACCATAGGGCTGGGAGTCATAGGGGTCGTAGGGTTGCGCGCCATAGGGCTGCCCGCCATAGGCTTGCCCAGCATAAGGCTGGGCACCATAGGCATAGGGCTGCCCGCCGCATCCATAACTGCATCCTTCCTCGTAAGGGAGGAGATCGGCTGCACCCGCCGGCACAGCAAAGGCAAGGGTGAACGCGACGACAGCCACCGGCTGCGACAGCATTCGGTGATCTCTACGCATCGGAATGACCTCGAACGTTGCGAAATGCATCAGGGACTTAATGTTCTAACGACAAGTCGGCAAACTGCAGAGCAACATCACGGCCGCACTGTGTCTGAATTTGCCAACAGGGTTAATGCGCAATGACAAAGGTTACCTTCATCGGGCTTGGCAATATGGGTCTGCCCATGGCGCTCAATCTCGCCAAGGCAGGTTATCGCGTCGTCGGCCACGACATCGTGCCCGAGGCTTCGCTGCGTGCCGCCGCCGCCGGGCTTGCCGTTGTCGACCGGGCCGAGGAGGCCTTGGCCGACGCCGACATCGCCATCACCATGCTGCCCGCCGGCGCCGACGTGATCGCCGCCTATCACGGCGCTCTGCTGTCGGCGGCGCGGCCCGGCACCTTGTTCATCGACTGCTCGACCATCGATGTCGCCTCCGCCAATCTTGCGCATTCGCTCGCCGCAGCAGCCGGGATGCGCGCCCTCGATGCGCCGGTCTCGGGCGGCGTGACCGGCGCGACCGCGGCGAGCTTGACCTTCATGGTCGGCGGCGCGGCGGAGGATGTCGAGAGAGCTCGGCCGCTGCTCGAAGCAATGGGACGGCGGATCATCCACTGCGGTGGCCCGGGGCTGGGGCAGGCCGCCAAGATCTGCAACAACATGATCCTCGGCGCTTCGATGATCGCGGTGTGCGAAGCCTTCGTGCTGGCGGAGCGCCTGGGCCTCGGCCACCAGGCGCTGTTCGACGTCGCCGCCGTCTCCTCCGGCCAGTGCTGGGCTCTCACAACCTATTGTCCGGTGCCGGGGCCGGTGCCGACAAGCCCGGCGAATCGCGACTATCGCCCTGGCTTCGCAACCGCGCTGATGCTCAAGGACCTCGATCTCGCTCAGGAGGCAGCGGCCGCGGTCGACGCCGACACGGTGCTCGGCCGCACCGCCCGCGATCTCTATAGAGCCTTTGCTGAAGCTGGCGGCGCCGGTCGAGACTTCTCGGCGATCGTGGAGGC
>JBEVJH010000149.1:0-16442 GCA_040510355.1 Aestuariivirgaceae bacterium
ACCTCGAGCCCGGGGCGGATGAATTTCTCCGTCCGCATGTGCCGGACGAGCGCCAGCAACGGCTCCCAATAGCCTTCGATATTGGCGATGATGATCGGCTTGCGATGCTGGTTGAGCTGGGCCCAGGTCGATACCTCCACCAGCTCCTCGAGCGTGCCGATGCCGCCGGGCAGCGCCACGAACCCGTCCGCCTTCTCGAACATGCTCATCTTGCGCTCATGCATGTTCTGGGTGACCACCACCTCCTGCACGTCGGTGAGCATCTGCTCGCGCTGGACGAGGAACTGCGGAATGATGCCGATGACCCGGCCGCCGGCAGCCAGAGTCGAGCGCGCCACCTCGCCCATCAGGCCAAGGCTGCCGCCACCATAGACGAGCCCGATGCCATGGCCCGCCAGCGACTGCCCGAGTGTCCGCGCGGCCTCGACATAGGCCGGGTTGCGTCCCGGGCCTGACCCGCAGTAAACGCAGAGATTGCGATTCGTCTTCATTGCATCCATGTCAGCCGCGACCCCTCGTGACGTCAAGCAATGCCTGACGACGCGTTGAATTTGCGCGATTTGTGTTGCCCTTTTGTGCTAGATGGGCAGAAAGGGCATGTTTTTGAAGGGACAGCCGAAAGAGCTGATTCCCCGCTCTCCTGTGACAGGCATACGACATGGTCAATCCGTTATACATCTATGTGGGTCTGGCGGCTGCGAGCCTCGGCGGCTTGATGGCTCTCTCCCATGAGCGATGGGAACATTGGCCGAATTCCGCCGAGCAGGTGGTCGGAAAGGTCGGCACCGCAGCCCCAGGACAGCCCGAGCCCGCGTCCCCGTCGCCCCCCGCTCCTGCGCCGTCAGCCTCTGCGCCCGCGCCGTCGGCGCCCGCATCCGGTGCTGCGACGCCGGCCGCGCCCGCCGCATCGGCCGAGGTGAAGCCGGCAGAGCCGGTGCAGTCCGCCGACCCTTCGGCACAGAAATCCGGGCTCGAGCAGGACCTGGCGGCCCTGGGGCTGTCCGAGGCCAAGCCCGCCGCGCCGGGCCCGGCGGCGGTCGAGACGCCCGAGAAGCCGTCTTTCGACATCGTCCGGGTCGATCCGGAAGGGCAGGCGGTGGTCGCCGGTCGCTCCGAGCCAGGCTGGCATGTCGACGTGAAGATCAATGGCGAGACCAAGGGGAAGGCCGTCGCCAATGAGCGCGGCGAATGGGTCTGGGTGACCAAGGACCCGATCGATCCGGGCTCGAGCGAGATCACCCTCGAAGCGCGGCGCGAGCCCTCCGCTCCGGCGCTGAATTCCGATCAGGCGGTCGATGTCGTGGTGTCCGGAACGCCCGGCAAGCAGGCCCTGGTGGTGCTGAGCGAGGCCTCGCGCCCCTCCAAGGTCATGCAATCGCCCGAGGAGCAGCTGCAACCCGGCGCCCCCAAGGTCGCGTTGGCGCTGCCGGGCGAAACCGCACCGGCCGCCGCCTCGAAAGTGGCGCCCGCCGGCGCGAAGCGGCCGGTGACCCTCGACGTTGTCGATTACGACGATGGCGGCGAGATCATTTTCTCCGGCCGCGGCTCGCCCGGCGCCACCGTCAGGCTCTATGTCGACAACAAGCCGGTAGGCGACGCCCCGGTCGACGGCAAGGGCGGCTGGACCTTGTCTGGCAACGGGCGGGTCGCTCCCGGCCAGCATGCGCTCAGGGTCGATGAGCTCGGGCCGGGCGCCAAGGTCGAGAGCCGCGTCGAGCTGCCCTTCGTCAGGGCCAAGCCCGCCGAGGTGGCGGCGCTCGATCGCGACAGCAAGACATCACCGCCGGCCCAGCCGGTTCAGCCGGCGCAGCCGGAGGCCGCCGCACCGCCGGCTGCCGCTGCCGCGGGCACCGTCGAGAGCGAGCCCGAGGCGACTCCGAAGAGCGACAAGCTGGCCGACGAGACTGTGCCGCCGGCCGCACCCTCCGGTGCCGCCGCCACGGCTCAGCCGCCGGCCGACAGCCCCGCCGGGGTGACGCCGCCCGTCACCAGCCTGGCCGAGGTTCCGCCCAAGGCCGAAACGCCCTCGCAACCGACCGCGCAGCAGCCGATGGGCAAGGAGCAGGCCGTCGCCGGCCTGCCGGAAGCAGCGCCCGGAAGTCCCGACGCGTCGCGCCCGCGCAAGGGCCGGGTGGTCATCCAGCCGGGCAACAATCTGTGGAACATCTCGCGGGTGATCTACGGCAAGGGCACGCGCTTCACCGTGATCTACCAGGCCAACAAGGAGCTGATCCGCAACCCGCGCCTGATCTATCCGGGGCAGATCTTCGCGACGCCGGGCAGCGTGCAGCCGGAAGCGATCGATCCGAAATGGCGCAAGCCGCTCGCCGAGATCTCCGGGGACGAGACAACCCCGAATTGAATGATCGACGGCGCCATTGCTTTTGCGCGCTGCTCTCACCAGATTCATCGAACAGCCGGCCAGGGACATTTCGGCCAATCGTCTGGAAAATTGCGGATGACAGATCTGACCGTTGTGGTGAACAGGACCGCGCTGGCCAATGAGCAGGGCAGCGGTCACCTCGCCACCCTGCGCCAGCTCCTACCCTTTCTGTGGCCGGAGCGCCGGCCCGACCTGCGCTGGCGCGTCGTCGTCGCCCTGATCGCGCTCTTTGCCTCCAAGGTGGTGACGGTATGGGCGCCCTTCGCCTTCAAGGACGCTGTCGATCTGCTCAGCGGCAAGGGCGTCGCCGCCACCGCCGTCGCGGTGACGGTGTCGCTGATCCTCGCCTATTCCTTCGCCCGCATCATGATGGTGGTGCTGGCCCAGATCCGCGACGCGCTGTTCGCCAGGGTCGGCCAGAACGCGGTGCGCGAGCTGTCGATCACCACCTTCCGCCACCTCCATGCCCTGTCGCTCCGGTTTCATCTCGAACGGCGCACCGGCGGGCTGTCGCGCATCATCTCGCGCGGCACCCAGGGCATCGACACGCTGTTGCGCTATTCGCTGTTCAACACTTTCCCGACGCTGATCGAGCTCGTCTTCGTGTGCGCCATCATGGCGTGGAATTTCGGCTGGCTCTATGCCGTCGTCACCTTCGTGACGGTGATCGTCTACATCCTCTTCACCTATTCGGCGACCGAATGGCGGATCGGCATCCGCCGCACCATGAACGACGCCGACACCGAGGCCAACACCAAGGCGGTCGACAGCCTGCTCAATTTCGAGACCGTGAAATATTTCGGCAACGAGGAGCATGAGACCCGCCGCTTCGGCGTCGCCATGGACCGCTACGAGCAGGCCGCCATCCGCACCTGGACGTCGCTGGCGGTGCTCAATTCCGGCCAGGCGGTGCTGTTCACCATCGGGCTTGCCATCGTCATGGTGATGGCGGCCGTCGATGTCGGCGCCGGGCGCCTCACCGTCGGCGACTTCGTCATGGTCAATGCGCTGATGATCCAGCTCTATCTGCCGCTCAACTTCATGGGCTCGGTCTATCGCGACATCAAGCAGGGGCTGATCGACGTCGAGGAGATGTTCAAGCTGCTCACCGTGCCGGCCGAAATCGTCGACAAGCCGGGAGCGCCGCCGCTCGTCGTCGGAAAAGGCGAGATCGTCTTCGACAATGTGCGCTTCCACTACGATCGCGAGCGCCCGATCCTGCTTGGCGTGAGCTTCAAGGTGCCGGCCGGCAAGACCGTCGCCATCGTCGGCCCGTCGGGCGCCGGCAAGTCGACCGTGTCGCGGCTGCTCTATCGCTTCTACGACGTGACCGGCGGCGCGATCCGCATCGACGGCCAGGATGTATCCGACGTCGCCCAGAGCTCGCTGCGGGAGGCGATCGGCATGGTGCCGCAGGACACCGTGCTGTTCAACGACACCATCCGCTACAACATCGAATATGGCCGGCCCGGCGCGACGCGCGAGGAGGTCGAGAGCGCCGCCAGGCTGGCGCAGATCCATCAATTCGTCCTCGGCCTGCCCAAGGGCTACGACACGCTGGTCGGCGAGCGCGGCCTCAAGCTGTCGGGCGGCGAGAAGCAGCGGGTGGCGATCGCCCGCACCATCCTGAAGGCGCCGCCGATCCTCATTCTCGACGAGGCGACGTCCGCCCTCGACACCATGACCGAGCAGGAGATCCAGTCGGCGCTGCGCCGCGTGTCGCAGGATCGCACCACGCTCGTCATCGCCCACCGCCTGTCGACGGTGGTCGATGCCGACGAGATCATCGTGCTCGAGAAGGGCCGCATCGTCGAGCGCGGCACGCACCGGGCGCTGCTGGCGATGGACGGCGTCTATGCCGCCATGTGGAATCGTCAGCGCGAGGCCGAGGAGGCGCGCCGCCGCCTCGCCGAGGCCGATGATGACGCGAGCCTGCCGAATGCGCCGCAGCTCGTCGCCGTCGATCGTTAGGGCAGGGGAGCTCGAGATTGGCCAATCCGATTGCCGCGGTGCTGGTGCCGATCCATCGCGATGGCTATCGCTTCATCGCGCTGTTCGCCGTCGTCACGCTGCTCGCCTTCGCGATCCTGCCGCCGCTGTTCGGCTGGCTCGGGGTGATCCTCACTCTGTGGTGCGCCTATTTCTTCCGCGACCCGCCGCGGGTGACGCCGCTCCGCGACGGCCTCGTCATCGCCCCGGCCGACGGGGTGATCTCGGCCATCGAGACGGTTGCGCCGCCGCCCGAGCTCGACCTGCCGGCGACTCCCGTCACCCGCATCTCGATCTTCATGAACGTCTTCGACGTCCATGTGAACCGCGCGCCCGCCGCCGGCCGGATCGCCCGCATGGCCTATGTGGCGGGGAAATTCCTCAATGCTTCCCTGGACAAGGCCAGCGCCGACAATGAGCGCCAGGCCCTGACCCTCGAACTGCCCGGCGGCACCCGCATCGGCGTCGTGCAGATCGCCGGCCTGATCGCCCGGCGGATCATTGCCTTCGCCGGCCCCGGCGACCAGCTCCGGGCCGGCCAGCGCTTCGGCCTCATCCGCTTCGGATCGCGGGTAGACGTTTACCTTCCGCCGGGTCAGAATGCCCTGGCGATCATCGGGCAGCGAACCATCGCGGGAGAGACGATCCTGGCCGATCTGACGGCGGCGAGGCCCCCGCTCGAGGGGCTGATCAGTTGAGGAGGAGGCGACCCGTGCGGCGACCGGTCATTGGCTCGGAGCGGCTGTTCAGGGGCACGCGCGAGCAGCGCCTGCGCCGGTTCAAGATGATCCCGGTGCGCTTTCTCCTGCCCAACATCATCACCTTGCTCGCGCTCTGCTCGGGCGTGACGGCGATCAAGCTCGGCATGGAGGGCCGCTTCGAGCTCGCCGTCGGCGCGGTGATCGTCGCGGTGGTGCTCGATGCCATAGACGGGCGGCTGGCGCGGCTTCTCAAAGGCTCCTCGCGCTTCGGCGCCGAGCTCGACTCGCTCGCCGACTTCGTCAATTTCGGCGTGACGCCGGCGATCCTCGTCTACACCTGGTCGCTGCACCAGCTGCGAAATCTCGGCTGGATCGTCGCGCTCGGCCTCGCCATCTGCTGCGCGCTGAGGCTCGCCCGCTTCAATGTGGCGATCGATGATCCCGACAAGCCGGCCTGGAAGATGAACTACTTCGTCGGCATTCCGGCGCCCGCCGGCGCGGGCCTCGCAATGGCGCCGATGTATCTCGGCTTTCTCGGTCTCGTGCCCGACGGCAGGGCCGCCGCCTCGGCGGTGCTGCTGTGGGTGGCGCTGGTCGCCGCCGGCATCGTGAGCCGGCTTCCCACCTTCTCCGGCAAGACGCTGGGTCAGCGCGTCCATCGCGATCTCGTGCCGCCGATCATCGCCGGCGCCGTGCTCGGGCTCATCATGCTCATCGCCTTCACCTGGGAGATGCTTTCGATCATTGCGCTGACTTATGTCGTCTTGATTCCTTTCGGCATCAGGAGTTATCGCCGCCAGGAGCGGGCATTCGCCGAGCGGGTCGGCGCCCCGAACGAGCTCCCTTCCTGACCATCCCCGACACGAGGTCGATATGTCGCGAGTCACAATCTGTGCACATTGCTGTGCCTTGTCGTCGTCCGTTATGTCATAAGGCCGAGCGTGTTCCTGCTCGGCCAGGTTGGACCAGCCCTAGGTAAACCCTCGGCGCGCCGGGGCGTTGAGGCCAATCGGCCTTGACCGGACGTGCTCCAGCCTGAAACGAAAGGTGACGGCTTGACCATGCTCGATACCAAACCTCCGGCATCGATCGAACCGCCGCAAGCGCTCGTCGATCGCGGGTCGCATGCTTGGTTCAACATCTCCGCCTGGTCGATCCGGCGGCCGCTGCCGGCGACCCTGCTCTTCGTCCTTCTGATGGCGGTTGGCGTCTATGCCTATATGCATATGCCCGTCACCCGCTATCCGAATGTCGACATTCCGGTGGTGATGGTCCAGCTCGAAAGTCCGGGCACGCCGGCGAGCACGCTGGAGCAGCAGGTGGCGGTGCCGCTCGAGCAGCGGCTGAAGGCCATCGAGGGCACCCGCCACGTGCTGACGACCATCGCCGAGGGCTTCGCCGCCGTCACCGTCGAGTTCTCGATCGACAAGAAATCGGCCGACGCCCTCGAGGACGTGAAGCGCACCTTTGCGGCGGCGCGCAGCGTGTTGCCGCCCGACCTCAAGGATCCGCGCATCGAGTTGATCGAAGTCACCGGCCCGGCCGGGCTGACCTATGCGGTGCGCTCCGACAAGCTGACCCCGGAACAGCTGGCGGCGGTGGTCGGCACCAAGGTCATTCCGGATATCGAGAATCTCGACAGCGTTTCGGATGTCACCGCCTATGGCGGGGCGCGCCGCGAGGTGAAGGTGGCGCTCAATCCCCGCAAGATCGCCGAGAACCAGGTGGTGCCGGTCGATCTCAGCAAGCAGCTCGCCCGCTTCGCCGCCGGCGACGTGCTGAAGAAGGCGGAAGGCGATCCCGAGGCGATCGCCGCTGCCCTCGGCGACATGCCGGTGACCACCGGCAGCGGCGAGCAGCGGCCGCTCAAGGACTTCGCCATCATCGAGTCCGACGATGCCGACGTGACCTCCTTCGCCATGCTGAACGGCATCGAGACCTCGGCCTTCTCGGTCTACCAGGCGCCGGGCGCGAGCGACGTCAAGGTGGCCGAGGAGGTGGCCGCGAAGGTCAAGGCGCTGGCCGCCGCCAACCCCGACGTCACCTTCGAGCTGGTCGACAGCTCGGCGCCCTACACGCTCGGCAATTTCCACTCGGCTCTGCACACCCTGTGGGAAGGCGCCATCCTGACGGTGCTGGTGGTGTTCCTGTTCCTGCGCAACATCCGCGCCACCATCATCGCCGCGATCGCGCTCCCGCTCTCCATCGTGCCGGCTTTCTGGGCGATGGACATGCTCGGCTTCTCGCTTAATTTGGTGAGCCTGCTCGGCATCACCATCGTCACCGGCATTCTGGTCGACGACGCGATCGTCGAGATCGAGAACATCGTCCGTCACATGCGGATGGGCAAGCCGCCGCTCAAGGCATCGATGGAGGCGGCAACCGAGATCGGCCTGACCATGACGGCGATCTCTCTCACCATCATCGCGGTGTTCGTGCCGGTGAGCTTCATGGGCGGCATCGCCGGCAAGTTCTTCACCGAGTTCGGCCTGACCGTGTCGGTCGCGGTGCTGTTCTCGCTGCTCGTGGCGCTGCTCATCACGCCGGTGCTGAGCGCCTATTTCCTCAAGCCGATCGCCGTTGACGGCCATGGTGAAGGGATCCTGATGCGCGGCTACCTCATGGTGCTGCGCCAGGCCATCGCCCACCGCTATCTGACGGTGCTGATCGGCTTCGCGATCTTCGCCGGCTCGATCTACATCACCCGCTATCTGCCGTCGGGCTTCCTGCCGCCGGAGGACACCTCGCGCATCCTGATGACGGTCAAGCTCGACGACGCGACATCGATCGACGACACCGTCGCGGAGGCGAAGAAGGTCTACGAAATCGTCCGCCGCGATCCCGATGTCCGCGAGGTGTTCGCCAAGGGTGGCGGCGCCGGCCTCGGAGCGGATATCCGCACCGCCAATCTGGTGATCCATCTCAAGCCGCGAGGCGAGCGTAACCGCAGTCAAGCGGCGATCTCCGACAGCATCGAAACCGAGCTTGCCAAGGAGAAGGGCATCCGCTTCTGGACGGTGAACGAGCTGAGCGGCCTGCGCGACGTCCTGGTCGCGGTGGTCGGCGCCGATGGCGAGAAGGTGGCCCAGGCGGCGCGCGAGATGGAGCGCCAGGCGAGCGAGCTCGAGGAGGTGAAGAACGTCCTCGCCAATGCGGCACCCGAGCACATGGAGCTCAGAGTCCGGGTCAAGCAGGACCAGCTCGCCGCGAATGGCGTGTCGCGCGATGCCATTTTCGAGACGATCCGCATCGGCACCATCGGCGATACCGCGGCGGCGATCCCGGTCGGCGATCCTTCCGGCGAAGTGATCGACATCAACCTCTCGATCGATGCCGGCGGCGCCGGGTCGGCGGAGGCGTTCGACAAGCGGCTGTTCCAGGCGCTGTTCCTCGACGCCAAGGACAACAAGCGGATCTCGGTCGACAAGCTGGCCGATGCCACCGTTGCGGAAGGTCCGATCACCCTCAACCGGCGCGATGCCAACCGGGTGGTGACGGTCGAGGCCGATCTGGCGGACGGCGTGTCCCTCGGCGACGCCCTCAAGGCGATCCATGACCTGCCGGCGGTCAAGAGCCTGCCGGCCGGCGTGTCGGTCGTCGAGGCGGGCGATGCCGAGACCATGCGCGAGACCTTTGTCAGCTTCGGCATCGCGATGGCCATGGGCGTCGCGGCGGTCCTGATCATCCTGATCATTCTCTTCCGCAGCGTCATGCAGCCGATCACCATTCTGGCGTCGCTGCCCTTGTCGATCGCCGGCGCGGTGTTCGCGCTCCTCATCTTCTCGAAGCCCCTCGACATGCCGGTGATCATCGGCCTGCTGATGCTGGTCGGCATCGTCACCAAGAACGCGATCATGCTCGTCGATTTCGCCATGGTGGCGGTGCGCCGTGGCTATGACCGGGTGTCGGCCTTGATCGATGCCGGGCACAAGCGGGCGCGGCCGATCATCATGACCACCATCGCCATGGTGGCCGGCATGCTGCCCGGCGCCCTCGGCCTCGGGGAGGGCGGCGAGTTCCGCTCGCCCATGGCCGTGGCGGTCATTGGCGGGCTTGTCCTGTCGACGCTGCTGTCGCTGCTCTTCGTCCCGGCCATGTATACCATCATGGACGATATCGGCGGATTGCTGCGCCGCCGCAAATAGTTTCGTTAATACTTTCCATGGCATGCAACCAGGTGCTTGTGCGCTGCGTTGGGCACCTTCAGGCTATGCGCGCGACGGGACGCGCGCTTGACCTCGCCGGATGAACCCCCTAACGGTAACCCCGTGGGGGCCAATTTCCGACCACCCAGATAAGGAATCGATAGTGGCCGTACCTCTGAAACAACAGCTTGCCGTCGGCGCGTATATCATCAAGCAGCGCGTGATGGGCCGAAGGCGTTATCCCCTGGTTCTGATGCTGGAGCCCCTGTTTCGCTGCAACCTGGCCTGCGCCGGCTGCGGCAAGATCGACTATCCGCGTCCCATTCTGGACAAGCGCCTGACCGTTAAGGAATGCCTTGATGCGGTCGATGAATGCGGCGCGCCCATCGTCGCCATTCCGGGCGGCGAGCCGTTGATTCACAAGGAAATCGACCAGATCGTCGCCGGCATCGTGGCGAAGAAGAAATTCGTGTCGCTATGCACCAATGCGCTCCTTCTCGAGAAGAAGCTGCACCTCTTCAAGCCGTCGCCCTATCTGTTTTTCTCGATCCATCTCGATGGGTTGCGCGAGCATCATGACCGCGCCGTGTGCCAGCAGGGGGTGTTCGACCGCGCCGTCTCGGCGATCAAGGCGGCCAAGGCGGCCGGCTTCCAGGTCAATGCCAATGCCACCATCTTCGACGGCCATGCGCCGGAGAAGATCGCCGCCTTCCTGGATTTCACCACCGAGCTTGGGGTGAATGTCTCGATCTCGCCGGGCTATGCCTATGAGCGCGCCCCCGATCAGGACCATTTCCTCAACCGCCGCAACACCAAGGAGCTGTTCCGCGAGGTCTTCCGCCACGGCCAGGGCAAGAAATGGCTGCTGTCGCACTCGGCGCTGTTCCTCGATTTCCTCACCGGCAACCAGGAATATATGTGCACCCCCTGGGGCATGCCGACGCGCAACGTCTTCGGCTGGCAGAAGCCGTGCTACCTGCTCGGCGAAGGCTATGCCAAGTCCTACCGCGAGCTCATGGACGGGACGGACTGGGACAGCTACGGCACCGGCCGCTACGAGAAATGCGCCAACTGCATGGCCCATTGCGGCTATGAGCCGACCGCAGCGATGGATGCGCTGGCCCATCCCGTCAAGGCCCTGATGGTCGGCCTGCGCGGCCCGCGCCTCGCCGGACCGATGGCCCCGGAGATCGACATGACGCACCAGCGCAAGGCCGACTACGGCCTGCATGAGCGCCATGTGGCGCAGGTCCTGGCGGACATCCACACCCCAGTCCAGCGCGAGGCGGCGGAGTAGCGGCTCTGCCTATTGCCTAATGCCTAATGCCGACTGCCTGCCTTCACGCCAGCGAGAAGGCCGGCAGGGCGGCATGGACGGCGCGGCTCAGATTTCCGGCGGCGAGCTGCGATTGCTGGCCGACATGCAGGAGATCGAACAGGCTGAGCTGGCCGGTGGCGAGCGCGACGATGATCGGCCACAGATTGAGCCGGCCGCCCCGCGTCATCGCTGCGGCGGCGGCAGCCGGAATGGCGGTGGCGGCGCAGTCCGACACTGCGCGGAGCGCCAGGAAGGGCACGTCGCGCTTGGCGGCGGCGCGGGCGATCAGCGCCGATTCCATGTCGACCGCGCCGGCCTCGCTGTCCTGATGGAGCCTGGCCTTGTCGGCAACGCCGAGCACCGGCTCCAGCGAGCAGAGCAGGGGATCCTCGCGGACCTCGCTGCCCGACGACAGCAGATTGACCAGCCGGTTGCGCCAGCGCCGGTCGGTTTCGATGACCGTCAGCCCCTCATGGTCCGGCAGCAGCACGCCTTCCGGGACGATCAGCGCGCCGGGGGGGATGCTGGGATCGAGACCGCCGGCAAGGCCGAAGCTCAGAATGGCCTCGGCGCCCTCGGCGATCAGGCGGTCGACGGTGGCTTGCGCCGAAGGAGCGCCTGGTCCGGCGATTTTGAGATGCGGGCGGTGATGGCCGCCTTCATTGGCCGCCTTGGCGACGATCCGGGCTTCCATCGCAAGTCCGGTTACGACGCCGACCCGGCGTCGTGCGGCGCAGCTCGCGCACATGCTTTCCCCAATTCCCCCGCAGGAATCACTCTCCGCAGTTCCGACTTATAGCCGAATTTTGCCGGCCATAAACCATCTTCTTGGCGGCCATTCGCCGCTCCGCTCTAGATCCCGAAATTGACCTGCCGCGAATTGCCGCGCATCAGGCGCCCGTAGCGCCCGAGCGTCCAGGTGGGGAAATAGGCCGAATAGCCGTGATATTTGAGGTAGAAGACGCGCGGGAAGCCGACCGCCGTATACTCCTCCTCGGCCCAGCGGGAGCCGGCGCGCCGGCCATCCGCCAGATGGCGGACGCCGCGGGCCACCGCCTCGGTTCCGACCTCGCCGGCCGCCATCAGCCCGAGCACCGCCCACGCCGACTGCGACGCGGTGGAGACCGCGGCGGCATTGCGCTCGGCCGGCCAGTAGGTGGCGCCATCCTCGCCCCAGCCGCCATCCGGGTTTTGCCGGGCGATCAGCCAGTCGACGGCCTGCCGGATCCACGGCGCCCGCATGTCCTCGCCGGCAGCATTGAGGGCGCACAGCGCCGACCAGGTGCCATAGACGTAGTTGGTCCCCCAGCGACCGAACCACGAGCCGTCCGCCTCCTGCTCGGCCTTCAGGAATTCGATGCCGCGGCGCACCGTCGGGTGGCTGGTGCGATGGCCGATCTGGCACAGGAAGGAGATGCAGCGGGCCGTCACATCGACGGTCGGCGGGTCAAGCAGCGCCCCGTGATCCGCGAAGGGGATCGAGTTCAGGAAGTCGGCGGTGTTGTCCTTGTCGAAGGCGCCCCAGCCGCCATTGGCGCTCTGCATGCCCTCGATCCAGCGGGCGGCGCGGGCGATGCTCTCGCCGTAACGGGCGGAGTCGACCCGGTGCAGCAGCATGCCGACCACCGCGGTGTCGTCGACGTCGGGATAGAAGTCGTTGCGGTACTGGAAGGCCCAGCCGCCCGGCGCGAGATCGGGAGCCTGCACCGCCCAGTCGCCCTTGACCTCCAGGATCTGCCGCTCGGCCAGCCAGTCGCAGGCGGCGCGGATGCGCTGGTCGGCGGGCTCGAGCCCGGCCTCGAGCAGCGCATGGGTGGCGAGCGCGGTGTCCCATACGGGCGACATGCAGGGCTGGCAGTAGCGCGGCCGCTCGTCGCCGGGCTGGCGAGCCTCGACCACCAGCTGCCGCACCGAGCTGAGCGCCAGTTCGAAGCGCGGATCGGCATGGTCCATGCCGAGGAGGTCGAAGGCCATGACCGAATTGGCCATGGCGGGAAAGATCGCCCCAAGCCCGTCCTCGCCGTTGAGGCGCGGCGTGATGAAGTCGAGCGCCGCCTCGATCGCCCGCCGGCGCATCGGCAGGCGCGGGAACACATGGCGCTCGAGCGGCTGCAGCACCCGGTCGAGCGCCAGGAAGAACGTGCCCCACAGCTTGCCGGTCGGATTGTGGTGCCATTTGCGGATGCGCTCGGGTGGGGTCGCGAACAGCTCGCGGCAGCCGACGCCGCCGGGATTGCGGGCCTGCCCGCGCATGGCGGCGACCACCAGCAGCGGCGCGATCACCGTGCGCGACCAGTAGGAGAAGCGCCAGATGTTGACCGGAAACCGCTGCGGCATGAGCATCAGCTCGACCGGCATGGCCGGCACCCCGCGCCATGGCATCTGGCCGAAGATCGCCAGGCTGTAGCGGGTGAACACATTCGAGGTCTCGGCACCGCCATGCGCCAATATGGCGGCGCGGGCCCGCGCCATATGCGGCGCATCGGGCGCATCGCCGACCATCTTCAGCGCATAATAGGCCTTGACCGAGCAGGACATGTTGAACTTGCCGCCGTGGAACAGCGGCCACCCGTCATGGCTCGCGCTCTGGACCGAGCGGATATAGGCGGCAAGCTCGGCCTCGCGCTCCGGCTCGCTCACCCCGAGGAACCGGTTGAGAAAGATATATTCCGACGGGATGGTGGCGTCGGCCTCGAGCTCGAAGACGAAGTGCCCGTCCGGCTTCTGCTGCGCGGCGAGCGCCTCGGCGGTCTGGGCGGCAATGTCGCGGGCATGCGCTGCCAGCGCCGGCGGGGCGGAGATCTCCGCCATATGGAGCGCACCGGGGTTGGCCGTCATCGATGAGGATCCTGCTGTCGTCAAAACTCCGGTTCCCGTAGAAGTGGTCGTTGCGCGCATAATTTCCACATTTGCTGCGCTGCAGCAAGCATTGCTTCAGACTATCATTGCCGCCGCCGTCTGGCCGGAGCGAACGGCACCCTCGATGGTTGTGGGAAGGCCGGTGTCGATCCACTCCCCGGCGAGGAAGAGATTGCTCAGCGCCGTCTTGGCGCCGGGGCGTCGGGCATTCTGCGCGGGCGTCGCCAGGAAGGTCGCCCGGTGCTCCTTGATCACCCGCACCTTGGGCATTGGCGCGTTCTCCCGGCCGAGCGCCGGCGCGATGTCGCGCCACACCCGCTCGGCGATGACCGCGTTCGACTCCTCGACCAGCGACAGCGCGGCGCTGATGGTCACCGAGGCGAGGCTGTCGCGCACGAACAGCCATTGGGCGGTGCCGCCGATCAGCCCGAGCAGCGGCAACGGCATTAATGGCAAGGGCCCATCGTCGATCCGGAAATGCAGATTGACGATCGGCGCGAATTCGCTCGGCGCCGCGATCTCGGGCAGGAGTTCACCGATCGTCCAGGGCGGCACCGCCGCGATCGCGTGATCGTTCGGGCCGAGCGGCTCGCGACCGCACGCTGTGACGAGCGCGCCGACCCGGTCGCCGTCGCGCTCGAGGCCGCGGACCCTGGCGGCGAAGCGGACATCGGCGCCGCGCTCCGCCAGCATGGCGAGGGCAGGTGCGACCAGCGTGTCGGCCAGGCTCTTCCTGGCGATCAGCGGCGTCGATTTGGCAGCGCCCTGCGCCAGCGTCTCGCGGATCACCGGCACCAGCAGGCGTGCAGCGGCAAGCTCCGGCGGCGTGTTGAGGACGGCGACGGTGAAGGGCTCCCAGAAACGATGGAAGAACGGACCCTGGGCGCGGAACAGCTGGGCGACGGTGCGGTTGCCGGCATTGAGCAGCCGCAGGCCGTCGAGATATTCGCCGAGCGAGGTGCCGCGCACCCGCCGGTCCTTGTCGAGGATCCACCACGGCACCGGGCCGCGATTGATGTCGACCGTCCAGCGCTCGCCGGATTGGAGATCGAGAAACGGAAAGACGGCGCGCTCCGGCCCGATCAGCCGGTCGCGGGCGCCGATGCGGTCGAGATAGGCAAGCGTCGCCCAGTTGCCCGACAGCATCAGGTGATTGCCATTGTCGATCTCGGTGTCGAGCAGCGGATCGTGCCAGGAGCGGCAGCGCCCGCCGGCTCCCGCCGCCGCCTCATGCACCACGACGTCGAGGCCGCGGGCGACGAGGTCGATGGCGGCAGCGAGGCCGGCGACGCCGGCACCGATGATGTGGACTTTGGCCATCGGTGCTCAGAACAGCCCGTAGCGCAGAGCGATGGCCAGCATTTCCGTCTTGCCGACCAGGCGCTTCGAGACCGCCGGGTCGGCGACCGCACTGTCGGAGAGCGCCATCATGCGCAAGAGATTGCGCCGATAGACCTCCATCATGGTCCGGGCCGGCCGCATGGCGCGGCGGTCGCAGCGCTTGAGCGCCTCCTCCGAGCTGGCGAAGGCGGCGGCGGCAAGCGCTGCGAATTCCCGCCACGCCTTGGGGAAGGCGGGATGCGCCATGATGCCGAGCGGCGGCGTCGCCGGAATGCCGTGGCGCTCGAGAAGGTCGCGCGGCAGATAGACCCGCCCGATCCGCGCATCCTCGTCGACGTCGCGGGCGATGTTGGCGAGCTGCAGCGCCCGCCCGAGATGATGCGCCACCGCCATGCCGGCATCACCAGGCTCCCCGAAGATCGAGACGCAGAGGCGGCCCACCGCCGAGGCGACCCGGTCGCAATAGAGATCGAGCGTGGCGCGGTCCGGGGCGACGATCGGCCCATCGGCGTCCATCTCCATGCCGTCGATGATGGCGAGGAGGTCGGCGCGGCGCAGGCCGAAGGACTGGACGCCGGCGAGCAGCGCGCGGGCGATGAGATGGCGCGGCTTGCCGGCATAGATCGCGTCGACCTCGCGGCGCCATTCGGCGAGCCCGGCCTGGCGCCTGGCGCGATCCGGCTCGTCGTCGGCAATGTCGTCGACGGTGCGGCAGAACGCGTAGACGGCGAAGATCGCCGCCCGCCGGTCGGCCGGCAGCAGCCGCATCGCCCAGTAGAAGGACGTGCTCGCCGCCAGCACCCGGCGCGCGATCTCCTGGCGGTCGGAGAGATCGACCGGCACCGTCGACAGATGGGAGCTTAGAACCATAATGATCGGATAAAGGCCGCCTGGGTTGAGGGGCTGTCATTTACGGCGAGGGGCAAACCCCGTCAACTCAGCCCCGCGCCTTGAAGTCGAGCACCTTGGCGCCCGCGCGGTTGAGCGCCGCGAACACCTCGTTGACGATATGCGCGGCCTCGAGCCCCGCCTCGTCGAACTGCTCCTGCGGCGAGCCGTGGCCGATGAAGCGGTCGGGCAGGAACATCGGCCTGACCTTGAGGCCGCCCAAGAGATCGTTCGCCGCGAGATAATGCAGCACATGCGAGCCGAAGCCCCCGATCGAGCCGTCCTCGATGGTGATCAGCACCTCGTGCTCGCGCGCCAGCCGCCGCACCAGATCGGTGTCGAGCGGCTTCGCGAAGCGGGCATCGGCGACAGTGGTCGACAGCCCCTGGTGGCGCAGCTCCTCCGCCGCCTTGAGACAGGCCTGGAGCCGCGTTCCGAGGCACAGGATCGCGATCTTGTTGCCCTCGACGACGATGCGGCCCTTGCCGATCTCGAGCGGCACGCCGTGCTCGGGCATGTCGACGCCGACCCCTTCGCCGCGCGGATAGCGGAACGCCACCGGACGGTCGTCGACTGCCGCCGCGGTCGCCACCATATGGACGAGCTCGGCCTCGTCGGATGCCGCCATGATGACGAAATTCGGCAGGCACGCCAGATAGGACACATCATAGCTGCCGGCATGGGTGGCGCCGTCCTGGCCGACCAGGCCGGCGCGGTCGATGGCGAAGCGCACCGGCAGGCGTTGCAGCGCCACCTCATGCACCACCAGGTCATAGGCCCGCTGCCGGAAGGTCGAGTAGATGGCGCAGAACCGCTTG
>JBEVJH010000150.1:0-8540 GCA_040510355.1 Aestuariivirgaceae bacterium
ATGGCCATGGCGCTGGTCGACCGGGCCCTCCGGGCGGACGAGTTCGGCGAGGAGCGCACGGCGCCGGCGCAGGACGAGGAGTTCGTGCTGTCGCATGCCGACAATGTGCAGGCGACCGGCTTCGTCGAGCATCTCAAGCTGCCGCACTATGTCGACTTCCAGGCGGAGCTCGAATTGCTGCGGCGGTTGCGCGCCGAACGGCAGGCGGCACCGGAGGACACGCCGTGACGACCGCCTACAACTTCGCCTATCTCAACGAGCAGACGAAGCGGATGATCCGCCGGGCGATCCTGAAGGCGGTGGCGATCCCCGGCTATCAGGTGCCGTTCGCCAGCCGCGAGATGCCGATGCCCTATGGCTGGGGGACGGGCGGCGTCCAGCTCACCGCGAGCCTGCTCAAGCCGGACGACGTGCTCAAGGTGATCGATCAGGGTGCGGACGACACCACCAATGCGGTGAGCATCCGCAAGTTCTTCGTGCGGACGGCGGGCATCGCGACGACCGAGGACACGCGCCGCGCCACCGTGATCCAGACGCGCCATCGCATCCCGGAGACGCCGCTCGCCGAAGGGCAGATCCTGGTGCTGCAGGTGCCGATCCCGGAACCCTTGCGCTTCCTCGAGCCGCGCGAGACCGAGACGCGCAAGATGCATGCGCTGGAAGAATACGGCGTCATGCATGTCAAGCTCTATGAGGACATTGCGCGCTACGGCCACATCGCAACCACCTATGCGTATCCGGCGCGGGTGGCGGAGCGCTATGTGCTCGATCCCTCGCCCATTCCCAAATTCGACAATCCGAAGCTCGACCGCTGCCCGGCATTGCAGCTGTTCGGCGCCGGGCGCGAGAAGCGGATCTATGCCATCCCGCCCTATAGCAGGGTGGTGAGCCTCGACTTCGAGGATCATCCCTTCTCGGTCCAGCGCTGGGACCAGCCCTGCGCGCTGTGCGGCAGCCGCGACAGCTTCCTCGACGAGATCATCATGGACGACCAGGGAACGCGCATGTTCGTGTGCTCCGACACCGATCATTGCGGCAAGCGTCGCGCTGGCGGGGTGGAGGGACGGTGACAGAGACGAACGATCAGCCGCTGCTCGTCGCCGAGGGGCTCGGCAAGCTCTATGGCGGGCGGGTCGGCTGCGTCGATGTGAGCTTCGCATTGTGGCCGGGCGAGGTGCTGGCCATCGTCGGCGAGTCGGGCTCGGGAAAGTCGACGCTGCTCAAATGCCTGTCGATGCAGCTCGAGCCGTCGAGCGGACGGGTTCGCTACCGGCTGCGCGACGGAAGAACGGCGGCGCTCGACGAATTGAGCGAGGCGGAGCGCCGCTTCCTCATGCGCACCGACTGGGGCTTCGTGCATCAGGATCCACGCGACGGCCTGCGGATGGGCGTGTCGGCCGGCGCCAATATCGGCGAGCGGCTGATGGCGGTGGGCGAGCGCCATTATGGGCGGATCAGAGGCGCGGCGCTCGACTGGCTTGACCGGGTCGAGATCGAGGCCGACCGCATCGACGACAGTCCGCTCGCCTATTCCGGCGGCATGCGGCAGCGGCTGCAGATCGCCCGCAACCTGGTCACCGGGCCGCGGCTCGTCTTCATGGACGAGCCGACGGGCGGACTCGACGTGTCGGTCCAGGCGCGCCTCCTCGATCTGATGCGGCGGCTCACCCACGGCTCGGGATTGTCGGCGGTGGTGGTCACCCACGACCTCGCGGTGGCGCGGCTGCTGTCGAGCCGGATGATGGTGATGCAGGGCGGCCGGGTGATCGAGAGCGGGCTCACCGACCAGGTGCTGGAAGATCCCCAGGAGCCTTATACGCAGCTGCTGGTGTCGTCGGTGCTGCAGGTCTGACCATGGCGCCGCTCCTCGAGATCACCAATCTCTGCAAGACCTTTCGGCTCCACATCCAGGGCGGCGTCGAGATCCCGGTGTTCGACGGCCTCGAGCTGACGCTGTCGCTCGGCGAGGTGCTGGCGGTGACCGGTCTCTCCGGCACCGGCAAGAGCTCGCTGCTCAAGCTGATCTACGGCACCTATCGCGCCGGCGCCGGGCGGATCGCGGTTCGCCATCGCGGCAGCGTCATCGATATCGCGACGGCGACGCCGCGGCTCATCGGCGAGATCCGCCGCCACACCATCGGCTCGGTGACACAGTTCCTCCGCGCCATCCCCAGGGTGCCGACGCTCGACATCGTCGCCGAGCCGCTGCTCGAACGCGGCGAGGACGCCGGAAAGGCCAAGGCGCGCGCCGGAGCGCTGCTCGAGCGGCTCGCCATTCCGCCGCGGCTCTGGCACCTGTCGCCCGTCACCTTCTCGGGCGGCGAGCAGCAGCGGGTGAACATCGCCCGCGGCTTTGCCGCCACCGCCCCGATCCTGCTGCTCGACGAGCCCACCGCCTCGCTCGATCCGGCAAATCGCGAGCGCGTGCTCGGAATGATCAGCGAAGCGAGCGCCGAGGGCACCGCGATCATCGGCATCTTCCACGATGCGGCGGCCCGCAACCAGGTGGCGACGCGAACCTTCGCGCTGACCGGCCCCGGGTGACGATGCCGCGCTACGCCGTCTATTACGCGCCCGACCCGCAAAGCGGATTTCACCGGCGGCTCAGCGCCTGGCTCGGGCGCGATGCGCTCGACGGCGCGAGCGTGCCGCAGCCCGTCATCGCCGGGATCAACGCGGCGTCGTTCCAGCAGCTGACGGCCGAGCCGCGGCGCTACGGGGCGCATGCAACCTTGAAGCCGCCCTTCCACCCGGCGCCAGGCCATGACGATCGAACGATCGGGAAAGAAGTCGGCGCTCTCGCCGCATCGCTCGCGCCCAAAGTGATGCCGCCCTTGCGGGTGACTCGGATCGGCCATTTCCTGGCGCTGACGCCGGCGCGCCAGGAGCCGGCGCTGACGGCCCTGGCCGGGACTTGCGTCCGGGCGCTCGATCATCTCAGGGCGCCGCCCTCGCCGGACGAGCTGGCCAAGCGACGGGCGGCGGGTCTGAGCGCGCGGCAGGAGACACTGCTGGCCCAATGGGGATACCCTTACGTCATGGAGGAGTTCCGCTTCCACATCACGCTGAGCGGGCAGGCTGACAGCGATTCGCTGGATCGGCTGGCAACCGCCGCGGCCGATTACTTCGCCAACGATCTGCAGACGGGCCAGCCGGTCGATGCGCTCAGCCTTTTCAGGGCTGGCGGGCATGGAGACAGCTTTGTCATATTCGCTCGTTATGCGCTGCTCGGGCGAGGAACGGATACTCAATGACGGCGGAAACGGTTTTCACCAATGCGCGGATCGTGCTCGGCGACCGGATGGTGCGCGGCGCGCTCATGGTTCGCGACGGCGTCATCGGCGATATTGCGACGACCGCCGGAACCGTACCGGGCGAGGATCTGGCCGGCGACTACCTGATCCCCGGCCTGGTCGAGCTCCACACCGACAATCTCGAAGGACAGGCCGTGCCGCGGCCGGGCGTCGAATGGCCCGCCGTGCCGGCGCTGCTTGCCCATGATGCGATGATCGCGGCGGCCGGCATCACCACCGTGCTGGACGCGCTGCGCGCCGGCTCCTTCGAGGCTCAGGGCGCGATCGACCCGCAGCCCTTGGCGGCGGCCCTGGCCGAGGCCAAGGGGCGCGGTCTCCTGCGCGCCGACCACCTGATCCATCTGCGTTGCGAGCTCCCCTGCCCCGACACCATCGCGGCCGCCGAGGCGCTGGCGGGCGATCCCAACCTCAAGCTCATCTCGGTGATGGACCACACGCCGGGCGAACGGCAGTTCGTAACGGTCCAGAAGTTCCGCGACTATTATCTCGGCAAGAAGATCATGGGGGCGGAGCAGCTCGAGCTGTTCATCAGCGAGCGGCGCGAGTTCAGGGACAGCCATTCGGCGAAGAACCGCACCGCCATCGTCGCCCTGGCACGGCGCCTCGGCGTGACGCTCGCCAGCCATGACGACGCGACCCTGCTGCATGTCGAGGAGGCCATCGCCGAGGGCGTCACCATTGCCGAGTTCCCGACCACCGCGGAAGCCGCGGCGGCGGCGCATATGGCGGGGCTCAGTGTGCTGATGGGCGCGCCCAACCTCATTCGCGGCGGGTCGCATTCCGGCAACATCTCGACCGCCGCGGTGGCCGCCAACGGCCACCTCGATGCCCTCTCGTCGGACTATGTGCCGGGCAGCCTGCTGGCGGCCGCCTTCGCCTTGCCCGATGAAGCCAAGGGCATCGAACTGCCGGCGGCGATCGCGACGGTGACCCGCGCGCCGGCCGCAGCCGTCGGCCTCGATGACCGCGGCGAGATCGCGGTCGGCAAGCGCGCCGATCTCGTCCAGGTCAATGCCGATCACGGCTGGCCGGTGGTCCGGCGGGTGTGGCGCGAAGGACGCCGGGTGCTATAGGGCTCGCAATGACGCCTGGAACATTGGTGTTGGTGATCGGCCCGAGTGGCGCCGGCAAGGACACGCTCATCGGCATGGCCCGCGATGCGCTAGCCGGCGATCGGCGATTCCTGTTCCCGCGCCGCCACGTCACCCGCGCCTCCGACAGCAACGAGCCGGTCGAGGAGCGCACCCCCGAGGCCTTTCGGCGCGAGCAGGCGGCGGGTGGCTTCGCGCTCTCCTGGGAGGCGCACGGCCAGCTCTATGGCGTGCCGCGCGGCATCGAGGCGGCGCTGGCGCAGGGCACGGCGGTGGTGGTCAATGTGTCGCGCGGCGTCGTCGCCGAGGCGCTCGCCAACCACCCCTGCGTGGTGGCACTGGCGGTGTCGGCGCCGGCCGCCATTCTCGCGGCGCGGCTGAAGCAGCGCGGCCGCGAAGGCGACGACGACATCGCGGCGCGGGTCACGCGGGCGGCAGCGCCGCTGCCCTCCGGGTTGACAGTCATCACCATTGAAAATGATGCGACAGTGGCCGATGCGGCCGGTCGATTCATCGCGGCGTTGCATCGGATTGCAGCCGAGCAGGAAGCGGAAGTGTGAAATTTTCCTGACGGCTGTGTCGTTCGGCACAAGAGGCCCCGATCGGGCGTGATAGTCGAATCCTCGTTGCATTTCACTGCCAAGCAATGAGGAGATCTGAAAATGACAACTATCGGGGGCAGCAAGCCGGTCTATGAGCCGGTCACACCTTCGGTCGACAACAATGCCAAGCCGTCGACTGGCGGATCGCCGGAGGAAGCCGGCCATGGCGTGCTGAAGCCCGGGCCGAACGTCACCTGGGTCACCGGCGTCGTCAAGAAGGATGAGGAGACGATGGCCAAGCGTGCGGCGTTCATTGCGCAGAACGGCGCGATGGGCGATCGCGATCAATATCTAGCAAATCAGCCGGCCGCCGTGTTCAACCAACGGTTCCCGCAGTTGCAGCAGGGGCAGCAGGCGCAGCAGGAGGAGGCCACAGTCGGCCCCTCGAGGATCGTCGACACCGTCGAGGACACCCAGAAGACAAGCCAGAAGGTGCTCGATGACGAGGCAAAGCATGACCAAGAGGTCGCCAAGGCCAAGAATCAACAATTTCAGAACCTGCTGGACAGGGACGCGGACAAGCTGAGGCAGAAGGCCGAGCAGCTGGACGTCACCCAGGGGACGGCAGCCCCGGCGGCGTAGCCCCTTTCGCTCAGCACGACAGTCAGGCAGCAGGAGGCGCTCCCTCCTAACTGCCCACTGCCTGCTGCCTGCCTATGCAGGCTCCGGCTTGCGGCTCGAGGTCTTGCCTGGCTTCCGGGGTGGACGGCGCTTGGCTTCGCCATCGCCGTCGCTCGCCCGCGGCAGCGCTTTGCGCTCGGGCGGGCGCGGCAGCGCCTTCTCCTCGTCGCGGCTCAGATAGCGGAAGCCGAGCTTCTCCTCGCCCGTCGCCGGATCGACCTCGAGCAGGATGCGCACGGTGCCGCCGCTCTGCAGCTTGCCGAACAGCACCTCGTCGGCCAGCGGCTTCTTGATGTTCTCCTGGATGACCCGCGCCATCGGCCGGGCGCCCATCGCTTCATCATAGCCCTGGCGCACCAGCCAGCCGGCGGCATCGTCCGACAACTCGATATTGACCTGACGCTCGGCGAGCTGGGCCTCGAGCTCAAGAACGAATTTCTGCACCACCTGGCGCACCACCTCGGGCGGCAGATGACCGAACGGCACGACCGCGTCGAGCCGGTTGCGGAACTCCGGCGAGAACATGCGGTTCACCGCCTCCTGGTCGTCGCCCTCGCGCTTGCTGCGGGTGAAGCCATAGGCGGCGCCGGCCAGCTGCTGGGCGCCGGCATTGGTGGTCATGATCAGGATGACGTTGCGGAAGTCGACCGACTTGCCATTGTGGTCGGTCAGCTTGCCGTGGTCCATCACCTGCAGCAGGATGTTGAACAGGTCGGGATGCGCCTTCTCGATCTCGTCGAGCAGCAGCACGGTGTGCGGATGCTGGTCGATGCCGTCGGTCAAAAGGCCGCCCTGGTCGAAGCCGACATAGCCCGGAGGGGCGCCGATCAGTCGCGACACCGAATGGCGCTCCATATATTCCGACATGTCGAAGCGGAGCATGTGAATGCCCATGACCTCGGCGAGGCGGCGGGCGACTTCGGTCTTCCCGACGCCGGTCGGACCGGAGAACAGATAGCAGCCGATCGGCTTCTCGGGCTCGCGCAGGCCGGCCCGCGACAGCTTGATGGCGGAGGCGAGCGCCTCGATCGCCCGGTCCTGGCCGAACACCACGCGCTTGAGCTCGGTCGACAGGTTGCGCAGCACCTCGGCGTCGTCGCGCGACACGCTCTTGGGCGGAATCCGCGCCATGGTGGCGATCGTCTCCTCGATCTCCTTGACGCCGATGACGCGCCGCCGGCGGGCTTCCGGCAGCAGCATCTGCGAGGCCCCCGACTCGTCGATGACGTCGATCGCCTTGTCGGGGAGCTTGCGGTCGTTCATGTACCGCGCCGACAGCTCGACGGCGAGCTTGATCGCCTCATTGGTGAAGCGGACCTTGTGGAAGTCCTCGAAATAGGGCTTGAGGCCGCCCAGGATCTTGATCGCGTCCGGCACCGAGGGCTCGTTGACGTCGATCTTCTGGAAACGGCGGACGAGCGCCCGGTCCTTCTCGAAATGCTGCCGGTACTCCTTGTAGGTGGTCGAGCCGATGCAGCGCAGATTGCCGCCGGCGAGCGACGGCTTGAGCAGGTTGGAGGCGTCCATCGCGCCGCCGCTGGTGGCGCCGGCACCGATCACCGTGTGAATCTCGTCGATGAACATGATGGCGCCGGGATAGGCCTCGATCTCCTTGATCACCGCCTTGAGTCGCTCCTCGAAGTCGCCGCGATAGCGCGTGCCGGCGAGGAGCGCCCCCATGTCGAGCTGGAAGATGGTGCAGTCCTTGAGGACCTCGGGCACTTCGCCGCCGACGATCTTGCGGGCCAGTCCTTCGACGATGGCGGTCTTGCCGACGCCGGGATCGCCCACGAAGAGCGGGTTGTTCTTCTGGCGCCGACACAGCACCTGGATGGTCCGCTTGACCTCGGGGTCGCGGCCGATCAGCGGATCGATCCGCCCGTCGGTGGCCTTCTTGTTGAGGTTGATGCAATAGGCCTCGAGCGCGTCGCCCGACGGCTTCTTGCGTCCCTCGCCGTCGCCGTCGCGATCCTCCCCGTCATCCTGCTCGACGCCGCGAACCGTGCGGGTCTCCGACGAGCCCGGCCGCTTGGCGATGCCGTGCGAGATGAAGTTGACCGCGTCGTATCGCGTCATGTCCTGCTCCTGCAGGAAATAGGCGGCGTGGCTCTCGCGCTCGGCGAAGATCGCCACCAGCACGTTGGCGCCGGTCACTTCGTCGCGGCCGGATGACTGGACGTGGATCACCGCGCGCTGGATGACCCGCTGGAACCCGGCGGTCGGCTTGGAGTCGTCGCCATTGTCGACCACCAGGCTTGCGAGCTCGTTGTCGATGTAGTTCTCGAGGCTGCGCCGCAGGACGTCGAGATCGACGCTGCAGGCGCGCATGACGGCCGCCGCGTCCTTGTCGTCCATCAGGGCGAGCAGCAGGTGCTCGAGCGTGGCATATTCGTGGCTGCGCTCATTGGCGAGCGCCAGCGCCCGGTGGAGGGCTTGTTCGAGACTGCGCGAGAATGTTGGCACGAGGTGAAACTACTCCTTTTCCATGGTGCACTGTAGCGGATGCTGGTGCTGGCGTGCAAAGTCCATCACTTGGGTGACCTTGGTTTCCGCCACCTCATAGGTGTAAACGCCACAGACCCCGATGCCCCGCTGGTGCACATGGAGCATGATTCGTGTGGCCTCTTCTCGGCCCTTGTTGAAAAACCGCTCGAGCACGTGGACGACGAACTCCATGGGCGTGTAATCGTCATTCAGCAGCAGCACCTTGTACAGGCTGGGCTTCTTGGTCTTCGGCTCAGTCCTGGTGATGACGCCCGTTTGCCCGGCGTCCTTCGGTCGCCCCGACTTTCCAGCCATGCTCGGTCTGTCGCTCGTCATTCCTGTTCTCGGTCCGAGAGCCGATTATATAGGTGCTGCGGCTCGGGAGGGGAGACGGATTTCGCTCCATGAGGCGCTATCGCCGTCATGGA